>DDFD01000050.1 GCA_002337005.1 Flavobacteriales bacterium UBA1937 | reverse complement strand
TTACAGCAGCATCTACATCTAATTCAATGGTTGCTGGGTTTGTAATTGGGTTATAAACGCCTAATTTTTCGATGAATCTACCATCTCTTCTAGCTCTAGCGTCTGCTACTACGATGTGAAAAAAAGGTTTTCCTTTTTTACCGTGTCTTTGTAATCTAATTTTTACTGACATATTGTTGTGAATTTATGGGAACTCGTCCCGATTAATATTTAAGTCTGCAAAAGTACAAAATTTATTTGAAATACAAAATATTTTATTGGCTTTATGCTTACTTATCTCCTTTAAGTTTTTACATTTTCCCTAAATAGAAAAGCCCAATACAGCGCTGATTTTCTTCTAAATTTAGAAAATCCCCAAGATGATTAATGATGTCGTGAGAACTCCAATAACAACCAATTTCGTTTGCTGTACAAGTAAGATACATATTCTGTACCGCCATCGCTGTTGATGCAATTTCTTCCCATTCTGGAACCAGACCGCTGAAATTCACAGAAATCGTAATAATGGTATTAGATTTTGAAATTTTATCTTCAAAATCCAAATATTTTTTCTCTAAAAACAAATGTTCTGGTGTTGTCTCTTTATAAATTCTCTGAATTTCTTTAGCCAAAATCTGCTTTTCTTCATTTTTGAAAACTTGAAATCTCCACGGTTTCGTTCTTTTATGATTAGGCGCATATTGTGCCGAACTCAATATTTCATCTAAAACTTCTTGCGGAATTTCTTCTCTAGTATAGTCTTTTGGAAAAACACTTTTTCTATTTTCTATAATTTCTTTTAATATTTCTGAATTTTTCATTTTTAAATTTTTATAAAACTTCTATTATTTCCTGGTGAATATTATTCAGCACAAAAGAATCTCCTACAGATTTTCCTGCCATAATTTTGTACATCGGACTTTCAGTAGAAATGGCATAAAACCGAGTATTTTCAAAGAAAAATTCGCCCAAAGAAACCGAAATATAAAACCGTGCTTTATTGGTAATAACCAAAGAACCTAATTGTACATTTTTAGAAGTAGAATTCAGCACTTTTTGCATTTCTCTTTGCATATTTTTGAGCGCAACCATTTGTTTATCAAGATGATAAATTTCTTCTTGCATTTCTTCTCTTATAGAATCATACTTCGAAGTTTTCTTCACTTCTCGGCTTGCTTCCAGCGTAAAATTAAGGTAGAATTCTAATGTTTTTATCTTCCCCGAAATCTGTTCTTTTACAAAAGTTCTTATACTTTCTTTGTTATAATCTTGTTTCTGCATATTCTTTACTCATCAAATATAAAAACAAAAAACCTTCCAAAAAATTTTGGAAGGTTTTTACACTATATTTTTTGTAATTATTTTTCTGAAACTTCTTTCAGTTTTTGCAATCCTTTCCCGAAATCTTTATCCATTTGACTGTCCATTGTAAGTTTCATTAGATTCATAGGATAATTCATTTCTGTATCGAAAGTCCAAGTTACTTTTGTAGCATTTCCTTGTGGTTCTAAAAGTACATCTGCATCTGCATTTCCTTCAAAAGGTTTTATGAAACGAATATTTACAGAGGCTTTTTTATTGGTTTCAAGTGTGGTAATTTTTTCTTCGCCTTCACCAGCTTGTTCATTTCCGCTCCAGTGATACGTATCGCCAACTTGCCCTGAAACACCAGAATAAGATTGTTTCATATTTTTATCATAATCCATAAAAGGACTCCAAGAGTTCACCGCTTTCATAGAATTTACGTTTTGCCAAACTTTTTCTACAGGTGCGTTAATCACGATTGATTTTTCAAAATGATATTTTTTTCCTACCACCAACATTCCGATAACGATAGCAAAAAACAGAATTAAGAAAAATCCTAACAAAATTTTAAAAAATTTTTTCATAACCATTAAGTTTTTAAGTTTTATCAAAGATAAGTAATTTGATTTTAATTAAATTTGGAAAACTTTTTACAACACATATTTAACTATATCTAAAATGAATCCTTTATTACAAAAATTCAACACCAAATATAATTCTGCGCCTTTTAATGAAATTAAAGAAGAACATTATCTTCCTGCTTTCAAAGAATTAATCGAAAAATCAAAAAAAGAAATTGACGACATTGCCAATAATCTAGAAGAAGCTACCTTTAAAAATACCATAGAAGCTTTGGCGTATTCTGGTGAACAATTAGATGCGGTTTCTAGCATTTTTTTCAACCTTAATTCTGCGGAAACCAACGACGAAATTCAGAAAATAGCACAAGAAGTTTCTCCACTTTTGTCGGAATATTCTTCACAAATTTCTCAAAATGAAGCACTTTTTAACAGAATTAAAAAGGTTTTTGATGATTTTAATTCCCCTCTTTTGGAGGGGTGGTCGAGCCAAAAGCGAGATCGGGGTGGTTTAAACGAAGAACAAACTACTCTTCTAAACGAAACTTACAAAGGTTTCGTAAGAAATGGCGCACTTTTGAATGATGAAGACAAAAAGAAACTGGAGAAAATCAATATGGATTTGTCTCTAAAATCACTTCAATTCGGGCAAAATGTTTTAGCGGAAACCAACAATTATTTCAAACATATTTTAGATAAAAACGATTTGGCGGGAATTCCCGAAGCAATTTTGGCTCAATATGCAGAAGAAGCAAAAGAAAGAAACTTGGAAGGTTACGTTATCACGCTTCAATATCCGAGTTATGTTCCGTTTATTACGTATTGTGAAAACCGAGAATTACGTAAGGAATTGGCACTTGAAAACGGCAAAAAAGCTTTTAAAAATAATGAATTTGACAATCAAAATCTCATTAAAGACATTATTTCTTTGAAACAACAAAAAGCTGAAATTCTGGGTTACAAAACTTACGCTGATTATGTTTTGGAAGAAAGAATGGCGAAATCTCCTGCTAAAGTTTTTGAATTTTTGAATGAATTGTTAGAAAAAGCAACTCCTTTTGCCAAAAAAGAAATTGAAGAACTAAAAATCCTCGCAAAAGCTGATGGAATAGCAGAAATGCAAAGTTATGACCACGCTTTTTACGCCGAAAAATTACGCAAAGCAAAATATGATATTGATGATGAAGAGCTGAAACCTTATTTCCAGTTAGACAAAGTTCAGGAAGCAGTATTCAAACTTGCCGGAAAACTTTTTGGTTTAGAATTTTCTGAAATTAATGATGTTCAAAAGTATCATCCTGAAGTGAAAACCTATGAGATTTTTGAGAGCCAAGAATCAAGAACCAAGAATCAAGAACCAAAAGAAAATCTATCAACCGACAACCAGCAACTAACAACTAATTTTAAAGCTTTGCTTTACGCTGATTATCAACCGAGAAAAGGAAAAAGAGCGGGAGCTTGGATGACGAGTTTTAAATCTCAAAAAATAGAAAACGGCGAGAATGTTCGTCCACATATTTCGGTGGTTTGTAATTTTACGAAACCAACTTCTGACACACCAAGTTTGCTCACTTTCCAAGAAGTAACAACACTTTTTCACGAATTTGGGCACGCTCTGCACGGAATTTTGGCAAATACACAATATCCTAATCTTTCGGGAACTTCTGTGAAATGGGATTTTGTGGAGTTACCTTCGCAATTTTTAGAAAATTATTGCTACGAACCAGAATTTTTGAAAACTTTTGCCAAACATTATCAAACTAGCGAAATTTTACCAGACGAAAAAATTCAGAAAATATCAGAATCTAAAAACTTTATGGAAGGTTACCAAACCTTGAGACAACTCGGTTTCGGGATTTTGGATATTAAATATCATAGTGAAATCGCAAAATCGATAGATGTAAAATCGTTTGATGTGAAAAAATTTGAAGATGAGACTACCGAAAAAACCAATTTGTATCCAAAAAATCCTGAAACAGCGATGAGTACAAGCTTTTCGCATATTTTCCAAGGTGGTTATTCCGCGGGATATTATTCTTACAAATGGGCAGAAGTTTTGGATGCTGATGCCTTTCAATATTTTAAAGAAAACGGTATTTTTAATCCTGAAATTGCTGCAAAATATAAAATTTTACTTTCAAGTGGCGGAACAAAAGACCCGATGGAATTGTACAAAAATTTCCGAGGAAGCGAACCGAAAGTAGAGAGTTTGTTGAAAAGAGCGTTTGGATAATTGAAAACAATTAAACACAAAGAAAACCACAAAGGTCACTATTCATTTTCGTGTGCATTATAAAATCTTTGTGACTTTGTGTTTAAAAAAATAAAAAATGACAAATTGCCCTTGTTGTTCAGGAAAATTATACGAAGAATGTTGCGAACCGTTTCATTCTAAAAAAGCGTTTCCCAAAACCGCTGAAGAACTCATGCGTTCTCGTTATACTGCTTTTGCCATTCCGAATGGGGTTTATCTTTGGGAAACGACGCTTCCTAGCAAAAGAAAATTTCACCATAAAACTGAACTAGAAAACTGGGGAAAAGAAAATACTTGGACAAAACTAGAAATTATACATTCTAGCGAAAAAGAAGTAGAATTTAAAGCCTATTTCACGGATAAATCGGGGGAAGAAAACATCCATCACGAACGTTCGACTTTCAAAAAAGTAGATAAAAAATGGTATTATGTTTCTGGAAAGTTTTTAGATTAAAATAAAATTCTCGCTGATTTTATTGATTCAGCTGATTTCACTTTTTTAATCTGCAAAATTTGCTTTATCAGCAAGAGCTTAATAAAAAATATTATTTATTTTTCTTCTTCTGTCTCAAAACATAGAGATAAAGACTTTCTACTTTTTTCCTTGCCCAATCTGTTTTTCGTAGGAATTTAAGAGAAGAATTAATGCTCGGATTTTCGTTGAAACAACGGATGTTTATTTGTTTCCCGAGTTCCTCAAAACCATTGTAATACTCTACCAATTCTTCTAGAATGGCGTCTAATCTTTTCCCGTGTAAAGGATCTTTAGAATGTTGTTCCATTATTTTGTAAAATTATTGAATTTATGATGAAAAACAGAATTTTCGCCAAAACTTATTCCTTACCTTTGAATATAAATTTATTTCAATGAAAACAACATTTTTAACCCTTGCATTTACGCTAATGTCAACATTATTTTTTGCGCAAGATTTCGCTAATTACGCCAGATACGAAAAAGAAAACGTTCAAGTAAAATCTCAAAATACAGTTCCGAATGCAGTTTTTATGGGAGATTCTATTACTGAAGGCTGGTTTTCTAATGATCCTAAATTCTTTACCAATAATAATTTTGTAGGACGTGGAATTTCTGGTCAAACTACTTCACAGATGCTTTTAAGATTCAGAGAAGATGTGATAAATCTTCATCCTAAAAAAGTGGTATTTCTTGCCGGAACCAATGATATTGCAGAAAACAATGGTCCCATTTCTTTGGAAAAAGTTTTTGGAAATATTGTTTCTATGGCAGAATTAGCAAAAGCTAATAAAATAAAAGTGGTGATTTGTTCTGTGCTTCCAGCGTATGAATATCCTTGGAGAAAAGGTTTAGAACCAGCAAATAAAGTAATTGCTTTGAATAAAATGCTAAAAGATTATGCTCAAAAAAATCACTTTACTTATGTAGATTATCACACTCCGTTGAAAGATGACAAAAATGGCTTACCAATGGAACTTGCAGAAGACGGAATTCATCCTACAAAATTAGGTTATGCAAAAATGGAAGAAATCTTAATGAAAGTTTTGAAATAAATAAAAAATCCCGAAAATTTCGGGATTTCTATTTTTTCTATAAATTATTTTGAAAGATTATTTTCAAAAATATCTTAAAAATTAATGTCCAGAATGTCCATCAATTCCGTGTGCGTGACCGTGAGCTAATTCTTCTTCAGTTGCTTCTCTGTGATCTACAATTTCTACATCGAAATGTAAAGTTTTTCCAGCCATTGGATGGTTAAGATCAGCAATTACTGCTTCTGGTGTTACTTCTATAACTACTGCTTGAAATTGATTCCCTTGATTATCAGACAGTGGCAAAATTGCACCTACTGGTGGCATTCCAGATTCCTGGAACATTTCTAAAGGCAATTGCGCAACTGCATCAGGATTTCTTTCTCCATAACCTTCTGATGGTAAAATCGTAAAAGAAGCTTTGTCACCAGCTGTTAATCCTTTAATATTTTCTTCAAATTTAGGAATCATCATTCCTACTCCATATAAAAAAGTAAGTGGATTTTCTACGTCTGATTTTTCTACAAGAACTTTTTCTTCATTTTCTCCATCCGTATGAAGAATGTAGTTAAGCGCAACTACGTGTTTGTTGTCTATTGTCATAATATTTTTGATTTTAGAGTATCCTCTATTTTATTTACAAGCGTCAATTATCTTACCTTTCGCAAAAATACAACTAAAAACTGCCAAATTGACTTATCTATAATTTTGCAATCTGTTAATCAGTCTTTAAAATACTTCTTTTTTGAAAACCCGATAAACTTATTCACATTCATTATTCTGAAAAAGCTTTCGATTTTACAGCTTCATTTCTGGCTTTTGCTAACATTGGGATAGAAATCACTCCCATTACTGCCATAATTACCAACTGCATGGTGTGTGATATAAAAGCATAAGACAAACCAATAGCAGCACCTTCTTCGAAAGTTTTTCCGTAAGAAAAGAAAAGCGCACCAATTCCTATTTTCATTGCAAAATGAAAAGCACCAATACCACCAGAAGCTGGAACCATCATTCCTAATGTACCAACAACAATCACAAAGAATCCATCAGCAAATGTAAAATGAGACGTTTCTGGTAAAGCAAAACAAACTAAATATGCAGCAAAATAATAAGAAACCCAAATTGCAATAGAAAGTACTATGAATCTTACTTTTTGTTTGAGCTTGAAAATAGTGGTTAATCCGTGAAAAATACCTTCTACAAATTCAATTACTTTTCCAATAAAACGAAGATGTGTAAACTTATCCTTGAATTTAAAAAATAAAAAAGTTCCTATAATAAAAAAGACAAATGCTGAAAATATAAAAACAGGATTGATTTTTAAACCAGATTGATGATAAAAAGCCGAAATAGCATTGTATTTAAATACTAAAGTTAACCCCAGAAAACCAAGCATACAAACCAAATCTACCACTCTTTCTAAAATAATCGTCCCAAAAGATTTATCTACCGGCACTTTTTCTACACCGTACAAAGCAGTAGAACGTGCTAATTCTCCACTTCTTGGGATGGTAAGATTCATCAAATACCCGAAAGAAATCGTCCAAAGAGAATTAGAATTAGAAATTTGGTAGCCCATAGGTTCTAGCAAAAGATTCCAACGAATAGCTCTAAACCAATATGCCAATAAGCCAAAAACCATTGCTGCCAATACCCAAAAATAATTAGCCTCTGCAAAATACCCTTTAATTTTATCAAATTCTAATCCCTTAAAAGCCAACCACATAAACAATGCAGCAAAAACCAATGAAATTACAATTGTTAAAATCGTTTTAAGTGGAGAAGATTTTTTGTTGTTTTCCAAAATATAGAAAATTAAGTTAAAAGATTGGTTTTTTCGTCTGGAAAAATAATTTTTGGTTGGAAGGTTTTTGCCTCTTCCATAGACATTTGCGCATAAGAAATAATGATGATTACATCACCTTTTTGTACTTTTCTAGCAGCAGGACCATTAAGGCAAATTTCGCCAGATTTTCTTTTACCTTTTATAACATAAGTATCAAAACGCTCACCATTATTCACATTTACAATGTAAACTCTTTCTCCTACTACCAAACCTGCAGCTTCTATAAGGTCTTCATCTATCGTAATGCTACCTATATAATTAAGGTCCGAAGCAGTAACCGTAACACGGTGAATTTTTGATTTAAAAACTTCTATAAACATTTTGCAAATTTAATGATTTTTGATGGATTTTACAGTAATTTTTTACTTTTATGAAAATATGTAATTAGCTGATTTTCTAGACAAAAAGATTAATTTTAACACATATCCGCTTTAATATTTACATTTTAGAAAGAAAAACAATATAAAAAATATAAAATTAGCAAATTCATAATTCAGAATTTAATTAAACGTACATTTAAAAAAACTCGTAATAACAGTACCTAATAAGAGGTTTAATCTCTCAAAAACCGCACAATACGCAATAGACACCAATTATCATATTTGAGTTAAATTATAGAAAACAGTATAATTATCATTAAAATTGTGAAAAAAATTTGTGTAATTTCAAAATTGTTATATATTTGTCTTACGTAACAAATTAACAATTAATATTTACAACTATGAACAAGTCTGAATTAATCGACGCAATCGCAAAAGATGCTGGTATCACTAAAGTTGCTGCTAAAGCTGCTCTTGAATCATTTATTTCTAACGTAACTGCTACTCTTAAGAAAAAAGATGGTAAAGTTGCTCTAGTAGGTTTCGGTACATTCTCTGTAGCTGAAAGAGCTGCTAGACAAGGAATTAACCCTGCTACAAAGAAACCAATCAAAATTGCTGCTAAAAAAGTTGCAAAATTCAAAGCTGGTGCTGATTTAGCTACTGCAGTTTCTGGTGCTAAAAAGAAATAATTAAATTTTCCACAGAAAATTAATACAGCGCCGAAACTAAGTTTCGGCGCTGTTATTTTAGATTTGTTTCAGACTAAAAAATAAAGAAAAAACGGCGGCAACCAAAGGTTGCCGCCGTTTTTGGTAAAATATTGTAAAATTTTATGGCGCTAGTCTAGAAATTTTCCATTCGAAATCTTCCTGAAGTTCATAAATAATCCTATCGTGCAAACGATTAGGTCTGCCTTGCCAAAATTCTATTTCGTACGGTTTCGCCAAATAACCACCCCAGTTTTCGGGTCTTGGTATTTCCTTATTCTCGTACTCTTTTTCTAAATCCTTCAATTTATTTTCTAGAAAATCTCTATCAGGGATTACAGAGCTCTGAGGAGAAACTACCGCCCCCAACTGACTTCCTTTTGGTCTCGAATGAAAATATCCATCACTTAAATTTTCAGGAACTTTTTCTAATTCTGCTTTTATAATAATTTGTCTTTCTAAACTCGGCCAAAAAAAATGAAGACATGCCTTATTATTATTCTCTAAAGCTTTGCCTTTTTTGCTATTATAATTGGTATAAAAAATAAAACCTTCCCAATTGTACGCCTTCAGAAGCACCATTCTGGTTCTAGGACAACCATCTGCTTCCACTGTAGAAACTGCCATCGCATTAGATTCTGACACCGCAGGATTCTCTTCGGCTTCCAAAAACCAATCTCTAAACAACTCTATAGGATTGTCTTTTATTTGATTTTCAAGCAATTGAGATTTTTCGTAAACTTTTCTTTTGTCATAAAGATTTTCCATCAAAAATTTTTTAAATTTGATTTATGAATTACTCTTACAAAGGTAAAATATTAATTTCTACTCCAGATATTTCTGGTGATATATTTTCTAGGTCTGTGGTTCTTATCATAGAACACGATGAAATGGGCGCTTTTGGAATGATTTTGAATAAAAAAAATCACACCATGAGCAGTAAATTATTAGAAATTTTTGGTTTTAATGTAGAAGTATATGAAGGTGGTCCTGTAGAAAATGACCGTATTTCTTTCATTATAAAAGGAAAACCTATTACAGAAAAACACACTCCAATTGAGAATGAATTTTACCTAACCGAAGATATAGAAAAAGTAATTTCTACAATTATTGACGGTAAATTACCTATAGAAAACGTGAAAGTCTTTTCTGGATATTCTGGATGGAGCGCTCATCAGCTAGACCAGGAAATTCAAAATAAAATGTGGACTCCTGTAGAAATTTATAATTTGGATTACACCTCACCAAACGACCAAAGCCTTTGGAAAAAAATTATGCAAAATTTGGGTGGTGAGTTTTTACTTTGGGCTAATTCTCCAGAAGATGTGAGTATGAATTAGACCTAAAGTTAGATTTAATTTAACAAAATTTTATCAATTCTTTTAGAAATTTTTAGGATAGAAACTTCGTTTTAATATTAAATCAAAGAATAAGAACTCGGTAAATGACTATTAAAAAGGTTGTTTCCCGAGTTCGTCTATTATAAAAGAATCCTTCCCAGTAAATTGAGAAGGATTTATATTTTAAAAACTAGTTTTCCAGGCTTCAAGCATTGTTTTATATCTCTCGTTACCGAATTCTTTATTCCTAATCTTCGAAACGGTAAAGATGCCTTTTTCATCTGAAATTACGAGAATTTCTTCTGCTTTTTGACTTTCAAAAGCACTTAGTTCTGCTTCTTCTATTACTGCCAAATTATTTTTATGCACAAAAGTCACAAAATTTTCCATTAAAGGCGAAATATAAGCACCTTCGGTTTGTTTCGGAATTTTAATGGTATTTTCTTCTAATAAAAGTAGATTTCCATAAATAGTTCTCGCAATTTTTTTGTTAGGATTTAGAAAAATTACATCATCTAAATCATTTTCTTTGGCATAAATTGCTGCATAAATATTTTCTGGAGAATGCACTTTTATATTGCTCAAAACATTGGTATTTACAGAAATTTCTTTCATTAAGTCTAATTCATATTTCTCTGAAATTTTCAGAACTTCATCTTTTTGCTTGATTTCAAAATAAAAATGAACAGGTGTTTTCGCCGAAACACCATCATCTCTATTTCTGTAAACCAAAAGTTCTATCACTCCTTCTTGAACTTGGTTTTCTGCAATTGCAGTTAGGAAAATTTCTGAGAAAAACTCTAGAGTAAAAGAAAGTGGAATATTCATTCTCATTTTTCGCATAGAAGCCATCAAAAAAAAGTAGCATTCTTCTGCCATAATCAACTGTGAATCTTTGATAAAAAAATGTACTTTAACAGCATCACCATACAAAAAAGCATTATTTTGAAATGCCATATCTGTATTTTTTTCTCCGTCTATGTATCTCATAAAATAGGAATTAAAAAGGTATGAAAAAAGAAAAAATTGATAACTGAACCATCAATTATCAATTAATTTTATCTTTAGAATAAACTAAGCTGCGCCTAATTTTATTTGCAAATTTTCTATTAAATTATCCCAATATAATCTGCTTTCGTTTTCGTCTCCTTTCTCACAAAAGTCTGTAACGTTTAGCGAAAGATCATTGGTAATTTCATCAATAGTAATGGTCATTTCAAAGAAATATTTAGTGCCTTCGTCTTCTTCCCAACGAAATCTCACAAAACTTTCGGGCTTATATCTAATTAATGTTGCTTTCTCTGCAGGGCCACCACTCCAACTAAAATAGAAATCATCACCTCTTTCTACCACCTCATCTGCAAACCATTCTGCAAGACCTTCTGCACTGGCAAGATATTCATACAAAATCTCTGATTGACAATGCATTGGATATTCAAACTGTACTTTAGTTTTCGTCATACTTCACCATTTTTTCGGTGTCGCAATATATAAATTAATTTTTTATTTCTGCAATACTTTTCTAATAAAAATTTACAATATTTTATGAATTTTGGCATAAAAAAGTGTTTTCAAAAATTTAAAAAACACTTTGGTATTGATTTTATATTTTTTGTTCACTACTCTACTTCATCTAATGCTTGTAAGATAATCTGACAGCCTTTTCTTATCTCATCTTTGGTCAAAGTAAGCGGTGGCGAGATTCTCATAAACTCGTTTCGGTACAGTTGCCAAAAAACGATTAATCCTTTTTCCATACATCTTTTTGCTACCTTAAGCGTATAATCTGGAGATTCTAATTCTACTGCCAGCATTAGACCTCTTCCATTTACTTTTTTTATTTTGGGGTGAACCAGTAATTCTCTGAAAAGTGCTTCTTTTTCATTCACTTTATCCATCAATCCACTGTCTAAAACCTCTTTTAAAGTAGCGTAACTAGATGCTGCAATTAAGGGATTTCCTCCGAAAGTGGTGATATGACCTAATTTGGGTGAATGTTGCAAAGATTTCATAATTTCTACCGAACTCATAAAAGCACCAACTGGAACTCCACCGCCCATTCCTTTTCCCATAACCAAAATATCTGGAACCATATCATAATGCTCAAAAGAAAAAAGTTTACCTGTTCTGCCAAATCCTGGCTGAATTTCATCTAAAATAAGTAAAGCTCCTACTTCTTCGCATCTTTTTTTCAAATTTTTAAAATAATTCTGAGATGGTGTCAAAAAACCAGCAGCACCTTGTATCGTTTCTGCAATTACACAAGCTGTTTTTTCTGTAATTTTTGAAAACTCTTCTTCATTATTAAACTCTATGAAGCTAATCATTGGCAATAATGGCCTGAATTCTCTCTTGTGAACTTCATTTCCTGAAACCGACAGCGCACCGTGCGTATTTCCGTGATAAGAATTTTTCATCGAGATAATTTCTTCTCTACCAGTATATCTTTTTGCTAATTTAAGAGCTCCATCTATAGCTTCTGCTCCAGAATTGACCAAATATGTAACTTCTAATGGTTCTGGTGTAGCTTCTGCCAATAATTGACAAAGTGCCACAGGTTTTTCCTGAGCGTATTCGCCATAAACCATTACGTGAAGATATTGGTCTGCTTGTTCTTTGATTGCATCAATAATTTTTGGGTGAGAATGCCCCAAAGTATTGGCAGAAACACCTGCTACAAAATCTAGATAGGCTTTGCCATCTTTACCATAAATATAACTACCTTCTGCTTTTTCTACCTCGAAACCTGCTGCAAAGGGCGTGGTCTGTGCTTGATATTTGAAAAATTCTTGCTTCATAGTGCAAAGATAAGGAAGTTAGAAATTGGAAGATGGAAGTTGAGAAGAAAAAATAATCTTCTTTTCAAAAAAAATCGGACAAAAGCCCGATTTCTTAATTTTTATAATTTCCTATCTCGTTTTATGGTTTTAGGTTTTCGTTTTTCTTCTTCCTTCAAGCGGATTTCTTCTGCTTTTTTGAACAAGGTATCATCTGTTTCATATTGTTTTTCCTCATTATTTGGAGTATCTACCAAAATATCTTCCCATTTCAGAGGCCGGTCTTTGGTATTCCAATTGTAATCAGGAAATTTCCGTTTTTCTGGTGCTATTTTACTCATAGGATATATTTCGCCTTGTGCACCTATGTTACAAGCTAAAATTTGTATTTTTCTGTCTTCGAAAAGAGCTTCTATTTCTCCACAATTAGAAATCGAAACACCTATCCTGTCTATCTTTTTTGTCTTTTGATCTTCAGAATCTGCATAGGTAATAGATTGCGCATTTCCTATTACTTTTGCCAGTTTCATTTCGTTGTCTTGATAAAAAACTGTCATTAATTTACCTTTTACTTGGTGAAATTCATCTTTCATAGTCAATGAATCTACTTTGCTGATGGCAAAAGCGTTTCCTCTTACTTTCAGAGAATCTATATTTTCGTTTTCTGTATTGAAATATGCTTCTATTTTGTCTCCTGTAATTTGTTTTTCTCCGCTCCAGAAAATAGGTTTTCTGAAAAAATGCAATACACCATCTGTTTCATTAAAACTTAAAGAATCTGCCCTACCTTGGGCTTTGGTCATATACATTCTTACTTTTTTGTAAGCTCTAAGAAAACTTTTTTTCTTATTCTTATCAATAGAATCTTGTTTTTGGTAAGTTAGGAATTTTTCAGCAGCAATGTAGGCAGTATCATTTTTAAGTTCTTTTACAGCATACGGTTTTTGGGTAATCATCGCTGAATCTTTTTTCTCAAAAATTTCTCCGTATCCTCCTTTTATATAACGTTTTTCTTTTGGGTCGTCTAATCGTACATTTCCTTCACCTTTTCCGAAACCAGTAAGCTGATTGTAGTACATCTTATCACCCGTCAAAATTTTCCCATTGTAGTGAATTCTAGAATTTTTATTAAGATAAACTTCTTTCTGGGTCATCAGATACTTTCCGTTTTCCGTATAGACATAGTTAGACGGTTTCTGCTTATTGGTAATGGTGGTAGGACCAAAAAAATCTGCGGTATTGGTACTTTGATACTGTTTTATATTTTTACCTTCTACTCTGTATTGGGCATTGTCTATGGTATAATTGCCCGTAAATTCATTCATTTTAGAGTCTACAAAATAGGTAGCAGCCTGAGTCCACATTGTACTTTTACCATCATTAATGGTTCCTCCGGAGTTAAAATAAGCGGTATTTTTTACTCTGTCATAGTACAAAACATCTGTAGAAATGGTCTGGTTCGGGTCTGTAAGAACTACATTTTTTCTGGCAATTCCGCGTTGGGTTTCGCCGTCATATTCCATTTCTTCGGCGGTAATTCTGTTTCCGTCCGAAGTCACTAAAACTACATTTCCTATAGCTTTTATAAAATTTTCTTTTTGATAAAAAACCACTCTGTTTGCAGTAAGCACTGCGCCATTATGCTGAAACTCTACGTTTCCATCAAAAAACATATTCCCTCCGTACAAATCTGGCTTTCTATTGATAGAGTCTGAATGTATTTGCTTAATTTTTTGGGTAGGAGCAGCATTAGGTGTATTTTCTTTTTTGAAGAAAATATCTTTGGTAGGCGGAGTTTTAGGATTAATTTTATCAGTTTGCGCCAACGAAAAGTGAGCAAAAAGAATTAAAAATAGAAAAAGAAATTTTTTCATTACTTTTTTTTGTTGCCGTAAAAATATAATGAGTGGGTATCAATTTTCACGCCAAATGCTTCTTCGATAGATTGTTTAATGCCTTGAATTCTAGGGTCACAAAATTCTATAATTTCTTCTATTTCTTTATCAGAACCATCTTTGTAAATCACCAGATGATCGTGTTGTTTATCAAAATAGGATTTCTCATAAGAGGAAGAAGACATTGTTTTTTCGCCAAACTGGTGTTTACGAATAAGGCCAGCGTCTAGAAAAATTTCTATGGTATTATAAATGGTCGCTTTACTTACGTGATATTTTTTATTAATCATTATAAGATAGAGATCATCTACATTAAAATGATGATCCATATTATAGATTTCCTCTAAAATGGCGTATCGCTCTGGAGTATTTCGATAAGATTTGTCTTGAAGGTATTGCTTCAAAACATCTTTTATCACTTTTATATTCTTTTCTTTCTGTGTTGCTTCCATCTTATTGTTTAGAAAACAAATTTATTAATAATTTTTAATAGAAACATCAATTTCTATAAGTGAAGAAATCTAAAAAAGTCTCAATCAAAAATTGAAGACTTTCGATTCTATTTAAGATTCGTATCTTCTGAATTCGTCTAGTGTAATTTTATCTTCTCTGATTGGATTATACATTAGCGGAACAGATTCTACCAATACATTATGCGGTGCAAGACCGTAGGCTTTGAAATCACTACTGCCAATATATTTCACGAAATTATAAATACTTAAAGTAATTTTTTCTTTTACGCTTAATAAAAAGTCATTGATGTAAACATTATCAATAATTACATATTTAAGGTCTGGTGGTACATTATGATTTCTAAGGGAAGGATGGCTACTTCTATCTGGAATCGTTCCATCTTGCATCATATCTGCTAAAACTTGATTAAAATAATCATTGATTTTTCTATCTTTTTTAAACCCTAGAAGGAAATTAATTTTATAAATCGTTCCTGGCAAAACCTCATCAATAGAATATTTAAATGTAAAAGGATCTTCTTGATTGATGATATTTAAGATAAAATAATGGTCTGCCCTTTTGGGCTGTGAGCGCATAATAGAATAGATGATTTTAGATTCTACTTCGTCATTGCGTTTTGCTCTGCTTAAAAAAGCTAGATTGGTAGCATATTTCGGGATAGATTCATCTAATTTTATGTCTTTGATGGTAGAAACATAATCTCTCAGTTTTACAAATTTTATAAAGTTCTGTTTAATCATTCTACCATTATACCAAGCATACATACATACCGCCACAAAACCTGCCAAAACTACTGTAATCCATCCTTCTTCAAAAAATTTGATAATATTAGCACTAAAGAATCCTAACTCAATGGCAAAATAAACCATAGCGAATATGGCAATGAAAATTTTACTTACTCTATTTCGCCAAAGCCAAAAAATCACTAAAATAGTGGTCATTAACATAGTTACAGTTATAGAAAGTCCGTAAGCTGCTTCCATATGTACAGATTCTTTAAAATAAAATACAACTACTATACACATAATAAGTAACCCCCAATTGATTCTAGGTATGTACATTTGACCTTTAAGACCAGAAGGATATTCAATTTGCTGGAATGGCCAAAAATTAAGCGACATAGCCTCTGAAAATATTGTAAATGATCCAGTAATCAAAGCCTGAGACGCAATAATTGCCGCAGCAGTAGCTAATATAACTGCTGGAATAATTAAAAACTGAGGCAACATACCAAAGAAAGGATTGGTTCCCGTAAAAACCATTTCGTAGTTTTTTAACAACCAAGAACCTTGACCTAAATAATTTAGAATAAGCATCACTTTTACAAAAAACCAACTTACTCTTATATTTTTAGCGCCACAATGCCCTAAATCCGAATATAAAGCCTCTGCGCCTGTAGTACAAAGAAAAACCGCTCCTAAAATCCAAAGTGCTTTAGGTGAATTTACAATGAGTTTATAAGCGTAATATGGATTAAACGATTTCAAAATTTCTGGATGATATTGTAAATTAATAATCCCCATAATTCCCAAAAACAAAAACCATATCACCATAATTGGTCCGAAAAATTTCCCGATGAAACTCGTCCCAAACTGTTGAATTACAAAAATAACGATTAAGATAATGGTCGTAATTGCTAAAATGGGATTAATTCCTAATTCTAAGCCCTTAATTTGTTTAAGACCTTCTATAGAAGCCATTACCGTAAGAGAAGGAGTAATAACACCGTCTGCAATTAATGCAGAAGCTCCAATAATGGCAATTAAATATAGCCATTTCATTCTCATTTTTTTAACCAAAGAAAACAATGCCAAAATACCACCTTCTCCTTTGTTATCTGCTCTTAAGGAAATAAGAACATATTTAATCGTGGTTTGTAAAGTAAGTGTCCATATAACACAAGAAAGCGCTCCTTCTATATATTCTTCGGAAATCATTTGCGCTTCTTTACCAGCTTTTATGATTGCGCTCATTACATAGAGTGGAGATGTACCAATATCTCCGAAAACAATTCCTAAAGAAACCAACACTCCTATGAAGCTTAATTTTTTGGTGTCAAAATGATGACCGCCCGCTAAAACATCTGACATTTTATTTTAAAAGTTTAATGTGCAAATTTAATTTAATTTCGAGATGAAATTGATTTTTATTAAAAAAATTGATGAGATAGTTTTAAAATAAAAAAAGACGCAATAAAAATTGCGCCTTAGTTTGTAGTATTTTTAAAATTAAGATTTAACGTACATTACGTTTTTAATCTCTTCTTTTACTTTTTCTAATTTAGGGAACCACTCCGCAAATAATACCGCCGAATAAGGAGCTGGCGCATCTGGAGTTGTAATTCTCTTGATAGGAGCATCTAGATAATCAAATGCTTTTTGCTGTACCATATACGTAATTTCTGAAGCTACAGAACCAAACGGCCAAGCTTCTTCTAAAACTACTAATCTATTGGTTTTCTTTACAGAATTAAGAATAGTTTCATAATCTAAAGGGCGAACAGTTCTAAGATCTATTACCTCTACAGAAATTCCTTCTTTTTCTAAATCAGCAGCAGCTTGAAGTGCCAATTTCACAATTTTACCAAACGAAACTAAAGTAACATCTTTACCTTCTTTCTTAATATCTGCTTTACCAATCGGGATATAGTATTCTTCTTCAGGAATTTCCATCTTATCACCATACATCTGCTCAGATTCCATAAAAATTACAGGATCATTATCTCTAATTGCAGATTTTAATAAACCTTTTGCGTCATATGGATTAGACGGTACGATTACTTTGAGACCTGGGCAATTAGCATACCAGCTTTCTAAAGCTTGAGAGTGAGTAGCTCCTAATTGACCTGCAGAACCAGTAGGCCCACGAAAAACGATAGGAACATTCCACTGCCCGGCACTCATTTGGTACATTTTAGCAGCATTAGAAATAATCTGATCTATCGCTACCAAAGAGAAATTAAAGGTCATAAACTCTACAATTGGACGGTTGCCATTCATAGCGGCACCTACAGAAATCCCTGCAAAACCTAGTTCTGCAATAGGAGCATCTATTACTCTTTTAGGTCCAAATTCAGCTAACATACCTTTAGAAGCTTTATAAGCCCCGTTATATTCTGCTACCTCTTCACCAACTAGGTAAATAGACTCATCTTTACGCATTTCTTCGCTCATCGCTTCACAGATAGCTTCGCGAAATTGTACTTCTTTCATCCTGTTACAATTATTTGAGGTGCAAAGTTAATAATTTTTATGTTATTTATCACATAAAAAAACGCCTCATTTGATTGAGGCGTTCTATTTTTATAAATTATTTTACTTTATGCCAAGTTTGGCTTCTTCCGATCAGTGAAAAACCTACATAACCTCTTACATTTAGCTTGTCTGCTCCATCTGTTTTTACTGTACATTTATAAGTTTTACCATTTTTAGGATCGGTAATGTTCCCTCCTGTAAACTCTCCGTCTTCGCTTTTAAGACCTCGTATAATTTCTAGACCAATTAAGGGTTTATTTTTTCTATCGTCAGAACATTTCACACAAGTTTCGTGCTCTGGTTTTTGTAGCAACTGTACTATTTTTCCGTAGTATTTACCATCAGATTTTTTAAAAATTTCTACAATAGATTTTGGTTTTCCTGTTTCATCGTCTATCGTTTTCCATTTGCCTTCAATTTGTGCATAAGAAAAAGCACTCATTAATAAGGCTGTGAACAAAAATGTTATTTTTTTCATACTTTTAGAATTAATATTGGTTAAAAATAAATAAAATAATTTAAACACCAAATTTTTTGTTATTTACAACATATTAAACAAAGGAAATGCCAAAAATAAAAAAATTAAACACCAGTTTGGTTTTAGTGCAATTTTCTATTAATTACCCTATCCATATAATCCTGATACCAAGCTTTAGCTAGCATTACACCTCTTTGCATTTCAGAATTTTGAGATTTGGAACTTAGATTATTTTCTAGTGCTAAATCATCTTTAGCATAAATCCCAAGAAGTTTCATATCAGAATCAAAGGTATAAATGTAATCCTTAATGGTAAATTGATTAACCGAACCTGTAGAATTAACAATAATATTGGGCTCATTTTTACCCGAAATAAGGCTTCTTCCCCAGCTTCTAATCGGCTTGTTATACCCTATTAATTCTGCTAAAGTAGGATAAATATCCATTTGCTGCACGTTTTCATCATTTTCTCCTTGCAGTTTATACTCTGAATTAGGCGAATAAAACAAAATAGGAACCGCGAATTTATTCATGGCTTTGTTATATTCGTCATAATAAACTTGATTGGTATGGTCTGCTACAAAAACAAAAATCGTATTGTTATACCAAGGCATTTTTTTGGCAGTCTCAAAGAATTTTCTGATAGAATAATCAGTATATTCTATGGGTTCATGAATTTCTACGTGTCCTTTTTTAAATTTCCCAATATATTTTTCAGGAATTTTAAAAGGATGATGAGACGAAACACTAAACAAAGTTGCCATAAAAGGTGATTTTTTTTGGTTTAAAGTCTTAGCAAAATATTGAAAAAAAGACTCGTCCCAAATTCCCCAAATTCCATCAAAATCTGCATCATTATTATATTCTGTCTTGCCATAATAATGCTTAAATCCTAAAATATTCCCGAAACCTAAAAACCCCATACTTCCGTTTGGTGCACCATGAAAAAAAGACGTATCATAGCCCATTTCATCACACACTGAAACGATGGATTGTATCTTCTGATTAGAATATGGTGAGCTGGTAAAAGCATCTGCCAAACTTGGGATTCCTGCCAAAACAGAACTCATTCCGTGGATAGATTGCCTTCCATTAGCAAAAGCATTCGGAAAAATCAAACTTTTAGTTGCCAAACTATCAAAAAACGGAGTATAACTATCAAAATTTTTGATGTTTTTATGTTTGTTAAATGCTCCAGAATATTCTCTACCAAAACTTTCGAGGATAAAAATCACTACATTGGGTTTAGATTTTGTTTCGCTTTTATAGATTTTATATGGTCTTATATTTTCATCAATAAATTTTTGATTCACAAAATGTACTTCTTTAAAATTATTGGTATTCATGGTTCTAAAAAACGAAAAAACACTATTCAAGACTACATTGGCTTGCGTAGGATTTTTAACATATCTATTGGCATCTACCAAATTAATAGGTCTGGTAGAATGTTTGAAATCCCCTCTAATTCCTCCAATTGCTACAGTAACCGTTATTAATAGTGTAATTATAGAACTCACAAAATATGGAAGTAATTTCTGAGGTCTTCTCTCTGGAACTTGAACTTTTTTGTATAAAAAAATCCAAAAAATAATTAAAACTACAAACCAAATAATTACAAAAGGATGTTCTATTACAGATTGTAAAAAAACTTTACCTATGTTATTTTCGTGTTGAGCTACGTGTAACGCAGCAGTAGTTAGTCTCGCATTGCTAAATTTGTAGTAAATAAAATCTCCGAAATTCATTCCGTACGTTATTCCATTGGTAATAAAATAGAGATAAAAAAGAAATTTCTGATAACCAACTTTAGAATTAATTACAATAGGAATAATGCTGAGCAAAACAAACAAACCATTTACATACAAAATTGCAGTAGTATCAAAAGCCAAACCGTGATAAGCTAAGCCGAAATAGTCTGAAACACTGTCTATTTTAATAGCATCTTTGTTAAAATACCAAAACAATAATCTGGCTATTTGATAAAAAAAGTACGCCAAAAATATACGGTAAAGAAGTGCTATAACTTCTTGTTTTCTAAATTCTGAGAAAATTTTCATAGCGGCAAAATTACAAATTTTTACAAGAGCAAATTAAAAAGGATGTATTTTTGGTTCAGACAATAATTAATTGACGATTTACCAAAAACTTCCTTCTTCTAGCTTCCATCTTCCCATCAATTTTTCTATTTTTGTAAAATGAATTTCATTAAAAACAATTTGGCAAATGCTCTTACTCTAGGGAATTTATTCTGCGGAAGCATTGCCGTAATCCATATCATTAATCACGATTATCATATTGCAGCAGTATGTCTTGCGCTTTCGTTGGTTTTAGACTTTTTTGATGGTTTTGTTGCCAGAGCTTTGAAATCTAATTCTAATTTAGGGGCACAATTAGATTCTTTGGCAGATATGGTAAGTTTTGGGCTGGTTCCAGGGTTAATTATGTTTAATGCCTTTGCCAATAACGGGAATGAATTATTCGGGATTACACTTCCTTTTGAGTTAAAATATTTTGGGCTTTTCATCACACTTTTTTCTTGTCTTAGATTGGCAATTTTTAATTTAGATGAAGAACAAACGTACTATTTCAAAGGTCTAAACACCCCAAGCAATACGATTTTAATTTTTGGTATTCTTTATTTTTTAGGAGAATCTAGCAATCAATTTACAAGCGCATTTACCTTTAATTTTTCAAACGAAATATTATTTATTTTCACCATTTTAAGCTCTTGGCTTTTGATTTCTCCAATTAAAATGATTGCAATGAAATTCAAATCCAAAAAATTAGAAGACAATTACCCAAAAGTTTTTTTAGTTATTGGTTCATTGCTTATAATGGCAATTTTCAGATTGGCAGGTATTCCTTTTGTAATCATTTATTACATTTTAATTTCAATACTATTTCAAAAACAACTTAAATAAAATGAGGTATGAGATGCGAGTTACGAAGTAAAATACGTAACTCGCAACCCATAACTTGTAACTCGTAACACAAATATGAATCTAAAACTCCATAAACCGCTTTGCATTTTCGATCTTGAAACTACAGGAATTAATATTTCTAAGGACAGAATTGTAGAAATATGTATTTTGAAGGTTTTTCCTGATGCTTCTAGAGAGAGCAAAACATGGTATGTAAATCCAGAAATGCCAATCCCTGCAGAATCTACCGCAGTTCACGGAATTACAGACGAAGATGTAAAAGATTCTCCAACTTTTAAAGAATTGGCTCCAAAAATTATCGATATGATTAAAGATTCGGATTTAGGTGGTTTTAATTCTAATCGATTTGACATTCCGCTTTTGGCAGAAGAACTGTTAAGGGCTGGTTATGATTTTGATTTATCTAAGCACAAACCAGTAGATGCACAAACTATTTTCCACAAGATGGAACCTAGAAATCTAAGTGCTGCTTACCAATTTTACTGCGGAAAATCTCTGGAAAATGCCCATTCTGCGGAAGCTGATACTTTAGCGACTTTTGAGGTTTTAGACGCTCAAGTAGAAAAATATGCAGATTTACCGAATGATATTGCATCTTTGAGTGAATTTTCTTTCCATAATAAATTTGCAGATTTAGCAGGGTTTATCGCTTTTGATGATAAAGACGAAGAAATCTTTACTTTTGGGAAATATAAAGGTCAAAAAGTAAAAGATGTTTTCACGAAAGATGTTGGCTATTTCGGTTGGATTCAAAATGCTGATTTCCCGCTTTATACCAAAAAAGTTTTGACAAAAATTCAGTTGAGGAGTAAGTTTTAATTAAAAATGTCTAACCTTATTCGCATCAAATACTACGAAAGTCCTATTGAAGCCAATAGAGACAAACAAATTTTGGCAGAAAATGGCATCGGAAGTTTTATTGCCAATGAACATACTATACAATCAGATTGGTTGCTTTCTCAAGCAATTGATGGTTTACAACTGCAAGTTTTTGAAGAAAATGTAGAAAAAGCCAAAGAAATTTTACAAAATTTTGAAGAAAATGAAGAGGTAGCGCTGGAAGTAGAACATACTATAGAAAATCCAGAGTATGATTTTACTTGCCCTAAATGTGGTTCAAACCATATCTATCAACACGAAAAACCAGACGGAATTTTCGGAGTAAGTTGGTTATTATTAGGATTTCCCGTAAAAGTTCCGAGTAGTAAATACACTTGCTATTACTGCGGAAATGAATTTAAGCATTAAAATATAAACTAAATGTCACAATTAATAACCTTATGTTCTTGTACATCTTTAGAAGAAGCTTTAAATTATAAAAAATTTTTAGCTCAAAATGGCATAAAAAGTTATTTTGACACTCAAAATATACTGGAAACTAATTTTGATAAAGAAAATGAAGATACTTTTACTGAAATAAATTTATTAGTGAGCTATGCAGAAGTAGAAATAGCCAGAGAAATACTCTCAAACTTTCATCTCAGTAATGAAGAATCGGAAACGTTAGTCAGTTCTCTAGAAGTTGTACATACTTTAAAAAAACCAAAATATAAAATTAATTGTCCAAAATGCAATTCCAATAACATCTATTGGGACAATGAAAATCCAGGTGTAAATGGAATTATATTATTATTAGAAAAAATTGGAATTAAAAAACCCAAATACGTCTGCTATTACTGCGGAAATGAATTTAAAAATTAACTATTTAAAATTTTCAAAAGATATATTATGAAAATCATTTGCATAGGAAGAAATTACGCAGAACACGCCAAAGAATTAGGAAACGAAATCCCTGAAAAACCCGTTATTTTTATGAAACCAGACACTGCTATTCTCAAAAAAGGCAGTGATTTTTACATTCCAGAATTTTCTAATGATGTACACTACGAGCTAGAAGTGGTGATCAAAATTTCTAAAGGCGGAAAATATATTCAAGAAGAAAACGCTCATAAACATTATGATGAAATAGCGCTTGGAATAGATTTTACAGCGAGAGATTTACAATCTCAATTGAAAGGAAAAGGCTTACCTTGGGAATTGGCAAAAGGTTTTGACGGAAGTGCCGTGGTTTCAGATTTTTATTCAAAAGAAAATTTTGACCTTAAAAATTTAAAATTTCAACTCAAAAAGAATAAAGAAATGGTACAAGACGGAAATACCAAGTTAATGTTATTTTCACCAGACCAGATTATTTCTTTTGTTTCACAATATTTCACCTTAAGAGTTGGTGATTTAATCTATACTGGCACACCAAAAGGCGTGGGAAAAGTAGAAGAAAATGATGAGCTAGAAATGTTTTTAGAAGGCGAAAAAGTTCTTAGTCTCCGCATACAATAAATCATATAAAAATAATTGTGAAGGCATGCTTTTTGTTGTAACTTAGTTGTATCAAAAATCATATATCATGAAAAATATTGTATTACCTGTTGATTTTTCCGACACCACAGATGTCTTGATAGATGGAGCGGTGGATTTTGCTAAAGAAGTGATGGGAAAAATATGCTTGATACACGTAGCTCCTGCAGACATTGGGTTTGCAATAGGAGATATGGGATTTCAATACTTTCCTGAAATAGAGAAATCTGAAATAGCAGAAGAATTATCTGAACTTAATGAACTTCAAAAAAGAATAGAATCTAAAGGCGTAGGTTGCGAACATATTCTGAAACAAGGTGTCTCAGCAGATATTATTCTAAATTATGCTAAAGAAAAAAATGCAAGTTATATTGTAATGGGAAGCCATGGCAGAAGTGGAATTTATGATGTCTTTGTAGGAAGCCTTACCAAAGATATTACCAAAAACTCACATATTCCTGTTGTAGTAGTTCCTTGCCATAACTAAAAAATTTACTAAACAAAAATTCCCGATACTATGTATCGGGAATTTATATTTTATCCAATTGAGTTCTAGAAATTACTCTATCTCTTTTGTATGAATTTCGGGCTTATAATAATGGAATTTACCTTCTGTAGGAGAATGGTAATCTTTGTCTTTGTTATTACCCAAAACAGATACCAAAACATAGCACCAATAAGTAAAGATACCACTTGCTACAAAAAATAATATCCAATTCATTACGTTTCCTGCAAAGTCATAAAACCTGAAGGTAAACTTGAACACATCGCTTAAGAATAACCAAAAAGACGTCATTTTTATTTTATTTTAAATTAACTTTGCACAAAAATATAAAAAATGTTTAGATTACTCTCAAAAGAAACCAATATTTTTTCGATACCAGTATATATTTTTTTACTTTTTTTATTGATAACTTACTTTAACATATTGGATTACAGAGAACTAGATCTATTTACAGATATTTTAACATTTTGCGGTTTTGGTTTGGGCTATTTCATTTTTAATGCTATTGGACTTAATTATAACACGCATTTAACCTTGGTTTTATACAGCGTTTGTATTTTTGCAATTTATCCCGGAAATTTAGATATAGGAATTGCTATGTCATTATTTACGAACTCTTTCGTGATTTATTTACTAGCAAGTGATAATGAACACACCCGAAAAAACTCATTTTTAATTATTGGTTCTATTTTGGCAATTAATTTTATATTTCTTCCTACTACTTGGCCTATGTTTATTTTTGTATTTATCCATTTAATATCTACAGCAGATAGAATTGGACTTAATATTTTCAGGTATTTCTTTGGGATAATTATGATTTTTGGGACTTATTTTGGGGTTATGTATCTATTAGGTTATACAGAATTTGACGAGCAATATCTTCCGCTAGTTTTAGACAAACTTAGTACAGATTTTTATCCTTTATATTTTTTAGCTCCTGTAGTTCTATTTGTGATGTATGCCATCTCTGACCATTTTGCAAACTTTAACAAAAAAAGCCCAAGAAGTAAATACCAATATAGTTTTTTATTATTTTTCTTCATTGCACAGTTGACTACTGTTTTTCTGTATATGGGGAAATCTTATGAATATCTACTGCTTTTGGTTTTACCAAATGTAATTATTATAGCGAGAGGGCTTAGATTTCTAAGAAAATATTGGATGAAAGAACTAGGATTCTGGATAATTATTTTTAGTCTCTTAGCTTATAAAGCTGCGACATTTTTTTAAATAAATTAGATTATGATTCAAATAGATGATAAATTAATTTCTGAAGATATTTTTTCTGAAGAATTTGTATGTAACCTTTCTAAGTGTAAGGGAATTTGCTGTGTAGAAGGAGATGCTGGTGCACCATTAGACCAAAATGAAACTGAAATTTTGAAAAAAATTTTCCCGAAAATAAAAAGTTACCTAAAACCCGAAGGTGTAGCTGCTATAGAAGAACAAGGCACACATGTAATAGATATAGACGGAGATCTAGTAACTCCATTGGTAAATGGTGGAGAATGTGCTTATGTAATCTATGACGAAAAAGGTATTACCAAATGTGGTATAGAAAAAGCGTATGAAGATGGCGCGATAGATTGGCAAAAACCCATTTCTTGTCACCTATATCCCATCAGAATTACTGAATATAGAAATTTTTCGGCAGTTAATTATCACGAGTGGAGTGTATGCAGTGACGCTTGTAAACTAGGCAAAGAGCTACAAGTTCCTGTATATAAATTTCTGAAAACACCTCTTATTAGAAAATACGGAGAAAATTTTTATAAAACACTTTGCGAAGCTGCGGAAGAATGGAAAAGAGAATTTAACTCTTAAAATCAGAGTAGGTATTTTGTATCATAATGATGGAATCTCCCTTGTCTCTGTTATTCATTTTAAAGATTTTAATGGGGTTACCATTTTCATCAAATTTATAACTGTAAACATTCATTTCATCATTATTGATAATTTCTTTCACCAATCTTCGGTTGGTAGAATATATTAATTTTCTGGTAGATTTAAGATTATACATTTCACTTTCTTCTAAACTCACCAAACCATTTACATAATATTCTACCATCTTTTGCAAGACTTTATTATCTTTATAATCCACAGAAGATTTGGTATAGGTATTGTCATTCACATAATTGCTATAATTAACCACCGAAACCAATTCGTTTTTGAGAGATTTTTCAGTTTCATTGCTTAACCTCCCATTATTATCATAAGTAAAAATGGTTTTAGTAATCAACTTATCATTCATATAGAATTCTTTAGAAGATAGTTTCCCGTTTTGATAATAGAATTTTACGGATTCTGTTTCTTCAGAATTATGGTGTAAGGTTTCTATTCTTATCAACTGATTATCAATATTGTAAAAATATTTATCTTCTGTAATATATTCTCCATCTTGATTTTTTTTGCTCTGCAGATAGGTATTATAAAAGGTAAGAGTTTCTACATAAACGCCTTTGTTATAATCTGTATTAGTCCAAGATTGTTTAGAAACCACTGTTTCGGTTTTCGGATTAAGTCCAAAGTCCTGAGTGGTTATTTTTTCTTGCGAAAAACCAAATAAAGAAGATAATAATACAAATAAAACAAATTTTTTCATCATCAATTGTTACTTATAAAGCTAAAATATATAGCGGATAAAACTTTAAAAATGTTAATTTGTCAAAGTTAG
The DNA here is from genome assembly GCA_002337005.1 of Flavobacteriales bacterium UBA1937. Taxonomy (GTDB): domain Bacteria; phylum Bacteroidota; class Bacteroidia; order Flavobacteriales; family Weeksellaceae; genus Cloacibacterium. Next base: position 10,518 of record DDFD01000050.1, on the reverse strand, counting down.
GAATAAAATATTTAGGAATACTATTTTCTGAAACCACTAGATTATTCATATCCTGAGAAATTTTCATATTTGACGTATCAATTTGCTTGCCATTATCAAAAATGATAAACTGATAATCTGTATTAATTACAATATATTTTTTAGAAGGCGTGTTATAAGCTTTCATAACGGTGAATTCCGCACTATGTTTCATATTTTCGGCAAGCGCAATTTCGCCATTATTAGGATCAAAATAAATAAAATCTGTTTTGTTCGGACTTATAAAACCTTTGCTTAAATCAGGAATTGGTTCATTATTTTGATTCACCAATTTAAATTTTCCGTCTTCTCCCAATCTAATTTTATAGATAGATTTCGGGTTTTTATTTTCTGGAAATTGAGAAACATCGCCGTTTATTCCTTCTGTGAAATACGGATTGTAGTCCGTGCTTCCTGTAGTTTCTCCATTTGCATAAGTGAGTTTTCTGGAATAATAAAATTTACCCAAAACCGCGTTGTTTTCTCTAATTCTGAAAACATTGCCGTATTGATCTAAACCTTCAATCCAAGAAGTTTTTTTCATTGGTCTTCTTCCGTTTACCAAACTTTCTTTTAAATCAAAAACCTTTTTACCATCAGTTGCAGAATAATTTTCATCGGTATATTGATAGTTTTTTTCATCCTGATAAGAAGTGATAAGCCATTTAGAATCCAATTTTCCATTATCCAAAATTTCTATTGTAGAAAGTGTACCATTTGGTAGATACTGATATTTGTATTGCCAATGATATTTAGGATTAGAAGGTTTAATTTCTATTAAATTTCCTTTTTTATCGTAAGAAAAAACCGATACATTATCAGTCGCCTTATCTGTTCCAGACGTAAACTGAGTAAACTTAATAGGTTTTCCTTTCGCATTATATTCAAAAATGTTCGTTAATTTATCTGTAGAATATTGTGTCTCAATAGAAATGAGTTTTCCGTTTTTAAAAGTATAAATTCTAGTATCTCTCGGTTCAAACTTACCAGAAGTAAAGCCTTGAGAATACTTCACTTCTTCTATTTTTACCACATCTTTATTTACACCCCAATTTTCTGCCAAATAATTTACAACAATATCTTTTTGAGCAAAAGAAAACTGCGACAAAAGCAAAACGAAAATTCCTAAAAGTTTTTTCATAGTCAATGTATATGTTTCAAAAATAATAAATTTTTATTTCAAATCATCTATTGCATCATAAGACAAAACACTCATATTGAAAGATTTAGCAAAATCTTTATCAAAGCTTTTACTTCCTTCTTTAGAACCATCATCGTAGGTGATTTCTGAAAACTCGAAATAATTGACGATATCAAATTCGAAATCGTCATATTCTGTTTTTTTAGATTTAATGATTTCACCCGTTTTTCCGTAAATGTAATGACTATCAAAATTCGTCACCAAATCGCTTTTCATCACCTCATTTCCGTTTTTATCATACTGAAAAGTGTAAGAAATTTTAGCATTGGGATCATCTATTTCTTCTGAAATTTTCAAATTATTTTCAAAAACTGCATCTTCAGTTCTTCGTGAATTATCATTAACAAAAATCACTTTTTTGGTGGTATAATTTTTATCTGAAGTGTAATGGTAATCTACCGTTGACAAAACCAATTGATCATCTTGATATTTTTTTTCCTTAAGAATTCTTCCTTTATTATCATAACTGAAATCGGTGAAAATTCTTTTATTCCCGAAAACTTCCGAAATTTTCGCCAACTTTCCGTTTTCGTAGTAAAAATCTTGGTAAGGATAATATTGTGGCTTCTCGAAATCTTCCGCTTCTTGTATAGAAACCAATTGATTTTGAGTATTATATTCGTATTTTTTGATTTGAGAAAATCTTCCCATGTAATTGTCTAAAACATAATCATATTTCAGAAATCCTTTTTCAAAAATCCTGATGTGTTTTTCTATCACTTTGTACTTCCCTAATTCTACATCGTATTTGTAAACAAATGTGTTATAGGTTTTTACATTATTTGGCAGTGAATAATCTGACGCTTTGTATTTTTCAGTTTGAGCATTTATTATGGCAAAAAGAAAGCTGAAAATTGTTATTAATAAATTTTTCATCATTTGTGTTTTTAATATTTTTGTTTCCAAGGATTATAGGTAACGTCAGTAGTATAGTAAACTTTACTTCCCGATTTTACATTGTAATTAGCATCAAGAGTTACTCCTTTCAAGAGAAAAAATCCAAGATGATCTTGATCTTTGTAGGCAGTAACTTTAAATTTCCCCAGTTCCCAATTCATTCCGTCTGGTAAGCTGTCATAAGAAGCAAAACTATCATCATTTACATACAGTGTTTTATCTTTTACATTAAAAGTTCCGCTTACATTTACTACAGCAAAATACGTTTTAGTTCCAAAATTATTGGTGTAAATAAATTCTATCTGATTGGTACCATAAAAAGGATATTCGGTTTTACTTCCATCAATTTTTTCATTAAAAACTAATTTCATGTAAACACCCGTGTTTACTTCGCCCATATTCGGAATTTGCTCGCTAGAAAACCCTCTCCAAGGTCCCGCTAAAATTTCGTTCAACGTTTTTTCTTGAGCAAAATTTAGAAAAGATAATAAGCAAAACAGTAAGGAAAAAACGATTTTTTTCATTTTAATTTTTTTAAAAATTATACTGAAAACCAAAACCTAAAGAACTGGCTTTGATGGAAGATATGTTTCCATTTCCGTTTTTCCATTTGTATTTACCGAAATCAAAAAACGCATTAGCATTCCATTTTCCACTTTCAGAAGTATAAATCTGCGGTTGAAATCCCCAGCCAAAAAACGTCATATTTCTGTTGACGGTTTCTTCTGCAAAATTTGGGTCGTCTATATTAGAACTTTCTACAATTTTCCCGAAACCAGCACCATAATTTATATGAAAACTGTTTACAAAACTGTAAATTAACAATCCCATTCCTAAATCTCCGAAAAAATTATTGCTAGATTTTGCATTATCTAAAGCCTTTTCTACCGAACCGTTGTAAGAAATTGGGTAAACTCTACCTTTAATACTTGTGATGCTGGTTTTAAGAACGGTAGTAGCATCGTTTGACAAAAAATTAGCATAATCTAAACCGCCAACTGCTGCTACTCTCACTCCATAATTAGAAGCACCGTAATTAATCAATCTTCCTACTTCTATACTAATTGTTGGTTGCATAGATTTTCCCTTTTTGGCAACAGTTCCTAACTCATCTTCTGGTTTAGAAAAAGAAGTTCCAAAATTAAATTTGAGTGAAGTTTTTCTTTGAGCAAAAGAAAAAGTAAAAAATCCTGAAAATACAATTAACAGAATTACAGATAAATAAAAGTTTCTTTTCATAGTTTTTAAGTATTTATGACGTAAAAATATGAGGAAGAAACAAGCAAGTAAATACGGAAAAAATCGTATATTATGTTAATTCTTATTTTTGAAAATTCTTGCGAGAAATTTAAAAATCCCTACCAATACAATGATTGAAAAAAATACAGTAGTAATAGGGTTTTTATGATATATTTCTTTTACAGTATAAACTGCAATATCATAATTAGAATCCAATTTTGGCTGTCCTATTTTTTCACCAATTTTTATAGAATCTAAATTTACTTTTTTGATGGATTTTGCTTCAATTGGTTTTCCGTTCACTTTAAGTACAGAATCACTTTGATTTTGAGCTGAAACAGAAATTAAAATAAACAAGGAAAATAGAAATAGTAGTTTTTTCATAGCAAAAATTTTAAATCAGTTTATTTTTTTTGGCAATATGTATAGCTTCTAATTTATTGTGAACTTGTAATTTAGCATAGATATTTTCTACGTGTTTTCTAATAGTACCTTTAGAAAGAATAAGATTCTCCGCTATTATGTCATATTTCAGACCTTTACTTAATTGTTCCAAAACTTGAATTTCTCTCGAGGTAAGTTTTATCCGTTCTTTCTCTTCCTCCGTCTCGAAAATCTGAGGTTCACGGAGTAATTTTAATGTTTTAAGCGCAATAGAAGGCGTCATAGCAGCACCGCCAGAAAGTGTTTCTATAATGGCATTATGCAATTCCTGAGGATTAATTTCTTTTAGTAAATAACCATCTGCACCTGCTTTTATGGATTTAAAAATATTCTCGTCATTATCAAAAACGGTAAGCATAATGATTTTGATGTGCGGATATCTTTTTTTTACCTCAGCAGTGGTTTCCACACCATTCATTTCTGGCATTTCTATATCCATCAAAACCAAATCTAAGTTTGAATTTTTTTCTAATTTTTGTAATAATTCTTTACCGTTTAGAGATTTAGATTTTATAGAAATATCCTCAAAAAAAGAGAGTTTTTCTTGGATGGTTTTTTGTAAAAAAAGATTATCATCTACTATAGCAATTTTAATCATTTCCATAAATTTTGAATTTCTACATTTACCAGAGTTCCTTTGTCCATATTAGATTTTACAGCTAAGACGCCTCCTATCTCTTCTATTCTTTTTTTCATATTCAGCAGTCCATTTCCTAAGTCTGTATTTTCTGTATCAAATCCTTTTCCGTCATCTTTGATTTCTATTTTTAAACCTTCTGAAAATTGCTCTGCATTAATAATAATATGTTTGGCATTGGCGTGTTTCATCGCATTATTTACCGCTTCTTGTATGATTCTGTAAAGATTAACACCTACTACAGAAGAAAATTCTTTGTGCTTGAGTTGGTTATCAATACTGAAATTAAATTTAATGTTTTGATTGGCAGATTGCGCTTGCTCTACAAAATTGAAAATTCTAGAACTAAGGTCTTCCATGGTAAAATCTTTTTTATTCATTGCCCAAATAGTATCCCGAAGTTCTACAATGGTATTTCTGGTAAAATCACTAATTTTTTCGAGGCGTTTTTCTACTGCCGCATCTAAATTAGGAATCCCAAATTTGGTATTTTCTAAAGACGAAATAATAAAGGTAAGCTGAGCCCCAATATTATCATGTAAATCTCTAGAAATAGACAATCTCTGTTCTTGTAGCTTATTTTGACTTTCTATTTGTGCCATGGCAGATTTCAACTCGAAATTCTGATTTTGCTGCTTATTTTTAAGCATTTGTTGGCGATAAAGCAAGAAACCAATTATCAATGCAAAAAATGCAAAAACTATGGCTACCGTAACTTTAATTCTAGAAGTTTCTATTTCTGATTCTTGCTGCAGAAGCTGTTTTTCTTTTTCGTTGGTGTCAAATTTCACCTCTAACTCTGCAATTTTAGAATTGGTTTCGTGGTTTAGAATGCTATCATTAAGTGCTGCGTGCTTTTTATAAGTGGCTAATGCATTTTTATAATCATTTAAAGATTCATAGCATTCTGATATTTTTTTGTATGAGTCTTGTGATAAGCCCACATATTTATACTTATCTGTAATATCTAATGAACTTTTATAAAAATCTATGGCTTTTTTACAATCATTTTTAGACAAGTACAAATCTCCGAGGTAAGAATAATTCTCTGCGATACCTACCGTATCTTTTATTTTTTTTCTTATTTCTAAGGCCTTCTTATAATTGTCTTCGGCTTTATCATATTGTTTTCTAAGGACAAAAACACCTGCAATATTATTTAAACTATAAGGGATGCCTACTTGATCTTTAATTCTCTCTTTCAGAGCCAGACCTTTGTTATAATAAAAAAGTGCACTATCATACTCTACTTTCATTTCCTTTAGCACTCCATAATTGTTATAAATACTGAGCAATGGTTTTCTAAGGCTATTTTTTTCGGCGATGTATTTTGCTTTTTGCATATAGAGTATTGCCTTTTCTATATTTCTTTTTTTCATTCTATAACCTAGTTCACCCCATTCTAAAGAAAGGTTTTCTAAATCCTTTATTTTTTCGAAAATACGAATCGCTTTCAGAGAATAAGACAAATCTTTTTCATATTTACCTTGATAATAATACACCAAACTTAAGTTACTGTATGATTTTGCTTCTCCTGAACTATAATTTATTTTGGTGGCATTTTCTGCATTTTTTAGGTAAACTTTATCTAAAATAGCGGCATCTTTTAACCTTACCTCAAAGGGAAGATTGTTAATAGAATCTATTTTTTTTATCTCTGTGCTTTGGGCAAAACATAAAACGGAAAAGACAAAAAACAATAAGGTATAACTTAGTTTCATTCTAAAAGTTTTTCATAGTCTAAATTATAAAAAATGTAGATATGATTCAGAAGCAAATTTCTACATTGTAATACGAAGTAGTAATACGAACAAGAGCGTATTTTTCACATAAAAAAACTCCCAAATCAGATGATTCGGGAGTTATATGTTTACAATTTCTAAAGAATTATTTTTTAAGCTCTTCTAAGAATTTATCGTGAGAAATTTTAGTTTCTTTCTTTTTAGACTTTTCTAAAATCACTTCTTTTAGCTTGTTCATTGCTACTTCTTGAGAAATTTGTCTTACTTGCTCTTCTTGTTTCAGCATTTCTACAGCATATTTCTGTACTTCTTCTTGAGGAAGATTGTGAATACCATACATTGCTAATTGATTGTTTACCAACACTTCTGCCTGAGCTAAAACATCTGTATAATCAATTTTCACCTCATTATCGTTTAGTAATTTACCTTCGATAATTTGGTTTTTAATGATTTCTTTTTCTGCTTCTAAGATTTCTTGAGCCTGAGCTTCAGAAGTAATATTTTGATTAGAGAATAGTAACCATTTTACCAAGAAAGCTTCAGGAAGTTGAACTTTTTCATTTTCACCGATTTTTTCTAAAATTTTGTTTACAAAATGTACATCAGCGTTTTGTTGGAAATATTCGTCTAGTTCTTTTTTTACTCTTTCTTTTAATTCTTCTTCAGAATTAATGTTACCTTCACCATAAACTTTATCAAATAATTCTTGGTTAAGTTCTGCAAGATTTAGTTTGAAAATTTCTACTACAGTAGCTTCTAAATCTTCGTGGTGAATGTGACTTAATTCGTGAGCATCATAGCTAAGATCTTTTGCTAAATCCTCATTTTCAGTCAACTGAGTTTTAGTTAATTTAATTACATCACCTACTTTGCTTCCTTTTACTAGAGCGAAACCTTCTTTTTGCTCAGCAGAAACAGTAACTTGTTTCGGAGCGTGGTTGTGCTCTCCTTCTGCATCAGCTTCTACCACCTGAGCGATAGAAAGTGCTACATAAGAATCTTTAGTTATTTTTTCTTGAGCATCTTTATCTGCAAATCTTTTTTGCATGTTTTCTATGCTCTTGTTGATTTCTTTTTCAGAAGCTTCTACATTATAATGAGGTGCTTCGTAAGAAGATAAGTCAATAGAAAATTCTGGTTCATAACCAATTTCAAAACCTACAGAAATTTCATCAGCATTATAATCCAATTCATTCATTGGTACAGGTACTGGTTGCCCAACTAGTTTTAGATTGTTTTCTGTAACGTAGTTGTTTAGTGCTTCAGAAATTTGTTTGTTGATTTCTTCGAAAGCGATACCTGCTTCATATTGTTTCTTCACCATGCTTAATGGCACTTTTCCTTTTCTAAAACCAGGAACTGTAGCATTTTTAGCATAATTGATCAAAGTTTTTTCTACTTTGTCTTTATAATCAGATTTATTTAAAGTTACTGTAAGCAAAGCACTTACTTCATCATGATTGGTTCTTGTAACGTTCATTTTGTTAAAAATTTTGAGTTGCAAAAGTAATGATTTTTTGCGGATTTACAACAACTTATATATCATTTTTATCATAAAAAAGCCACTAGAAAATTCTAGTGGCGAATATGAAAATCATTAACTCCTGTTTTAATTTTAGAAAAAAATACTTTTTTGTATTCATTCTACATTTTCTAAAAATTGATTACCAACTTTGTGCTGATGTTTCTTCCCATATTAAACACACCTACTCTACCAGTTGCCAGATTTTCTGGAGCGTATTTTAATCTACTCAGATGATTTTGGTAAGCTACATTAGCTAAATTATCTCCACTGATAAATAAATTGAAGAAATCTTTTCTTCCAAAAGCTTTGATATTAGCACCAACTCCTACACTTAATAAGGTATAAGCTGGTGTAGAAGTCTCTGTATCAAAAGCGCTAAATATATTATTCTGCTTGAAATAATGATCCACAGAAAATTTAGCATAAAAATCTGAAAACGTATCATTTAATTCTTTGAACTGTGTTTTTATTTCGCCTCTGTATTTAGGAGCAAGTATAAATGGTAAGAATTTTTCGTTATCAGGACGGTTATTTTGGGTAGCTCTTACATAAGAAAATGAGTTTTCTAAGTGCAACCAATCAAATGGATGCGGATGTATATCTAAGAAAATCTCACCTCCGAAAAGTTGTGCATTACCTTGCGTAAATTTAAAAGCAGGAACAGGATTACTTGGATCTATAATTACATCATTTCCATTAGCATCTTGCAATTTTTCGGTATAAATGTAATTAGAAATAAAATTAATAAACGGAGTAAATTCAAACGTAATATGATCTGAATTTAGAAAATAAGCTACGTCTATCTGGTGACTAATTTCTGATTTTAGGTTAATATCTCCCAATTCATATTTGAAAGTTCCTTCGTGTACACCGTTTGAAGCCAATTCTGCAATATTTGGCGCTCTGAAACCTCTGGAAAGATTCACTTTTAGAGTAGAATGAGGATTCATCTGATAAGACAATCCTAGACTACCAGAAATTCCGTTGTAGTTTTTATTGAATTTAGAAAATTTCACATCACTATCTTCTAGCATTTCTTTAGAATCTACATTTCTATTGTCAAATCTAAGACCTCCTGCCAAAGTAAGATTTTTATTAAATTTTTTCTGAGTATATACAAAAGCTCCGATGTCAAAAAAATTATAATCTGGGATAAGAGCTTCTAGACCTTTATTGATATTAGACTGCTGCATACCTCCGATTCCGAAAGAAGTTTCCCAATTTTTAGATTCTTTTAGGTTGTATCTCACATTATAATTAAAGGTATTCAAATCAAAATACAATTCAGTATCATTAGGATTGGTAGCATTACCAAACTCTCTTCTTTTGTTATTTTGGAAGGCAAAATCAGCATTGATGGTTCCACTTTTTAACAAGAAATAATTGTTAGAAGTAAATCTCAAATGATTAATTTTCTGATGCGGAAAACCAGTTTTATAACCTTTATAATCTGCATCTGTAGCGGTAATCTCGTCTCCATTACCATTGATATAGGTGAATTTTCCGTCAGCATCTCTTTCTCCTTCAACTATGTTGAGCGTATTATTATAAGTACTAAAATTGAAATAAGAATGCCCCCAGTTTTTATTAATTCCTAGCATTAGATTTCCGTCATTTTCTTTAAAACCAGAGTTATAAACTTTATCGTCATATTTATTTTCATAATTTCCTGCCATCTTGTTGGTAATTCTACCTTCCCATACAAAACCATTTTTATTTCCTCTGTTAGAAAAAGAGTTGGCTATCAAATTATTATTAGACTGATAATTGGTGCTTAATTGATTTTCTATTTTATCATCAGATGGTGCTTTTTGTGAGATAAAATTAAGCACTCCAGCAATTCCGTCTGAACCATACATTAAGCTACCTGGTCCTTTTACGATTTCTACTTTTCCTACAGAATAATCATCTATTTCTATACCGTGTTCATCTCCCCATTGTTGCCCTTCTTGCCTTATTCCGTTTATTAGAGTAATTACTCTGTTATACCCCAAACCTCTGATCACAGGTTTAGAAATAGCAGCTCCAGTGGTAATTTGATTAATCCCAGGAATGTTTTTGAGACCATCAATAATATTAGTAGAAGAGTTTTGATTAATCTGGCTTTGGTCTATTGATTTTATAACCACAGGAATTTTCTTAAGTTCAGAAGCTCTAGATACTGCTGTTACCACAACTTCTGAAATTTCTTTAGCAGATTTTTGCAATTCAAAATTAGCAATGGTGTCATTTTTAACATCAATGGAAGCTAGAAAAGTACTGTAATTGCTATGAGAAATTTCTACAAAATACTTTCCTTCTTTTAAATTATTGAAAGTATAGCTCCCGTTTTGGTCTGTAGTGGTGTTCTTTTTTAAGTCTGAAAAGTATATAGAAGCATTTTTTATAAGCTCTTTGGTATCACTATCTTTAATGGTTCCTGATAATTTATATTGTGCCATTAACAAAGGTGCTGCAAGAAATATTGCAACAAAAAAACATATTTTTTTGATTAACATTTTTTAAATTTATTTAGAATTAAAAACTTAAAGGAATAGAAATATCTGCGAAAACCTCAGAAAAAGGTACGCACATATTTTTTTGAATTCTAAATAGTATATGGTGGAGCTCTGAGAGATGAAAATAGAATTTCAGCCTTGGTAGTAGAAACTAATTGTAGCTTATCAATTTCTCTGTAAATAATTAGCTTATCAATCTGAAAATCTAATAATTGATGTATATCTCCTACTAGAACCTGAGAATTGTGAATAGAATAACAGCCATCTTCATTTCCATAAAAAATAGTTTTATTAGACGAGGAAGATTCTGTAAAGCT
>DDFD01000029.1 GCA_002337005.1 Flavobacteriales bacterium UBA1937 | reverse complement strand
AACTTCTAGAACTTGCACTTTATTTTCTTATTAAGAAAAAACTGCAATTTTTTTGCCAAAGAAACTAATGATTAGTTAAATTCTGCAAAAGATTGTTGGATAGACATACCTATCTCGTCGATTTTGTATGTAAGTCCATCAATTTTAGAAGTAAAGAAATTATAAAGAATAATAGCGATAGCAGAAGTACCAATACCTAATGCAGTATTAATAAGCGCTTCAGAAATACCGATAGACAATGCAGCAGCATCTGGAGTACCACCCGCAGCACCTAAAGCTTGGAACGATCTAATCATCCCGATTACAGTTCCTAATAAAGCTACTAAAGTTGCAACAGTACCTAGAGTAGATAGAATCATCATATTCTTTTCTAACATTGGCATTTCAAGAGTTGTAGCCTCTTCTATTGATTTTGTAAGAGCTACTAATTTTTGCTCTTTATTTAGAGTTGTATCATTAGCCAAAGCTTTGTATGTTGTAAGCCCTTCTTTCACAACATTACCAACAGAACCTTGTTGAGCATCACATTCTTCAAGAGCTTCATCAATTCTGTTTTTGTCTAAAAGGTTTCTTACCTTAACTACAAAATTTTCAAGATTTCCTTTACCTGCAGCTTTTCTTAAAACAAAGAAACGCTCAAACGAGAATACAATTACTGTAATCATAAACATGATAAGGATGTGAACGATAGGCCCACCCGTGTAAATAACTCCCATGAAAGATTCTGGATGTAAATCTTTAGAGGACACATCACTAAAAGCTACAGATGGCCCCGTAATAGGTGCATCTACCTTTGCTTGAAAATTACCCGGGTTACCCAAAACGAAAATATAAATACCTAATGCAATAAGATAAAGAATAGGTAAAACAATAGCAGGATTAAGACCTCCCACCTTTTTAGCAACTACTTGCTCTTCTTGTGTTGAAACATTCATTTCCATATTAAACTAAATTATAATTGTTAATTTTTTTGAGGTTGTAAAATAAAGCCAAATTATTGTAAAATGCAAATAAAAAATCCAAAGTATGACAAATTTCTGCTTTCTAAAACTTGACTATTAGTTGTCAAATAATCAAAATAATCTTTAAATTTTATCAATTATAAATGCTTCTTTTTAAAACAATAAGAATTAAGAAATTTTAAATATATTTTTTTTTCAATTTTACAATATTCTATTTCCTAAATTTTGTTTTTTTTAACAAAAATTTAAAATACAATGTTGATAATTTTCTTTGGTACAATAATAATTTTTTTCGGAGTTGCTCCAGCTAAAACTTCTTGAACCTTATCCTGACTCATCGCTATTTCTTCAATTTGCCTTGCATCTAAATCCGCTGCTAATGCCAAAGTAAATTTCATTTTACCATTGAAACTTACTGGATAGTTAATTTCATCTTCTACCAAATAAGCTTCATTTAATTCTGGTAATTTTTCAAATTCTATTGAAGTATTTTTGCCTAATTTTTCCCATAATTCTTCGCAAATATGTGGTGCATAAGGCGAAATAATTACCGCTAAAGGTTCTAAAATCGCTCTTTTATTGCATTTCAACTTCTGTAATTCATTTACTGCAATCATAAACTGCGAAACCGATGTATTGAAAGAGAAATTCTGAATATCAAACGTAAATTTCTTAATCAAAGTATGCAGCACTTTCCATTCTGCTTTGGTAGGTTCTTCATCTGAAACTGAGAACGTATCTCCATCAAAATATAGATTATAGAATTTTTTCAAAAATCCGTAAACTCCGCTTAAACCTTGTGTATTCCAAGGTTTTGATTGTTCTAATGGACCGAGGAACATTTCATACAAACGTAAACAATCTGCACCATATTCTTCTGCAATATCATCTGGATTTACGACGTTGTATTTCGATTTTGACATTTTTTCTACTTCACGTTCGGTGATGTATTTTCCGTCTTCTAAAATAAATTCTGCATCTTTAAATTCCGCTCTCCAATTTTTGAATTTTTCAATATCTAATTCGTCTGTAGTTCCTTTTAATAATGAAACATCAACGTGGATTTTTTGAAAATCATCTTTTATTAAGTTTGGGTTTGAGCCTGTTTGAACAATATCTTTTTCTAAAATTTCAAACATCTTTTCTAGAACTAAATTACCATTAAGCTTATCGGTAATATTATCAACAATTTTTTTTGAAACAAATAAAGTTTTTGTTGTCGCCTTTCCCGTAGAATTGAAATTAAATCTGTAAACAAACGCACTCATTCCCAAAATCATCCCTTGATTTATCAATTTCTGGAAAGGCTCATCTTGGTTGATGTAACCTCTGTCTTTCAAAAACATATTCCAAAAACGAGAATACAATAAATGACCAGTTGCGTGTTCGCTTCCACCAATGTATAAATCTACTTGTCCCCAATAATCTGACAAATCTTTTGCACAGAATTCTCCATCATTTTTCGGGTCCATATATCTCAAGAAATACCAAGAACTTCCTGCCCAACCTGGCATTGTAGAAAGTTCAATAGGAAAAACCGTTTTATTGTCTATCAACTGACAACTAACAACCATCAATTTTTCTTCGTCCCAAGCGAAATTTTTAGCATTTCCTAATGGTGGATCGCCGTCTTCTGTTGGCAAATATTTCTCTACTTCTGGCAATTCTAAAGGCAATGCAGAAACTGGCAAAGTATAAGGCATTCCTTCTTTATAATATATAGGAACTGGTTCTCCCCAATATCTTTGACGAGAGAAAATCGCATCACGCTGTCTGTAATTGGTAGTTCCGTGACCGATTCCCATTTTTTCGATTTCTGAAATAATTTTTGCTTTCGCATCGTTATAATTCAAAACATTCAAAAATTCAGAATTTACACAAACTGAATCTTTAGAATCATAAGATTCTTCTTGAATATCTTTATCATTTTCGATGACATTAATGATTTCTAACCCAAATTTTTTAGCAAAACGATGATCTCGTTCATCATGCGCAGGAACCGCCATTACAGCACCAGTTCCGTAACCCATTAAAACGTAATCTGAAATATAAATCGGGATATTTTTTCCTGTAAAAGGATTTATAGCATAACTTCCTGTGAACGCTCCAGAAACGTTTTTCACGTCTGCCATTCTATCACGTTCGGTTTTTTTAGAAGTTTCTTCAATATAATTTTCAACTTCAGATTTTTGTTCTGGAGTCGTTAATTTTTCTACCAAAGGATTTTCTGGCGCTAAAACCATAAAAGTTGCCCCAAAAATCGTGTCGGGTCTTGTTGTAAAAACCTCAATTTCTGCCTCATCAACTCGGAACTCGGAACTCGGAACTCGGAACTTTACCGCCGCTCCCTGAGATTTTCCAATCCAATATTCTTGAGAATCCTTCAAAGGTTGTGGCCAATCTAATTTTTGTAAACCTTGTAACAATCTTTCAGAATAAGCAGTAATTCTCATACTCCACTGCATCATTTTTTTCTGAAAAACAGGATAACCGCCACGTTCAGATTTTCCGTCTTTTACCTCATCATTGGCTAAAACCGTTCCAAGAGCTGGACACCAGTTTACCGTAGTTTCGGCTCTGTAAGCTAATCTGTAATTGAGTAAAATATCTTGTTTTTCGTTTTCATTGGCGTTGTTCCATTCTTCTGCGGTGAAATTTAATTCATCACTCTGAACAGCATTTAAATTTTCTGTTCCAAATTTTGAAAAATGTTCTACCAAAGTATTGATAGGCTCTGCTTTATCAGAAGTTTTATTGTACCAAGAATGAAACAATTCTATAAAAATCCATTGCGTCCATTTGTAATAAGAAGCGTCAGAGGTTCTTACTTCTCTGCTCCAATCGAAAGAGAAACCAATTTTACGCAATTGCTCTTCGTATCTTGTAATATTTTGTTCGGTAGTAATCGCAGGATGTTGCCCAGTTTGTATGGCGTATTGTTCCGCAGGCAAACCAAAAGAATCATAACCAATTGGATGAAGTACATTAAAACCTTGATGTCTTTTGAATCTTGCATAAATATCTGAAGCGATATAACCAAGAGGATGCCCTACATGCAAACCTGCTCCAGAAGGATACGGAAACATATCGAGGACGTAGAATTTTGGTTTAGGTTGCTTCCCATTTCGTTCCTCGTGGTTCGCAATGATATTTTCAGTTTTATAAGTTTGGTTTTCTTCCCAAAACTTTTGCCATTTTTGCTCTATCTGCTTGTGATCGTAAAACACGCTGTTATATTTTAAGGTATTATTAAACTTGATTTTTAAGAATTTACAAATTTAAGATTTTTAAAAGAAAAAATCCTTATCAATTTTTGACAAGGATTAAATCTTAAAATCTTAAAATCTTTAATTCATTACTTTCTTTTCATTGTAGTGGTAATTTTACCTGTGAAAGTAGCTCCTTCTACTGCAAAATTAGTTACATTTTCTTCGCCTACCATTTCTGTATTAGATAATTTTATAAGGCTAGTAACATCTATTTTAGTTCCTGTTTTAACATTTAGAACCTTTGTAGAAGCATCATAAGTATAGGTTAATTTATCATCTTGAACCTGAGTACACGTTCCTGAAGTATCTTCCCAAGAAGTTGCGTTGCCAGTTCCGTCTTGATTAAGAATTACAGTAGATTTTTGCATACAACTATTCAAAACTTGTGTTGTGTTAATTGGTGAAGAAATACCATTTTTAGTCACTGTTCCGTTTAAACCTATACTATAGAGATACCAACTGCCAACTACAGAACCAGAAAAATCTGAAGAATCATCATCTCTGCTACAAGATAAATTGAGAAGTAAAGTTGCACCAAAAAGAAATAGAAGTAGTTTTTTCATCATTAATAAATTTTTTATTGGTTATTGATGCATAAAGATACAAATGTTTTTCGATACAATAGTTATATTTGCAAAACTATGGCGCAAGTTTCCATTATTACTCCTTGTTATAACTCTTCTAAATTTATAGAAGACACTATAAAATCTGTCCTGTCACAAACTTTTCAGGATTGGGAATGGATTATTACTGATGATCAATCTGCCGATAATTCTGTAGAAATCATTAAAAAACATCAAGATTCTAGAATTGTTTTATTAGAAGCTAAAAAAAATGGTGGAGCTGGTCACGCTAGAAATCTTTCTTTAGAAAAAGCAACAGGCAGATACATTACTTTTCTTGACGCTGATGATTTTTGGGAACCCGATTTTCTACAAGAAATGGTTTCTTTTATGAAATCTGAAAAAGCAGAACTCGCCTATTGTACCTATGCAAGATGTGACGAAAACCTTCAACCAAAAATCGCTGATTTCGAAGCAGATATAGACGTAACTTTTGACAATTTATTAAAAACTTGCAGACTTTCTCTCCTAGCTTCTATGTATGATTCTGAACGAGTTGGTAAAGAATTTTTTCCCGAAGGAAGTAAACGAGAAGATCACGTAATGTGGCTGAATTTATTGAAAAAAATCCCAAAAGGAAAACCCTTAAAAAAAACTTTGGCAAAGTACAGAATGCACGCAACCAGCGTTTCTAGAAAAAAAACCAATATTATGAAAGACCAATATTTGGTGTACAAAGATTACATGAATTTTTCTACCCTAAAATCTATGTATTACACCGCCAATTGGGCTTTCAATGGATTTAAAAAATATTCTAAAATTTTTAATTAAGAATATCTACTTTACCGTCGTTTAAGTGATAATAACCACCTACAACTTTCAATTCGCCTTTTTCTATCAGCTCTTTTAACTCCGGATTTTGTAGAATTTTTTGAATCTGATGAATTACATTGTAATGAATAGCATCATCTAGTTTTTCTGTTTTCCCTACAAAAGGTTCTACCCCATTTCTAAGTGTTTCAATAAGACTTGAAATTTCTTTTGGCTTTTTCTCTTCAGCGTGATTAGAAATGGCAGTAGTAATTCCTCCACATTTTTCGTGACCAACTACTACTATTAACTTGGTGTGCAGATGATCCACCGCATATTCTAAACTTCCCATGGTCATGTCATCTTCTAGAGAATTCCCTGCAGTTCTTATCACAAATAAATCGCCGATTCCTCTATCAAAAACCAATTCTACAGGCACTCTAGAATCAGAACAACTCACAATAGTTGCAATAGGATGTTGCCCAGAAATTTCTTCCAGCATTCTAGCTTTGTCTAAATGCGGAAACGCGTTTTTATGATTCACAAAATGTTCATTTCCTGATTTTAAAATGTCTAAAATTTGATTGGGACTAAGATTTTCTTGAACAGAAACTTCTTTTAAAGAAACTTGGTTAGAACTACAACCTAAAAAACTCAACATTGCGCCTACTAACATCAAAACGCCTACATTTACTTTCTTCATTATATTTTTTTGCAAAATTATGAAGATTATGAATGAGCTCGAGATGATTCTTATCAGTTATTGAAAAAGAAATTTAGTCTAAAATTTTCTTCAAAATAATCTCCGAAGAATTCGGTTGATTGTGAACGAAATTTTCTGCATTTTCACTCATTTCCTTCAGTAAATTTGAATTTTGGGTTAATTCTAAAACAAAATTAGCCGCCAATTCTTCTTGAGCAAATGATTGACCTCCATTTCGGGCAATTAGTTCATCTGCTTCAGGATTTTTTTTATATTGATTTCCAAAAATCACAGGAGTCCCAAAAGTGGCTGCTTCTAAAATATTATGCAAACCTTTATCGTGAAAACCACCTCCTACAATTGCTATATTTGCGTAAGAATACAATTTAGAAAGCAAACCAATACTATCTATTATAATGATTTGTAAAGTTGTGAAATCGTAAAGTTGTGAAATTGTTTCAGTTTTGGAATTTTGCGACTTTACAATTTCACTATAAAGAATCGCCTTCGGAAAAATTTGTTTTAAGTGCTGAACTCTTTTCAAATCGTGTGGAGCAATAATAATTTTGAAATCCTTTAACTTCGGAGAAATCATTTGCGCTATTTTTTCTTCGGCTTCCCAAGAACTTCCAAAAACAACCAATTGGTTATTTCCTTTAAATTCTGAAATGTATTCTACAAAATTATCCCGATTTTTAATCTGTTTCACTCTGTCAAAACGCGTATCTCCAGAAACCAATCCTTTGGTTAAACCTATTTTCTGTGCCAAAGAAAAAGATTTTTCGGTTTGATGAAAAATCCAATCAACATTTTTTTTCAATTCCTTCACAAACCATTTTCCTTGAGTTTTAAAATACACTTGATTTTCATAAAACAATGCGGAAATCACAAAAACTTTAGCATTTTGTTTTTTCAATTCATCTAAAAGATGATACCAAAAATCATATTTTACGGTGAAAAAAATTTCGGGATGCACTGCTTTTACAAACTCAGAAATGGTAGTTTTTTTATCAAAAGGAAGATAACACAGAATGTCTTTTTTATTTTTTTTCACTACATTTTCATAACCAGAAGGCGAAAAAAAAGTGACCAATATTTTATGATTGGGATATTTTTCTTTCAATTTTTCTAAAACTGGCAGACCTTGCTCGTATTCTCCTAAACTTGCTGCATGCATCCAAATAACCTTGTCTTCTTTAGAAATTTTAGATTTTACAATTTCCAAAGATTGTTTTCTGCCTTCTAAGCCTCGCTTTATTTTATCATTAAACAAAGACAAAACCTTGAACGCTAATTCAAGATGAAAGATAGATATGTTGTAGAGTGTTTTCAAATGCTGTATGTTTAAACTAAAATCCTATCTTCATCAGTCGAAGGATTAGAAATTACCAGAAATTCTAAATTTTCATCACTTTCATTGGCAATATAATGCTTCTTTTTCGGTTCTACAGTAATTCCTTCTCCAAATTTTACGGTAAACTTTTCTTCTTCTATATAAAATGTAGCTTCCCCTTTCAAAATATAGAAAAACTGCTGAGCCAAATTGTGAAAATGTAATTTTTCTGAAGTTTTCGGGGGCATCATTTCTTGCTTTACCACCAAATTTTCATTGTTGTGAAAAATCCAAGAATCACATTGTTCTCCCCAACTATAATGTTCAGAATTTTCTTTAGTTTTTATCATTAATTTTCGATTCTCAACTTTCAATTTTCGATTATAGCAAAGTTTTCACCATTCTCAGGTTATGCGTGTGTTTGTTTATTTCGGCATTGTAAATTCCAGAAAAATCTAAAGAATCTATGCGTACTTTTCCGCTTGCATGTATGATTTCAAACGGCGATAAAACCAAACCAACATGTACAATTTTCCCTTCAGAATCTTCAAAAAACGCCAAGTCTCCTGGTTCACTCTCTTCTACAAAATCTCGGGCTTCACCTAATTCTGCTTGTTTATCTGCGTCTCTTGGTAATGTAATACCGTGAATTTTATACACCAATTGCACCAAAGCGCTACAATCTATCCCAAAATAACTTCTTCCGCCCCATAAATAAGGAACATTGATGAATTTTTTGGCAGTTTTTACCAAACTTTCTCTGATGTTATTTTTATCTATTAAATTTTCAGTTTCAAAAGCAACTTCACTGCCCAAAGAAAGCAAATTTCTACCTTCTGGCAAATCAAAAACACCATAATTTTGAGTCACCAAATTTTTAGAAATTTCTGATTTTTGCTTTTTTAAAACCGAGGAATTTACCCAACCTTCATAACCATCAAAATCCAATTTAATTTTGCTGTATATGCCTTCTGTTTCGGTAATTTCGCAAGTTTCTCCGTATAAAATTTGCGAAGTCATTTCAGATTTCTCAGAAACTTCAGCTCTTATTGGCGAAACTGATACGCTACAGTAGTATTTTTCCATAATCTTGTCTCTCGCTGATTTTGCTGATTAAGCGGATTTAATCTTCTAATTTATTGACAATTCTCTTAATTTATACTAGAACTTTTTGATAAACAGTTTCTAGTAAACCTGGACCTAATCCATTATAAACATTAAATATTGCTTTTCTTATTAAATAAGATATTTCATTTTCGGTCATAGATTTTGTTTTATTTCTCGCTGATTTTACTAATTTTAGAATCTACCAAATCTGCTTAATCTGCGATACTCTATATCTTACGAACTAAATGAATTCCGTCTCGCAAAGGTAAAATTACATTTTCAAAATCTGCGTCTTCGGCAATTAATTTATTTACCCTTTTAATTTGTTCTGTCTGTTTGTTTCCTTTTTCATCGAGAATTTTTCCATACCAAAGCACATTATCTACCATCAATATGCTTCCAGATTTCATTCTTGGCTTTACCAATTTTAGATATTCTGCATAATTTTCTTTATCTGCATCAATAAAAATTAAGTCAAAAATTTCATCCGAATTTTTCAAAAACTCTTTTGCATCTTGAAGCTGAAAATCTATTTGAGAAGCATAATCACTTTCGGCAAAATATTTTTTGGGTAAATAGGCTAAATCTTCGTTCACATCTAGCGTGGTCAATTTCCCTTCTTTTTGTAAACCTTCCGCCAAACAAAGCGCTGCATAACCTGTAAAAGTACCAATTTCTAAAATGTTTTTTGGAGAAACCATTTTTGAAATTAAAGAAAGTAATCTCCCTTGAAGGTAACCAGAAATCATGTGAGGTTGTGTAGTTTTTTGAAAAGTTTCCTTTCGAAGTCTTTTCAAAATTTCTGGTTCTTTAGAAGCTGTATTTTCTAAATATCTGTCCATTTCAGGATGTAATTCTTCGAAATAACTCATTTTTTTTGGGTAATAGATGTTTTGATAACTCAGTTTATCCAATTAATTAAAAATGCGTAGTAAAAAATGATTGATAAACTTATCAACAAAAATAATAAATTAATGGCGTTAGCAATCAGAAAAAGTTTTTCTTTATAGTTTTTAAAAATAAATTTTAAAATGGCAGCTAGGAAAATTGCATTTAGAATAAAATACACCCAATAAATAAAACTAAAATTAAAATATTTAGGAAGATAATTAAACGGAAATGCAACTATCTTAAAAATTACAAAAGCTATCTTTTCGACTAAATTCATTGTGCTAAAACCAAATTTTTCATCTGCTGTTAATCCGTCTTCATAATCTGAAACCCAAGTTGCACTATTAAAAAATAGAAAAATATAATTTAAGATAAAAAGTGAATAATAGAGTTTGCTTGATTTCAACATTTTTAGTTTTTATTCAAATTTACAGATTTTAAACAAATTTCATCAACAAAAAACCTTCAAAGAAAATTCCTTGAAGGTTTTGTTCATTGCAAAAGTGCAAATTTATTTTTTAGGAGCTATATCCATCAATTTCATAAATTCATCTAGCTTAGGCATAATGATGATTTCTGTTCTACGGTTTTCTGCACGTCCAGAAACCGAAGCGTTGGTTGTTTTAGGATTGTATTCGCTTCTACCACCTGCTGTAATTCTATTCGGATTTACCCCAAATTCAGATTGTAGAATTTTAGCAACTGCAGTTCCTCTAAGTGCAGAAAGATCCCAGTTGTCTTTTGGTAAATTAGCACTTGCTAAAGGAACGTTATCTGTATTTCCTTCAATTAAAACACTGTAAGTGTCATAATCATTAATCACTTTAGCCACTTTACCTAAGACATCTCTAGCTGCTGGTAAAATATTGTAATCACCTGTTTTATAAAGCATTTTATCTGACAAAGAAATCATTACCACTCCTTTTAATACTTTTACATCTACATCTGCATCTGCTACATTGTCTAAACTTCTTTTTAACTTATTAGATAGAGCCAAATTTAAACTATCATTTTTAGAATTTGTAGAAATCAAACGCTTGATGTAAGCATTAGAAGAATTAATTTCACCAATTAATTTATCAATATTAGCAGAACCTTTGCCTTGATTAGCCAAACAAGCATCTAGAGAAGATTTTAATGCTCCATTTTGGTCTCTAAGCAGAGTATTTTCGCTGGTAAGTCCTGAATTTGCAGATTTCAAATCCTGAATTTCACGTTGTCTTTCTGCTGCTCCTTCTATACATTGTTTGTAATTAAGATTAAGAGCTTCGTATTGTTTCTTGCTTACACACGAGGTAAGAGAAACGCCCATCACTGCGATTGTTAAGATTTTTAAAATTCTCATAAATTTTATATTTTAATGTAATTTGTTTTCAAAAATACGAAAAGCATTTCTTTATATGGTTTATATTTGCAAAAAACATGCCGTACATTGTTAGACTTTAACAATTTTAAGAAAATTTTAATGAATTTGGGAAAAGAGATTTTTTCCAAAAAATTTCTTTTGGCGGTTAGTGGCGGTGCAGATTCTATGGTGCTTTTAGATTTGTTTCGAGTTTCGGGTTTCGAGTTTCGGGTTGCACATGTTAATTATCATTTTAGAGACGAAGATTCTAATCTTGACCAAAAAATAGTAGAAGATTTCTGTAAAAAAAACGACATTCAATTTCATTTAAAAGATATTTCGGAGGAAGAAAAATCTAAAATGAAATCTTTACAAAATTGGGCAAGAGAGATACGTTATGATTTCTTTTTTAATCTTTTAGAAAAGGAAAATTTAGACTTTATCGTAACGGCACATCATCTGAACGATGAGCTAGAAACCTTTATTATTAATCTTTCCAGAGGTTCTGGAATTAAAGGATTGTGCGGAATTCCTAAAAATGAAAACCAAATTCTGCGTCCACTTTTGACCTTCTCAAAATCAGAAATTTATGCTTTTGCTAAAGAAAACCTTATAGATTTCAGAGAAGACAAAAGCAACAAAAAAGATGATTACCTGAGAAACAAAATCCGAAATCACGTTGTTCCGAAAATGGTAGAAATTTTTCCTAATTTTTTAGAGCAGTTTGGTGAAAGTCTTGGCTATTTATATACAGTGAATCAATTTTTTCAGGAAGAAATTCAGAAAAATTTTGATGAAATTTTGATTAATGGTAATGAATCTGATTTTACCCTAAACAAAGAAATTTTGTTTCAAAAACCAAAAATTATCATCATAGAGATTATACGAAAATTAGGTTTTTCTGGTTTAGAAATAGAGAAAATAATCAACGCTGAAAATGGTAAGTTTTTCCGAAGTAGTACTCATGAAATCACTATAAAAAGAAAAGAAATCCTTTGTAAAAAGAGAGATTGATTTTGTCTTTGATAAAGATTGAAACCTTAAGAAGACTTTAACATTTTTAATTCATCGTTTTTTTTACTTTTGTACATCTAAAAATTTAAAAATGAAGAAATTTTTGCTCTTGCTTTTCGCAGTTGTGTCTCAACTATTTTTCTCACAAATAGAAAAGCACGTAAAGCTAAGTTATGATATAAAACCTATCGCCGAAAACCAGTATGAAGCTATTATTACTGCCAAAATAGATAACGGCTGGCATATTTATTCTAAAGACATAGACCCTGAAGTTGGCGCTATTCCTACGGAAATAAAAATCACTTCTAAAGACATAGAATTGATAGGAAAAGCTACCGAAACTGGTAAAAAAGAAACTTCTTTTTCCGAAGCTTTTGGTGCAGATCTTACCACACTATCTGGAAATGTAGTCTTTAAACAAAAATTTAAACTCAAAAATCCAGAAAAAGGAAGTTCTGTAGCAGCAGAATTTACCTATCAAACGTGTAATGATAAGGTTTGTCTGGCACCTGAAACTTTAGAGTTTGAGAAAAAAATAGAAGGTACAGTTGCCACAACTACAGAAACAAGCACAGAAGCAACCCTCACAAAAGACAGCACCAAAACTACAGAAAACGTAAGTCTAGCAACTACACTAAAGGAAGAACAACACGACGGAATTAAAGTGAATAGTTTGGATTTCAAAAATCCATTAACTGACTGTGGAACCAAAGCAACAGAAAATAGAGAAAGTAATCTTTGGATTTTTATTTTAGGCTTTATCGGTGGGTTGATAGCATTGCTTACACCGTGTGTTTTCCCTATGATTCCTTTGACGGTTTCTTTCTTCACCAAAGGGCAAAAAGACAAAGCAAAAGGCAAAAGAGATGCCCTTCTTTACGGATTTTTCATTCTTTTAATTTTTGTTTTATTAAGCGTTCCTTTTCACATTATTGATGGGATTTCGGGAAACATTTTTAATCAAATTTCTACCAACATTTGGTTAAATTTATTCTTTTTTGCAATTTTCTTATTCTTTGCATTAAGCTTTTTTGGATATTACGACATTACGCTACCAAGTTGGGTTGCCAATAAATCTGCAAAAGCCGAAGAAGCTGGTGGTTTGATTGGGATTTTCTTTATGGCACTAACCTTAGTTATTGTTTCATTTTCTTGTACAGGCCCTATTCTAGGAAGTTTATTAGGCGGTGTAGCGTCTAGCTCGCAGAATGTTCCTTTATTACTAACCTTTGCTTTAGCAGGTTTCGGATTGAGTTGGGCAATTGTTTTTGGCTTGTTGGCATTGTTTCCTCAGGCGTTACAAAGTTTGCCAAAATCTGGCGGATGGATGAATACTGTAAAAGTAGTTCTTGGCTTTATAGAATTGGCCTTAGCCCTTAAATTCTTATCAAAAGCAGATTTAGTTTCTAAAACATTCTTATTAAAAAGAGAACTTTTCATAGGAATTTGGATTGTGATTGCCATAGGTTTAGCATTGTATTTATTCGGGAAGATTAAGTTTCCTCACGATGATAAAAACGAAAAAATCTCTACTACCAGAAAAATTTTAGGAATTCTAAGTTTTGGATTTGTGGTGTACTTAGTTCAAGGATTAATACCTGCGGAAAGACCAAAATTACAATTGCTTTCAGGGATTTTGCCTCCAATTAATGTAAGTTATTTACACGACGAAAAAGATGGAATTCTAGGAATGCATCCTGAGCACGATTATTACAAAGCAATAGAACTTGCCAAAAAAGAAAACAAACCTGTTTTGATAGATTTCACTGGTTATGGTTGTGAAAACTGTAGAAAAATGGAAGAATTTGTTTGGAGTGAACCAGATGTGCTTCCTACGTTGCAAAACGAAGTGGTTTTGGCATCACTTTATGTAGATGATAAAGAAGATTTGCCAGAAGCCGAACAAACCAAAATTGATATGGGCAACGGACAAATGAAGAAGATAAAAACCATTGGTGATAAATGGAGTATGTTTCAGCAAGTGAATTTTAATAATAATTCTCAGCCACATTATGTTTTGGTAACACCAGACGGAAAGGTAATCAATACACCTGTTTCTGGTTATATGCCAAAAGAAGATTTCAAAAAATTCTTGGATTGTGGGATCCAGTTTTATAAAAATCAGAAATAAAAATTTATAAAATAATAAAGAACCCCTTGCAGAAATTTTGTAAGGGGTTTTTGTTTACAGTTTTTTAAAAAATTAACATTTTTAAGAATTCGGTATAATAATTGCATTTTAATCAACAATTAAATGATGAATTTCCATCATATTAAAAAATTTGTTTAATTTTTAAAAATTTACAATTATGGCTGAAATTTTAACCCCCGAAAAACAAAACGGAAAAGTTTTTCAAAAGAAAAAAATCATTCGTGTAGATATGACACCAATGGTGGATTTAGGTTTCTTGTTGATTACATTTTTTATGTTGGCAACCAGTTTTTCTAAACCCAATGTAATGGATATAGGCTTGCCAGCTGGTGGACAAGAAAATGGAACTGTAATAGATGTGAAAAATCAAATCACTTTTATTATAGGGAAAGACAATAGAGTTTTCTATTACCAAGGCGAGAAAAAAGATTTGAATACCAACCTGTTAAAAGAAACCACTTTCTCTAGCTCTGGGATTACCAAAATTATAGAAACAGCTAAAGAAAATGCTCCTAAAAAAGAGCTTTTTACAGTAATTATAAAACCAACCGATGACGCTAAATACAAAAATTTTGTAGATATGCTAGACGAGATGGAAATCACCAAATCAGATAGATACGGCATCAGTGAAATTTCTGATATAGAAAAAACTGTATATCAAGAAAAAACTAAATAAATAAAAAGCTTGAGGATTTTCTCAAGCTTTATTTTTATTTCGCCAGTTCGGCATTCATATTATCGGTATTTATTCCGTTGATTACGTTTTTGATACCATTATTTTCTAAAATTTCTTTAGCTTGTCCGCTTCGATTTCCGCTTCTACAAAAAACTACTACTGCTGGTTTTCCTTTAAATTCATTAATTCTACTTTCTACTTCATTCAGAGGAATATTAATCGCCCCTTTCACAGAACCTGAAGCAAACTCTTCTGGTGTTCTCACATCTACCATTAGCGCACCTTTTGTTACTTCTTGTTTTATACTCATCTGTTTTTCTTCCATCGTATTTTGTTTACTTTCTGCTGATTTCGGCGCCGAACAAGACCCTAAAATCATGGTTACTACTATTACACTTATTATTTTTTTCATGCTCATTTTTTAACAAAACTATTTCATTGAAACCATTACAAATGTAACAAAAGTTACACAAGAAAACCTCAATTTTGATATTTTTGCATCTGAATAAAAAATCGCAATGTTTCAAAATAAAAATTTCTTAAAAATCCTGTTCATCATTTTGGCTACATTGTGCTTTTTCCCAATAGTTTCGCCACCAATTGCCCTATTTCTAGGGATTATTTTTGTCAATATTTTTGGGCAAGTTTTTAATGCAGATAAAATAATTAAAATTGTTTTACAAGTTTCTATTGTAGGTCTAGGTTTTGGAATTAATCTTAAACAAGCATTACAAGCAGGTTCAGAAGGTTTTTTATTCACCGTTTTCAGCATTACACTAATCGTAGTTTTAGGGATCATTCTCGGATATATTTTTAGGATTGATAAAATTATTACCCAACTTATTTCTTTCGGTACTGCCATTTGTGGCGGAAGCGCCATTGCTGCTATTGCCCCCATTCTAAAGGCAGATGGTAAGCAAACTTCGGTTTCATTGGGCATTATTTTCTTGTTAAATGCTCTTGCGCTATTTATTTTCCCAGAAATTGGTCAGTATTTTCATTTGTCTCAAAATCAATTCGGAATTTGGAGCGCCATTGCCATTCACGATACCAGTTCTGTAGTTGGCGCAGCCAGCAAATACGGTCACGAAGCTCTACAAACCGCCACCACTGTAAAGCTAGCTCGTGCTCTTTGGATTATCCCCTTTTCTTTTATTCTTTCTTTTCTCAATAAAAGCGGAGGAAAGATCAAAATCCCTTATTTCATTGGTTTTTTTGTATTGGCAATTCTTATTAATTCTTACTTTCCTGCCATTAAAGACGAAGCAAGTTACGTGGTAGATTTTTCTAAATCTTCGCTCAAAGTGGCATTATTTCTCATAGGAACAGGGTTATCTTTCCAAAATCTTAAAAACATCGGTATAAAACCATTACTTCTCGGCATTATTCTTTGGGTCGTGATTTCGGTAATCAGCCTATTTGCAGTTTTAGAATTTTTAAAATAATCTAGAGCATAATCTAAATTTTGGTGAAAAATTCCAACTTTCTATTCCCGATTTTTTGAAATTTTATTCTAAATTTGTATTTAATCAAATAAAATCATAACCATGAAAAGACTTTTTTTAATTCCCTTAGCATTCGCCATTATCGCCTGTAACAAAAACGGAGAAAACCGCACAAAAAAAATAGATAGCGCCAAAATTATAGACTCTATGAATGTGGTCATTAAAAAACATAATGACAGCATTAGAGCACTCAACAGCAAAAATCATTTTGATGATTTAAATGGATCTCACAAACTAACTTTCACTAATGATGAAGGTCTTACTTTCTCAGGAACTGTAAATTTTACCAAAATTATGAGTGATGGTTACGAAGTAAAAGGGCAAGCAAAATCTGGTAAAAACTCCTTAATCATTGACGGAAAAGCTGACCGTGTTACTAAAAAACACATCAATTTTTATGGTGAAATAAAACAAACCATCAACGGAAAAACTGAATCAAAAAACAAAAGCAATACCTTTCGAGATGAAGGAAAGGGCAAATTCTTTAGACTTCAACAAAAAGTTAATTCTGAAGGTTTTGTAGATTATATCGATATTCATTACTAAATTTGAAATTAATTATTAGAGGTTGATAAAAATCTCAAACCTTAATCTCAAAACATTGCTTATGTTACACTACGAAATTTCTGGAAACGGCAAAAAACCGTTGGTTTTACTTCACGGTTTTATGGAAGATCAAACCATTTGGAGCGATATGGAACCGCATTTTTCCAAAGAGTTTACCTTAATCAAAATTGATTTACCAGGCCACGGAAAATCCGAGAATAATAATGCTGTAAATTCTATGGATTTTATGGCAGAAAAAGTAAAAGAAGTTATAGAAAATCTTAACTTTAACAAAATCAATATTTTAGGACATTCTATGGGCGGTTACGTTTCTTTGGCCTTTGCAGAAAAATTTCCTGAATTTCTAGAAAGCTTAACGCTGTTTTTCTCCACCACTTTGGCAGATGACGAAGAAAAAAAACAAATCCGAAGAAGAAGCATTGCCGTGATTGATGAAAACTTCGAAACTTTTGTAAAAGCAAGCATCCCTAATCTTTTTAGCAATAACGAAAAAGATATTTTAGAAGGCAAAATAGAACTCGCCAAAAAAATTGCAAAATCTACTAACAAAGAAGGCGTAAAAGCAGCACAATTAGGAATGGTAGATAGACCAGACCGCACAGAAATTTTAGAAAAATTAGATGCCAAAATCCTTATCATTTCAGGAAAATATGACAATGCTGTAAAAACCGAAAATCTTCTAAAAGTACTTCCTGATAAAACGAATATTAAAACTTACGTTCTGGATTGCGGACATTGCGGACATTGGGAAAAACCAACGATTTGTGCAGAGATTATTAATACAGAATTGCTGCATAATTTGCCGAAGAAATTGATTTTCTAATTTATTGATAATGAAAAACTTAATTCTAAAATTAGTTATTCCTTTAACCATAATTTCATTTGTAATATTTACAAAATGGTGGTATGCCTTACCAACCGATGCTCCCGACACAATGTTTTATGGCTTTCCTTTTGCTTATACTTGCCAAGGTTGGCATACTTCAATGTCATTACAAATTTTTATTTTAGAATTTTTAGCAGATTTTATAATCTATTTTTTGTTTTGGATTGTATTGATTTTTTTAATCCATAAATTTCTCATCAAACTGAAACCAAACAAATTTTTAACAATTTTTCTATGGATAATTTGTGGTTTTATAATTGTCTTCGAAAGTTTAATATTGAGTAATAAAGATAATGTGTTTGCACTTAAAAAACCTTTTGAAATAAAGGTTTTCGAAACGGGTTATAAATTTATTTGGGAAAGAGAAAAACGTCCCGATTATTATAAATATTTTCCTAAAGAGAAAAAGTAAATTCGTTAACTTAAATAACTTTTCATTATTAAAAAAAACATTTTGTCATTCCAAAGGACATTCAACAAAATAATAAACTACAACTTTAGATTCCAACGGAATGACAAAATACATGCATAATTTTTATTTTTTCTCGCAATAGGGATTGCAGTGGAAACCCCGCAGTAAGCTTTGGGAAAATTTTTCATAATCTTTGTAAGCGTAGGAACGAGGAGTTGTAACGAAAAGCCCGACCCTTTTTGTAAAATTATTCGGGTTTAGCGTGGGAAAATTTTGCAAATTGGGGATTGCCCAAATTCTACAACATAAGATTTTCGTAAACTACTTTTCCGCCGTAAATAATGCAAAGTAGTGAAGAAATAATAACCAAGCTGGCTTGTAATTTTTTAGATTTTAAAAGCGTTTTGGTATAAGGAATGCTGAACAAATATGCCGCCAAAAACATCCCAAAAATAGATCCTAAACCAAAAATAAGGATATACATTAGACCTTCGAAAGGTGTTTTCATCTGCGAAATAACCAAAACTACCAAAGCACCACTGCCAGCCAAACCATGAATTAATCCTACTCCAAAAGCAGCTCTAGAGGTGCTATGTGTATGAATATGCTGTTTTGGGAAAAAGAGTTTAAACATTCTATAAATTCCTAAAAAAATGAGCATAATGCCTACTCCTGCTTCGAAATTTTTAAAAACATTTTCGCCAATATTTAACTTGAAGCCAATCATTAAAATCCCTACCAAAAATATGGTTGTTGTATGACCAATACCCCAAAATATGCCGTCTTTAAGAGATTGTTTCAGGTTTTCGCGATGAGAAACCAACGTATTGACCGCCAACAAATGGTCGGCTTCGAAAGCATGTTCTAATCCTGCGTAAATGGTGAGAAATATTTTAAACATTTAATTAATTTGAAATTCATCATTTTTTAACACCCCGTCAAAATCAAAGATTTTGACACCCCTCTGAAAGAGGGGAACCTACAAAATTACGAGTAGTGGTAATAAGCAGCACAAGCTCCTTCTGAAGAAACCATGGGTGCACCAAGCGGATTTCCAGGGTTGCAGGTTTTTCCAAATTGTGGGCATTCTATTGGTTTTTTTATCCCTTTTAAGATTTCACCAGCAATGCATAAATTTTCTTGTTTATTGGCAGAATTAGCAATATCAAATTTTTTGGCAGCATCGAAATTTTTGTACTTTTCTTTCATTACCAAGCCACTTTCAGGAATTTTCCCTATTCCTCGCCATTCTTGTTCGCCAATTTCAAAAATTTCGTTCACTACGTTCTGAGCTGGTACATTTCCTTCTTCTTTCACTAATCTTTCGTAGCAATTTTCTACTTTATACTCTCCTTTTTCTAGTTGCAAAACAGCATGATAAATTGCCTGAAGCAAATCTGCAGGCTCAAAACCTGAAATTACAATCGGGATTTTATATTTTTTTGCAATAGGATGGTATTCTTTAAGTCCCATAATGGTATTGACATGACCAGCACCTAAAAACGCATTGATTTTACAAAATTTATCATCTAAAATAGCTTCCATAGCTGGCGGAACCAAAACGTGAGAAACCAAAAGTGAAAAATTATTTAACCCTAATTTTTGTGCATGAACTACACTCAAAGCGTTACTTGGCGCAGTAGTTTCAAAACCAACTGCGAAGAAAACCACCTCTTTTTCAGGATTTTTTTCTGCAATTTTAACAGCTTCTAGCGGTGAATATAAAATTCGTAAATCACCACCATCCGCTTTTGCCTGAAGCAATGATTTTTTGCTTCCCGGAACTCTTACCATATCCCCAAAAGAACACAGAATTACTCCTTTTTCCATTAAAGCAACTGCTTTATCAATTAAAGAAATAGGTGTAACGCAAACTGGGCAACCTGGCCCGTGAATCATTCTTACATTTTCTGGCAACAAATCTAGCAAACCATTTTTGACTAAAGAATGCGTTTGTCCACCACAAATTTCCATAATATTCCAAGGCTTTGTAACGGTTTTTTCAATTTCAGAAAGATAATATTTCACCAGTTCTGGATTGCGATATTCTGTAAGAAATTTCATTTTTTGAGAGATAAATTTTATACAATTTATGAATTTATTATCTATGCAATTTATGAATTTTTGGACAATCAGTAGAGCTAAGAAAAATTAAAAGCCTAAATTTGTCTATGATTTTTTTCATTCAAGAAAAATGAATTTTTTAGACAAAAGAAAAATCCCCATTCTTTTGAGGAAATTTAAATACAAAAATCCTCAAGCCTTTCTTTACATTGCCAGTACAATTGTAGGATTGGTAGGTGGTCTAGCTGCGGTTTTTCTTAAAAATTTGGTTCATTGGACAGAAGAATTGGTTTACTCTGGTTACACTGAACATTATTACATCTGGACGATATTTTTGCCTGCCATTGGGATTCTTTTGACAGTTCTTTATATTAAATTTTTTGTAAAAAAGAACATCAATCATGGGGTAGGAAAGGTATTGGCAGCCATTTCTAAACAGCGCAGCGAAATAGACAAAAGCAATACTTATACCTCTGTAGTTGCGAGTAGTTTTACGGTGGGTTTTGGCGGTTCTGTAGGTCTAGAAGCACCCGTTGTTTACACTGGAGCTGCCATTGGGAGTAACTTCGCACAATATTTCAATTTGAACTTTAAACTCAGAACATTGCTGATTGCTTGTGGTTGTTCTGCTGCAATTGCTGGAATTTTTAAAGCACCTATTGCTGCTATTATTTTTTCGTTAGAAGTACTGATGATAGATTTAACAATGTGGTCTATTGTTCCTTTACTAATTGCCTCTGTTACAGGCGCGTTGGTTTCCTTTTTTATGATGGGCGAAAACGTAACTTTTTCTTTTGCCATTTTTCAGCATTTTGACAAAACCAAGTTCCCAATTTATATTATTTTAGGAATTTTCTGTGGATTATATGCCTTAGTTTTTATAAAAATCACGAGATACATTGAAGCTAAATTTGATAAATTTAAAAACATTTATGTAAAATCTATTTTAGGAGGTTTGGCTGTTGGTTTACTAATTTTCATATTTCCACCGTTATTTGGTGAAGGATATATTTCGCTTCAAAATATTTTAGGAAGTGGCTTTCCTAAAGAAATAATGAACAATACTGTCTTTTATTCTGAAGCGAATAGTGAAACTTTTTTTATTCTTTTCTTAATTGGCGTTTTGTTTCTAAAAATAATTGCGAGTAGTTTAACCACTGCTTCTGGAGGAATTGGCGGTGTTTTTGCGCCTTCACTTTTTGCAGGTGGAATTTTAGGATTTACTTTTTCTAGAATTATTAATGCTTCTAAAATTGTAAACGTTTCTGAGCACAATTTTGCATTGGTAGGAATGGCTGGTGTAATGTCTGCCATAATGCACGCTCCTATGACGTCCATTTTCCTAATTGCAGAAATTACTGGTGGCTATAATCTGCTTTTGCCTTTAATCATTACTTCTCTTACAGCGTATGTTGTAAAGCATAAATTTGATAAACACTCTGTTTACACCTATAATCTGAGTTTAGAGCATAAACTAATTACTCACAATAAAGATAAAGCTGCACTTAGATTGCTTAATATTTCGAAATTAATTGATAAAGATTATCAGCACATCAACGTGAATTTATCTATTTCTGAATTGGTGAAATTAATCCCTCAAACTGATAAAAATATTTTTGTGGTAGAAGATGATGAACATCAATTTATCGGTATGGTTCAACTAGAAGAAAACATCAATCTTTTATTAGATAAAAATAGACATCAAGAGCTATTAATAGCTGATATTGTTACAATTCCGCCAGCTCAGATTGAACCGAATGACAGACCCACCAAAATCATTCTAAAATTCGACCAAACCAATGCTTGGTTCTTACCCGTAATAGAAAACGGAAAATTTATTGGGATGCTTTCTAAGTCAAAAATTTTGCATAAATACAGAGAGTCTATTGTAGAATCTTCTGATGATTAGTACCAAAAAATAAAATAATCTATTATTAAAACTTAGCATACATAGATTGAATTTCTTTTTGTGCATTAAATTTACTAAAAGTAATAAGTGAAACTCATCTTGCTAAAAAATGGAGTTCCGGGCGTGAAATGTATTTCGGAAACTGGCGAAGTTTCGTTGTACAATCTGCTTTCGGTATCAAACTGCGTTTCTTTCCACTTTACATTGAAAATATTCTGAACAGAAACACCTAATTCCCAATTTTTAGAGGTATAATTCACTGTTCCGTCCCAAACCAAATAACCTTTTGCCACCACAGAATTGTCTTCATT
This sequence comes from Flavobacteriales bacterium UBA1937, assembly GCA_002337005.1. Lineage (GTDB taxonomy): Bacteria > Bacteroidota > Bacteroidia > Flavobacteriales > Weeksellaceae > Cloacibacterium. The sequence goes on along the minus strand of DDFD01000029.1, from coordinate 14,423 downwards.
AGCAGGTCTATCTCCCATTAATCTGTAACGCAAACTTCCGTTGAAACCCGTTTCTTTTCGGTAAGTAATTCCGCCAGTACTTACTAATTTTGGAGCAAGAGGAATCAGATTTTCGCCAGAAGGAGCGCCTAAACTTCTCGGTTTTGCTAAACTCAAATTAAAATCTGCAAACCAATTTTTGTAAATTTCGTAACGAGCAGTAACATCAATTCCCATTCTTTCTGTTTTCCCGCCTTCTTCTACCACCGCTTCATCACCTACATAAACAAACTCTTGATCTAGCCAAAGATACCAAACCGCAGATTGAAGAATGAGTTTTTTACCGATTTTAAAAATTCCGCCAAAATCACTTCCTAAAGCTGGAGGCAATACTTTTTTACCTTTTTCTAAAACTGCAACTCTGGTATCGTTGCTGTGGAAGCCTTTCCCGAAGTAAGAATACAATTGTACATTGTCATTAAGACGATAATTTATTTTCAATTTCGGACTAAAAATAATAGAATTTGACTTGTATTTTTGGTTCAAAAGTTTGTCATTGTATTGATTATTAAACTCATCAAATCTGATGGAAGGTGTAATATCAAAATTTTGATTTAAAGAAACTTTTTGGCTCCAAAAAACGCCTAAATTCATTTCATTTACATCACCCAATTTCAGTTGAGCTGTGGTAATAGTTCTGTTTTTGGTTCTAGAAAGTTCTAAATTATTTACATCATCATAGCGAAACTGAATTCCAGCATAAGTTTCTGATTTTAAGCCAAATAATTGAGTTGATTTTTCATAAGTAGAATTAAAACCATACAAATTTCTATCTTCTTTTTGGCGAATTTGGTCGCCATTAATTGGGTCATTTAAGAAAAAAGTAAAGTTAGAATACAATTCAAATTTATATTTTGTGAAGAAAATTTGATTGGTGAATTTTCCTCCGTTTTTGAGATAAGATTTTAAATTGGTGTTAAAATTATACCGTGAAGTTTTGCCTCCTTCATTAGAATCTAAAGCGCCAAACCAACCGATTGTTCCGTCTTCTACTGCTCTATCAGGAATTTGTCCTGAAGCATTCCATTTGCTAGAAAGCCCAGAAAAATAAGCGGTTAAGAAATTACTATCATTCAATTTTTCGTGGTATTTTAGGATTCCATTAAAACGATTAAAATCTTGAGGATGATCAAAATAACCATCAGTAAAATAGGCTTCTGTCGCAAAAATCAAACTTTGATTTTTTACTTCTTTTGTATTTTTCAACAGATTTAAACCTAAAACTCCACGATACGTTTTGAACTGCCCTACTTCTAATTTCGCAAAATTATTTTCTAAAAAATCTTTGGTTTTAAATTCCACAAAACCAGCAGTGGTGAAATTTCCTTTGTCTGCAAAGTAAGTTCCCTTATCGAAATTCACTTTATCAATCATTTCTGGAATTACAAAATGTAAATCTGCATAACCTTGTCCGTGAGCGTGAGAAACCATATTTACAGGAATTCCGTCCACAGAAATATTAACATCAGTTCCGTGATCTACATCAAAACCGCGGATAAAAAGTTGCTCTGCTTTTCCGCCACCAGCGTGTTGCCCGATGAAAAGTCCAGGAACAGCACGTAGAATTTCTTGAGAATTATTAATCGGGCGAAGATGAATATCTAAATCTGAAATTGTTTGAAAAATATTGTTTTTTGTAGAATTTTTCAATTGAACTTCTTCTATGCTCACAATTTTTGGGTTGAGAAAAATGTAGCCAAAATCCTTTTCTTTTTTGATGGAATTTAAGTCAAATTCTTCTTTTTCATAACCAATTCCTGAAACATAAATTTTTTGGTTTTCTGATGTGAAATTTTGAACGTTTACAAAACCATTTTCATCTGAATTTTTCTGAAAACTATTATCTGAATTACTTATTAAAACTGATGAAATTGGAGTTTTAGTATTTTCATTTAACACATAAATTCCTTTTAAATTTTGTGCAAAAACTATATTTACAGAAAGTAAAAATAGGGAAAGGATAAATGTTTTAAGTTTCATACCGTGTTACTTTTTTATACTTTTGTGTTACTTTTTGTATCAAAAAAAACCTTTCAGAGTTTGAAACTCTGAAAGGGTTATGTTATATCATTTTACTGGTAACTAATTTCCCGTGAATAATTCCTTTTAAGCCAATCAATTGATTTGCTAAATCTGTCAAACGATTGGCATTTCCTTTTACCGCAATGATTTCCAAGCAATTATCATGGTCGAGATGAAAATGCTGTGCAGAAAGAATCTCTTTGTAAAAATGATGCTGAATTTCGTTCATTCTTACTCCGACATCACCTTTATGATGATCAAAAAGCAACACAATAGCACCAGAAACCACATCGTTTTCTTTCCATTTTTTATCAACGGTTCTGTTTTCTACCAAATGACGAATTGCTTGGGAGCGGTTTGGCAAATGATTATCTAGAACGAATTGGTCTAATTCTTTCAAAACATCTTCATCTAAACTCACTCCAAATCTTACTTGCGCCATCGTGTTACTTTTTTTTATTTTCTTGCTACGAATTTAATCAATTTAAATTTGTTATAGAAAGATTTTAAAAATTTTATTCAATTAAAATTTTGTTATCAAAAATTTCTTTTCTGTGCTTCAAAATACTATCAAAAGATAAATTATTGGAATAATCTTTCGAAAAATATTCTTCTTTTGATTTGAAAATTTCTAAAATTTTTGCTTTAGTTTCTTCATCAGATTTTTGAAGATATTTTTCGCAAAGACAATTGGCTAATTCTCTTTTTGCTGATTCTAAATACCATTCATTTGAAATCGAATGTCCTTCATAAAGTATTTTTTCTCCTTTTGAAAATTGAGGATAAGAAACTTTGCATTTTTTGAAAGATAAATAATGAATCGTTTCCTTATTTTCAGAAGAACAACAAATACAAGCAAAAAATAAGAGAAACAATAATCTCATTTATTTCACAATTTTATTCAGTTCAATAATAAAAATTAACGTAGCATTGGGCAAAATCATTGGTGGCGCTCCGTTTTCGCCATAAGCCAGATGTGACGGAATATAAACTTTCCAGCGAGAACCTTCTTGCATTTTGGTCAAAACCTCTTGCCAACCAAGAATCATTTCTGAAACATTAAAAACCTGTGCACCAACATCTTTGGTAGAATCAAAAACCTGAGAATCTAGCAAATAACCTTCATATTCTACCTCTACCTCATCTGTAATTTTAGGAATTTCGCCTTTTCCTTCTATTAAAATTTCGTACTGCAAACCACTTTCTAGCGATACAACATTCGGATTCTCTTTGTTTTTTTCTAAAAATGCCAGACCTTCTTCTTCATTTTTTAACGATAATTCGTGGCGCAACAATGTCACATAATTATTAAAAATATCAATTGATTTTTTGGGAGAAATTTTCGGAGTTGTTTTTTCAAAAATCGTTTTCATTCCCTCAGTGAAATCATCATATTTTAATTCTTCAAAGCCCATATCTTTTAAGCTCATCTCCAAAACAACACCAGCAGAATAAGAAACTTTGTCTTGGTCTTCGGTATGGTCTATTTTTCCTAATAAATCGTAAATATCCATTGATGAAATTTTAAATTTTAGATTATAAATTTTAGATTTTTATTTTAAGTTTAAATAATAATTGAGTTGTCCGAAACTTATGTTTTCGTCATTTGGAGAAAGTTTTTCGTGGAAATGTAGTGAAAATTTTTCACCTAAAACATCAATTGCCAAATCTACCAAAAGTGCATTTTGCCAAACTCCACCAGAAAAAGCGAGTTCTTTCACATCAAATCTTTCAGCAATTTTTTCAATGGCTTTAATTAATGTAAAATGAAAATTCAATCCTATTTCGCACACATCTTTTCCTGAAATTTTTTCTTCCAAAATTTTGTCAAATATTATTTTTGTCGGAATATTTTCAAATTCTTGACTTGCTAAATAATCAGTTAATTCTATATTTTTTTCAAAAGCTTCCAGTGAAATTTTTTCTAACCACATTGCAGATTCACCTTCGAAATCAATTGGTTTTTCAAAACCTAAAATAAAAGAAACGGCATCAAAAAAACGTCCCATAGAAGAAGTTTTTATTTCTGATTTCTCAACTAAATTTGTATAAATTTTCCATTCGTTTTCATCAAAAAAAGGTTTTAAAAAATTTTGATTTCGCCACTTCGTGGCTTCGCTTTTCCTCACTTCACCTTTCATTGAGCTTTGCCCAATGCTTTTGATTTCCGCCACTTCGTGGCTTTCTTTCTCATTACTAAGGAAAATAGAAAGTGCAGAAATTTTTGGAGATTTCGACATTTTATCACCCAAAATCCAAGCAAAATTTTCGAGTTGGGCAACTCTTTCCATTTTTTGATTTTCGAAAATGAAAAACTCTCCTCCCCAGATTTCAGTTGATGTTCCGAAACCGATTCCGTCCCAAATTACACCGAGAACTTTATCTTTTTTCCACATTTTTTTCTCTCCTAAAATTGATGCAAAATGCGCTTTGTGATGCTGGACTTCTTCTACTCTCGCTGATTTTGCAGATTGAGCAGATTTTTTTAAAAATTTTGAAATTATATTTTGATTTTCGTATTTTGGATGTAAATCTTTGAGGATAATTTCTGGTTGAAAATTGAAAATTTTTTGATAAGATTTTACCGTATTTTCAAATCTTTCGTAGGTTTCAAAATTCGCTAAATCGCCGATGTATTCTGAAATGTAAACGTGATTGTTCGGAACCATGGCAAATGTATTTTTAAGATCACCACCTAAACATAAAATTTTGTTTTTGTCTTTATTCAGTTCTGAAAGTTCTTCGGCAAAAAAATAATTCGGAGCAAAACCTCTGGAACGTCGGAAAATAATTTTCTGATGATTCTTTGGCGAAAATTTAATCACAGAATCGTCTTGAGGATGCTGAATTTCTAATGTATTGTGTAAAAAATAATCGGCAATTTTTCCTAAAATTTGCTCGGCTTCTTCTGTGTTAGAACAAATTGGCGAACCGTGAAAATTTCCGCTGGTTGCAATGAGTGGTTTCCCGAAAGTTTTAGAAATTAGCTTCAGCATTCCAGAATAAGGAAACATCGCACCAACAGAATTCATTTTTGGTGAAATTTCATTGATTGCTAAATCTTTTTTATCCTTAATTTTAGTAACAATAATCGGACTTTCTGAAGACTTGAAATGCTGAATTTGCAGATGAGAAATTTCTAAATATTCCTGCATTTTTTCAATTCCCGAAAATAAAACAGCAAACGGTTTTGTAGGTCTTCTTTTTCGTTTGCGAAGTTCTGAAACTGCTTCCGAATTGGTGGCATCACACATCAATAAATAACCTGCGGTATTTTTCAATGCAATAATTTTTCCTTGTGATAATTCTTCGGCTAATTTTTCAAAAATTTCTTTGTTTGTACCTTTAAATTCGTTTCCTTCTTTATCTTTTAACCAAATTTGTATGCCACAATCTGGGCAAGAATTGGTTTGAGAATGAAATCTTATATCATCAGGATTTCTGTACTCTGCCAAACAATTCGGACACATTTTGAAAACTTCAATAGCTGTATTTTCTCTTTCGAAAGGAAATTTTTTGGTAATAGAATATCTCGGTCCACACTGTGTACAAGTAATAAAAGGATAAAAATATCGCGGATTATTTTCGTCAAAAAGTTCGTTTTCACAAGATTCGCAAGTTGCAAAATCTGGAGTTAAAGGAATATCTACTACGATGTTTTTTTCGGTAGGTTTGATGAAGAAATTATCAAAATTTTTGGTGGTTTCTACTTCTCTGATTTCAGACAAAATGATTTCGGAGGATTTCGGTTTTTTGTGGTGAATTTCTTTGAAAAATATTTCGGAATTTTGTCCTTGACAAAAGATAATCACGCCCAATTCATCATTAGAAACGTAGCCTTTCAACTGAAATTTTTCAGCCAAATTAAAAATAAAAGGACGAAAACCTACACCTTGAACTCGCCCTGAAATATGTATTTCGTATGTTTTGATAATACTTTTTTTAACGCAAAGATTTTTTTTAAAATTCTTGAAAATATTTTAAGCCTTAAAAGAAAGCTCTGGAAAGCACACAAAGTTAGTTTTCTTTTCTAATTTTTTGAACTAAATCAAGAACCATTGCTGTTACTTTTGGGATTGCTGCTGCAACTTTTGGGGAAAGTTCAAGATACATTGGTTCCATTTTAGAAATAGTGACGGTGAAAAGATAAATTTCTGGCATTTTATTCATAAAAGAGAGAATATCTACCATATCTTTTAAACCAAAGTTGTGTCCACTTAACGAAATAGGAAAATCGTCTGAAAATTTAGGTTTCAAAAGCGTGATGGTTCCTTCTTCTTTTCCGTCCATCGTGGCGTCTACAATAATTACTTTTTGGTGACTTTCGATATACGGAATAAGAGTAAAACCACCAGTTCCGCCATCTAAAAAACTAATGTTTTCTGGGAATTTAGCGGTGTCTAAATTTTGTATAAACTGAACGCCAATTCCTTCGTCTCCCATCAAATAATTTCCGATTCCTAGAACCAAAATATCATTTCCGTCTGAATGAAAATCATCTGTGGTGTATTGAAATATTTCTGTGTTTCTTTCCAATTTATTCAATATTTTGGTTAAAAAATTCCCCGAAGAAATTTCAGGGAATCATTTGGTTGGTTGTTTAAAGATTATTTTTCTTCTGTTCTTTCGGTTTGGTCTTCAAAATCTTCAAATCTTTCTGTACGGCAGAATTTATAACCACTTACCATCGCAGAAGATTCGCCACGACCTTCTAACCAATCGTGGAAAAGTACCAAATAAAAATGTACTCCAATAAATAGGATAAATGCCCACATTAAGATGTGATGTACCATCCTTACTTTTAACTCATCTCCACCAAATAAAGGTGTAACCCATGTAAACATTTTTGGGAAAAACCACGTAGAAGTAGGCGCATACATGGCAAAGCCTGTACACATCATCACTACTGCTACAATAAACATAATGAGATATGATGCGGCTGCTACAGCATTATGCCCAATTGGAATATTTTTAAAATTATATTCTTTTTCATTAAATAAGAAAATATCATATTTAATCACATGCCAGATTTTTTCTCTGCCTTGTTTATCAAAAGGAATAAATTGTCTCCAATTGGCAAATCTATTTCCTGCAAAAGCCCAATAAACTCTCATAAACATAGCGGCTACCATAGCATAGGCACTAATGAAATGTACTTCACGAATGTACCCCATCCAAAATTGTCCTGATGCTTCTTTGGCGGTCATTATTGCTGGCGGATTAGCAATTAGAAACCCTGTAATGATAAGAAAAACGAGCGCAAATGCATTAATCCAATGAAAGAAGCGTACTGGCAATTGCCAAATATAGGCTCTTCTGAATGTTACAGTTTTGATATTAGTATCTGTAGAGTTCATAATTTCTAAAATTAAACGTTACAAACAGAGATATTATTTACTTCTTTTATGATTTCTCCTTTCTCGTCGTATAAATGTACAGCACAAGCGATACAAGGGTCGAAAGAGTGAATAGTTCTAATGATTTCTAAAGGCAATTCTGGATTCGCAACTGGCGTATTAAGCAAGGTACTTTCATAAGGAGAACGCTGACCTTTAGGATCACGAGGAGATGCGTTCCAAGTGGACGGTACTACTTGTTGATAATTTTCCGTTTTACCATCTTTAATGACTATCCAATGACTTAATCCGCCTCTTGGCGCTTCTGTTTTGCCTACACCTTTTGCTTCGGCTGGCCAAGAAGAAACATCCCATTTCTCCATATTAGCCATTCTTTCGTCTCCTCCTTTTATGTTATTAATTAAAGTATCAAAGAATTCTAAATTCCAATTGGCAACTAATTGAGATTCTAGACCACGCGCTGCAGTTCTTCCTAAAGTAGAGAACAATGCTTCTGCCGGAACTTGTAATTTAGACAATGCAGAATCTACTACTTCTTTAAATTCTTCTCTACCTGATACATATCCTACAAGCATTCTTGCAAGTGGCCCTACTTCCATAGCTTGCCCTTTCCATCTAGGTGTTTTGATATAACTGTATTTTTGATTTACATCTAAAAATTCGTAAGGAGGTTTAGGTCCTGTATAATTTATTTTTGTTTCTCCGCTCCAAGGCTGTTTACCACCTTTAGGATCCCCTTCATAATCATACCAAGAATTGTTTACATATTCTTCTACTGTTTTTAAGTCTTCTAAATCTAGACTGTGTACTTTAGATAAATCTTTATTAAGAATTACACCAGCCGGAAATTTGAATGTACTCATATCTTTGTTTCCGTAACCAGCCATAGGGAAGTCTCCAAATGCCATAAAATTGTGGAAACCACCTATAGCACCCCAATCTTTGTAGAAGCTAGCAATTGTCAACAAATCTGGAATATAGACTTGCTCTACAAATTCTTTTCCTTGAATTAAAAGTTTTTGAACCAATGCCAATCTTTCGGCATTTAATCCACTAGCATCATCAGTATTAATAGCACAAGCCATACCTCCTACTAAGAAATTCGGGTGAGGATTCTTCCCTCCAAAAATTGCATGAATTTTAACGATTTCTTTTTGCCATTCTAGTGCTTCTAAATAATGCGCCGTTGCCATCAAATTAGCTTCTGGCGGAAGTTTCATAGCAGGATGCCCCCAATATCCGTTGGCAAAAATTCCTAGCTGACCACTTTCTACAAATTTTTTCAATCTTTTCTGTAAATCAGAAAAATATCCTGGTGATGATTTTGGCCAATTAGAAATAGATTGTGCTAATTCTGATGTTTTTTTAGGATCTGCACTTAGACCATTTACTACATCTACCCAATCAAAAGCATGAAGATGATAAAAATGAACCACATGATCATGCAGATACAATGCACCTAACATAATGTTTCTTACCATTTCTGCATTAGGCGGTATGGTAATTTTTAACGCGTCTTCTACAGCTCTAATAGAGGTAATAGCGTGTGTAGTGGTACAAACACCACAAGTTCTTTGTACAAAAGCCCATACATCTTTTGGATTTCTACCTTTCACTATATTTTCGAGACCACGAACCATTGTAGAAGACAAAAAAGCTTCTCTAATTGTTCCATCGGTAATTTCTACTTCTGCTCTTAAATGACCTTCAATCCTTGTAATAGGATCTACTACTATTCTGTTTGCCATTTTTATTTAATTTAAATTTGATCTTTAGCTAATTTTTTTTCGCCATCCTCCCCTTCTTTTATCCTTCTCTCTAGGTCTTTTCTCTTAGAAATGTTAGAAGCTACCGCATGTATCGCAGCACCAGCTACCACACCGCCTAATGCTACTTTACCTATAGTATCTGCATTATGCTCTGCTTTTCCACCTACGATATTCAAATCTCTAGAATAGAAACTGTCTGCAGCATCCCAAAAATCAGGAGCACTACAACCAATACAACCGTGGCCAGACTGAATAGGGTAAGAAATACCTCCGTTCCATTTCATATTACCACACGTATTATATGTAGATGGACCTTTGCATCCTACTTTATAAAGGCAGTATCCTTTTTTGGCATTTTCGTCATCAAAACTTTCCACAAATAATCCCGCATCAAAATATGGTCTTCTGTAGCAGCTATCATGTACACGTTTAGAATAGAATGCTTTTGGTCTGCCTTGAGAATCTAATTCTGGAAGTTTCCCAAAAGCTACCACGTGAACAATCACACCAGCCATCACTTCACCAATTGGTGGACAACCAGGCACATTAATAATAGGTTTATCAGTAATAATTTTATTAATAGGAACAGCATTGGTAGGATTAGGCTTTGCAGCCTGTACACAACCAGACGTAGCGCAACTTCCCCATGCTATAATAGCCTTAGCACCAGCTGCTGATTCTTTAAGAATGTCTATTGCGGTTCTACCAGCAATTACACAATAATTGCCATCATCTCCTAATGGAACCGAACCTTCTACACACAGAATATATTCTCCTTTGTATTTCTCCATTGTAGATTTTTTGGCAGCTTCAGCTTGGTGACCGCTTGCCGCCATTAAGGTTAATGTATAATCCAGAGAAATTTTATCTAAAATAATATCCGCCACAATAGGGTGGTCTGACCGAATAAAAGATTCACTACAGCAGGTGCATTCTTGAAAATGCTCCCAAATAACAGGCAATCTTGGGGTAGTAGCCAGTGATTTTGCCACTTGTCCCAATGCGGTACTTTCTACCCCCATATAAGCACTGATAAAAGCCACAAATTTCATAAAATCTCTTCGTGAATAACCTTTTCTTTCAATGCTCTGAAGATAAGTCTCATTTTGTTTATTAGTCTGTTCCATTTTGAAGGAATTTTTATTTTCTAAATATAAATAAAACTATTTTATCCGAAAATAAAATTATTTAATTTATAATTATTTTAAATAATTTTTAAACAAAAAATCTCCATAATAAAGACTTTGATACAAATATGAAATTAAAATCGCTGAATAAAATCATAAAATCATCCTATTAAAATAGCTAATATTGTATGAAATTCCAACAAAATCATGTAGATTTGTTACCAAAGATTTAACAAAAAAATGCACGAACTTTCTATTGCAACATCAATTTTAAAAACTGCTGAAAATGAAGTAGAAAAAATAAAGGGCAAAAATGTGGCAGAAATTTTCTTGGAAATTGGCAAAATTTCTGGCGTAGAAATTCCTTCTTTGGATTTTGTATGGGACAGCTGTATGAAAAACACCGTATTAGAAAAAGCCAAAGTGCAAATTACAGAACCAGAAGGTTTTGCAAGATGTGCAGAATGCAATCATGAATTCAAAATTTCTAAAATTTATGATTCCTGCGAAAAATGTGGAAGCCCTTTTAAAGAAATCATAACAGGTCAGGAAATGAAAATTAAGAAATTAATTATCAGACAATAACTTTTGGCAAATAGAACCTAAAATTTATAACTTAAAATCACAAAAATATGTGCTCAACTTGCGGATGCAGTTCCAATGAGAACGGAATTACCTTAACCAAAATGGGAGAAAACCACCATACACACCATCATCACGATGGCCACACTCATTCTCACGAACACCATCATGGCGAAGATGCTCACACTCACGAACATCACCACGAACATGGACATGAACACCTTCATCACGAACACCACCATCATTCTCACGATGTAAATATCGTAGAATTAGAAAAAGATATTCTCCACCAAAACCAATTGGGAGCAGAGAGAAATCGTGGCTTTTTTGAGGCTTTGAATATTTTTGCCATGAATTTGGTTTCTTCGCCAGGCTCTGGTAAAACTTCGCTTTTAGAAAAAACAATTGCCGATTTAAAAAATGAAGTAGAATTTTCCGTAATTGAAGGAGACCAACAAACTACCAACGACGCTGAAAGAATCTATGCGCTCAACGTTCCCGTTCTTCAAATCAATACCGGAAAAGGCTGTCACCTAGATTCTGAAATGATTGCTAAATCTTTGAAAGAACTAAAGCCGAAACAAAACTCTATTTTAATGATAGAAAACGTAGGGAATTTGGTTTGCCCTGCAATGTTTGATTTGGGTGAAAACCAAAGAGTTGTAATTATTTCTACAACAGAAGGAGAAGACAAACCGTTGAAATATCCTGACATGTTTTTCACTTCTAATATCTGTATCATCAACAAGATAGATTTATTGCCTTACTTAAAATTTGATGTAGAAAAATTGAAAGAAAACGCCAAAAAAGTAAATCCAAAAATTACGTTTTTTGAAGTTTCTGCCACTTCAGGAGAAGGAATGGAAGCGTGGTACGAATTTTTGAAAAGTGAAATTGTGAAATAGCACAATAACACATCTATAAAACAAGACAATTTGTAAGACAATTTCACTATTTTACAAATCATCAATTTAACAAAGAAAATTATGTGTTTAGCCATCCCAGGAAAATTAGAAAGCATCACTTCAGAATTAGATGAAGTGTTCAGAATAGGAAGTGTAGATTTTGAAGGCATCAAAAAAGAGGTAAATCTCGCATTAGTTCCCGAAGCTAAAATTGGTGATTACGTCTTGGTACACGTTGGCGCTGCCATCGGAATTATTGATGAAGATGAAGCAAAAAAAACAATGGACGCACTGAAATTAATGGGCGAAGATTTAGAATTAGAACCCGAAAACCCTTCTTAATTTCAAATTATGGAAAGCATCAACCTTCAACACGGAAGCGGTGGCGAAAAACAAACCGAATTACTCAACAACCTTATTTTCAAAAATTTAGGAAACGAATTTTTAGACAAAAAACACGACGGTGCTTTTCTAGAACTTTCGGGGAAATTGGCGTTTTCTACCGATAGTTTTGTGGTTTCGCCGATTTTTTTTAAAGGCGGAAACATTGGCGAATTGGCGGTTTTCGGAACGGTAAATGATATTTCGATGTGTGGTGCAGAACCGAAATATCTCTCGCTTTCTTTTATTATTGAAGAAGGTTTCTCGATGGAAGATTTTGCTAAAATTATCAATTCTATAAAATTGGCGAGCGAAAAAGCTGGCGTAAAAATAGTAACTGGAGACACCAAAGTAGTAGAACGTGGAAAAGGCGATAAAATCTACATCAACACTTCTGGAATTGGCGTAATTTACGAAAATGCAAAAATCGGAATCGAACACATAAAACCAAACCAAAGCATCATCATCAACCGAGATATTGCTTCTCACGGAATGGCGATTATGAGCGAAAGAGAAGGCCTTAAATTTGATTCTGAAATTTTGAGCGACACTAAAAATCTAAATTTTGAAGTAAAAAAACTCATTGAAAATTTTGGTGAAAAAATTCATTTTCTGCGAGATGCAACAAGAGGAGGATTAGCTTCCGTTCTCAATGAAATTACCTCTGAAAGCAATTTAGGAATTCATCTTTTTGAAGATAAAATTCTGGTAGAAAAACAAGTAAAAAGCGCTTGCGAATTATTGGGTTTAGATCCAATGTACGTTGCCAACGAAGGAACTTTTCTCTGTGTTTGCGACAATGAAATTGCCGATGAAGCATTAGAAACTTTACAAAGAGTAAATCATCACGCTTCAAAAATTGGTTACATCACCGAAGAACACGCAGGAAAAGTAATTATGGAAAGTGCTTTTGGTGGAAAACGTGTCGTAAATCCTTTGATTGGGGAACAGTTGCCTAGGATTTGTTAGCTTTTTTGCAACAAATACACAAATTATAAAAAGCTTTCGGGCGTTCGTGGCAAATTTCTAAAAATCTTCTTCTTCAATTTTTCTTTTAAAATCTTCGATGGTTTCGTAGATACTTTTGAAATATTTACCACCAGAAGCATTGATATGCCCGCCTCCGTTGAAATGTGCTCTCGCAAAAGCATTTGTATCTACATCATCCTTACTTCGGAAAGAAATTTTAATATAATCTTCAAGTAAATCTTCCATAAAAAATGCTGCCATTTTAGTTCCAGCAATGCTCAATCCATAATTCACAAAACCTTCTGTATCACCTTTTTCGAAACCAAATTCTTTTAATTCTTCTCTTTTCAAATACAAAACAGCTACTTTTCCGTCCTTCACCAATTCTATTCTTCCTAAAATTAACGACAAAAGATGCAGCCTAGAAACAGAGTTGGTATCCCAAGTATTGCTGGTAATCATCGCAGGATTTGCTCCTTTTTCTATTAAATTAGCTACTATTCTGTGTGTAGTTGCAGATGTAGAACGAAAACGGAAACCACCTGTATCCGTCATAATCCCTGTATAAAGACATTCTGCTACGTTTTGATCTACCAAATCTTCTCTACCAAGCGCTTCTATAAAATGATACACCATTTGGCAAGTTGCAGGAATGGTAACATCTGAATACACATAATCAAAATTCTCTGGTTGCTGATGATGGTCTATCAATATTTTTTTAGCCCAAGATTTCATCAACCAATCTCCTAAAATGCCAATTCTATTGTGAGCATTAAAGTCTAAACAAAAAATAACATCTGCCTTATAGATAGCTTCGCCAGCGGTCTTGCGTTTGTATTCTGCAATCACCACTTTTTTAGCATCTGGCATCCATTTCAGAAATTTAGGAAAATCATTAGGAGCCAAAACAGTAGGTTCTACACCCATATTATTAAGAAAATGTTTTAATCCCAATGCACTACCAATAGCGTCTCCGTCTGGATTGTAATGAGTAATAATAACTACTTTTTTCTCAGGCGAGATAAGCTTTTTGATTTCGGAAAGTTGATTTTCTGTAAACATTTTCTTTTAAAAAAATTAAGGTTACAAATATACGTTTTTTGAAAATGTTTAAAATATACTTACCACACTAAAACTTAAAGAATCATCAATAAGACCTCTTAAAATCTACAATCAAAGAAATTCAACCTCGGTATAAAAAGAAAAACAACAAAAAATAAAAATAAATTTGTAGAAAATAAAAAAATCCATATCTTTGCAACCTGAAAAATA
>DDFD01000014.1 GCA_002337005.1 Flavobacteriales bacterium UBA1937 | reverse complement strand
AAGTGGGAACTATTAGTAATTCAACTGGGAACTTACCTAGAACTTTAAGCTTATTTACACAACATACAAACGGTAATGCTTTTCAGTCTTTAGATTTCACAAATTATTTTTTAACTGAGACAGACAATGAAACTGATTGGTCAAATATTTATGAAACGGGTTTAAGTTTGAATCAGATTATCACACAATTTGGGGATAAGAATCCATATTATGATGGTATGGCAAGAGTGTTGATGGCAATAAATATAGGATATGCAACTGATGTATGGGGAGATGTACCTTTTTCACAAGCATTTCAAGGAGTCAATAACTTTTCCCCTAAGTATGATACTCAGCAGGAAGTGATTTCTCAAATTCAATCTTATTTGGATAAAGCAATAGTAGATTTTGCTAAGCCAGTAAGTGCAAATAAAAATTTACCAAGCAATAATGATATTTTCTATGGAGGAGATATCAGTAAATGGACTAAATTAGCTTACGCTATTAAAGCCCGATATGCACTGAGGTTATCTAAAGTTGATGCTACTGCTGCACAGAAAGCTTTGGATTATTCACAAAAAGCTTTGACTTCAAACTCGGATAATTTAATGGCTACTTTTGATGGAGGAAATAATCAAAATCTATGGTATGGATTTAACAATGCTAGAGAAGGATATATGTCGATGGGCAAATATTTTGTTGATTTATTAGTAAATAAAAATGACCCAAGACTATCTTATTTTGTTGGAGAAGATGCAAATGGTGGTTATTCAGGTTCGGCACCAGAAGATGCTGATAGTGACGCCTCTGTCTTTGGTAATTATTTTGCTGGAACAGCATCTACACCAAACATAATTGTCAGCTATAGCGAAATTAAATTTATACAAGCTGAAGCATATTTTAGATTAGGTCAAACACTCCTTGCTCAAGCAGCTTTAAAAGATGCTGTAGCATCTTCAATTAAAGATGTTACAGGAGCTACTGATGATACGTATGCGACTACGGCTTCTGCAACGGTAACTTTAGAGAATATTATAACTCAGAAATATATTGCATTGTTCACGACTGCAGAGCCATATAATGACTGGAGAAGAACAGGTTTTCCTAATTTGACCCCAAATCAAGAAAGTCAAACTAAAAAAATTCCAGTAAGATTAATAACACCTAAATCTGAAAGAACATTAAATGCGAATGCAACTGTTGTATCATCTATGTATACTCCAGTTTGGTGGGCTAAATAGAATAAAATCAGTATAAATAAAAAAGAGGTCAATTTTTTTGACCTCTTTTTTATTTATTATCTTTGCATAAAATATAGAAAATGGATATCAGACAACATATACAAAACTCAATTTCCGAAATTCTTAAAACTCTTTATCAAATTGACAATCTCAATTTAGAAGTCCAACAAAATAAAACAGATTTCGAAGGAGATTTTACAGTAGTAATTTTTCCATTGGTTAAGTTGGCAAAGAAAAGTCCAGATATTTTGGGAAATGAATTAGGAGAGGAATTAAAAAAACAAGGAGCAATTGAAAACTTTAATGTTGTAAAAGGCTTCTTGAATTTGACTATAAATAATGACGCTTTTGTTCAAAATTATAAAGAAATAAAATCTCAGTTTGACATAAAGGAAAATAAAAACCAAACCGTAATGGTAGAGTATTCTTCCCCAAACACTAATAAACCATTACATTTAGGACATATCAGGAATAATTTGTTAGGTTTTTCTGTGGCTCAAATACTTAAAGAAGCAGGTTACAATGTGGTAAAAACTCAAATTATCAATGATAGAGGTATTCACATTTGCAAATCTATGTTGGCTTGGGAAAAATTTGGAAATGGG
Organism: Flavobacteriales bacterium UBA1937; assembly: GCA_002337005.1. Taxonomy (GTDB): domain Bacteria; phylum Bacteroidota; class Bacteroidia; order Flavobacteriales; family Weeksellaceae; genus Cloacibacterium. The sequence continues at coordinate 21,222 of DDFD01000014.1, read as the reverse complement.
GAAATCCCTGAATCTACTGGTTTAAAAGGAGATAAATTAGTGGGGAATTATTATGTAGAGTTTGATAAAAATTATAAAGCTCAAATTTCTGAACTCAAAGAACAAGGTTTAGACGAAGAAACCGCAAAAAAACAAGCGCCAATTATTCTAGAAGCCCAAAAAATGCTTTTAGATTGGGAGCAAAATAAACCAGAAGTTCGTGAACTTTGGGAAAAGATGAATTCTTGGGTTTATGCAGGTTTCAACGAAACATACAAAAGATTGGGCGTAGATTTTGACCAGATTCAGTACGAAAGTAATACTTATCTTTTAGGAAAAGACATCATCGAAGAAGGTTTGACAAATGGCGTTTTCTTTAAAAAGGAAGATAATTCCGTTTGGATTGATTTAACTGAGGATGGACTTGACCAAAAACTCGTTCTTCGTGGCGATGGAACTTCGGTTTATATGACCCAAGATTTGGGAACAGCAGTGGAGCGTTTCAAACAAAACGATATTCAGAAATTGATTTACACCGTTGGAAATGAACAAGATTATCACTTTCAAGTATTGTTCTTAATTCTGAAAAAGCTAGGTTTTGATTGGGCAAATCAATTGTACCATCTCTCTTACGGTATGGTAGAATTGCCAGAAGGAAAAATGAAATCCAGAGAAGGAACGGTAGTTGACGCAGACGATTTAATGCAAGAAATGTATATTACCGCCAAAGAAAAAGCTGAAGAATTAGGAAAATTAGAAGGTTTATCAGACGATGAAAAAGAAAAATCTTACGAAATTGTAGGTTTAGGCGCCTTGAAATATTTTATGCTAAAAGTAGATCCGAAGAAAAAAATGCTTTTCAATCCAGCAGAAAGTATTGATTTCAACGGAAATACAGGCCCATTTATTCAATATACTTACGCTAGAATTCAATCTTTATTGAATAGAGCAAATTTTGTGGAAGGGGACTTTGGCAATTATCAACCCAACACTTCCGAAAAAGAATTGATTATGCAATTGTCTAATTATAAGGAGGTTGTAGAAAAGGCGGCTGAAACTTTAAGTCCGGCTCAAGTTGCCAATTACGTTTATGATTTGGTAAAAACGTATAATTCTTTCTACCAAAACAATCCTATAATGACTTTGGAAGATGAAAACGCTAAACAATTCAAACTCCAAATTTCTGATCTTACGGCAAAAACCATCAAAAAATCTCTGAATTTATTGGGAATAAATGTGGTAAACAGAATGTAGTTTTTATAAAATATTGGCGTGCCCTTTTGTTTTTCGCCATCGCACAACCCTTTCTGCGTTTCAAACGCAAAAAGGGTTTTCCATTCCAAAAAACAAAAGGTCGGTCTTCGGCAAGTCGCTTTTTACGGCGGCGGCGAAGCCGCCGCCGTAAAAGAGCTCCAACAATTGCCTTCGTCCTCACGCAAAAATTCGTTAACTTTACCACGTAAGTTTTTTAAAGCAGATCAAATCTGCTCCATTAGCAAAATCAGCAAGAAAAAATGCAAATTGACTTCAAAAATTTTGAGATAAAAAACATCTTTCCAAAAACAGGATTTGAACAAAAAGTTCTTCAGTTTTTGCAAAATTGGTTTTCTGATTCTGAAACCGTTTCTGTTCAAACATCTGGTTCTACTGGAATTCCAAAAGTCTTTGAAATCGAAAAATCTAGAATGCTCCATTCTGCGAAAATGACTTGCGATTTTCTAGGATTAAAAGAAGGAGATTCTGCTTTACTTTGTTTGCCCGTTCAATATATTTCTGGGAAAATGATGTTGGTAAGAGCTATTGAAAGAAAACTGAAAATCATTATTTCTGAACCAAGTTCCGCTCCTGAAATTTCTGAAAATGTGGAATTTTGTGCGATGACACCATTGCAAGTTCAAAATTCTTTAGATGACATTCATTTGATTAAGAATCTTATCATTGGCGGAGCAGCAGTTTCAGAAAATTTGAAATCTCAATTAACATCCAACATCCAACATCCAACATCCAACAAAATTTTTGAGACTTACGGAATGAGCGAAACGCTTTCTCATATTGCTTTGAAACAAATTTCTCCTGTTCAGGAAGATTATTTTACGATTTTTAATGATGTTGAAATATCTGTAGATGAAAGAAACTGTTTGAAAATTTTCGCACCAAAACTTAATCCAGAAATTTTGCAAACTAATGATATTGTAGAACTAATGCATTTCGACTCCGCTCAATGTGACAAAAAGCAATTCAAATTTTTAGGTAGATTTGACAATGTTATTAATTCTGGAGGAGTGAAAATCTTTGCCGAAGAATTAGAAAGCTTGGTTAAGAAATATGTTACTCAAGATTTGGTTTTTATTGGGAAACCAGACGAAATTTTAGGCGAGAAATTGGTTCTAGTCATCGAAGGAAAAGATGCTTCGACTTCGCTCAGCATGACAGAAATTAAATCTAAAATTTATAATTTAGAATTTCCAAGCAAGTTTCATATTCCTAAAGAAATCTTATTTTTAGAGAAATTCCCAAGAGCGGAAAACGGTAAGGTTTTAAGGAAAGAAATTCTTAAATTAATATGAAAAAGTATATTAGGTATATTATTTTGTTCATTTCTTTTTTACTAGGGATATATTTTTTAAATAAATGGAGTAATAAAGAGTATGAAATTGAGCAAAATATGCTTCATAATAATTTTGTTTTGAAAGGAAAAGTAGATTCTTTCAAAATTTCAAATAATCATTGTTTTGCAATTCTTTATATCAGTAAATTTAAATCTAATTCTAAAGAATTTAATCCAAAAAAAGAAAAAAAATATTTTCCTTATGCTATTGAAAATAACAGAGCAGAGGTTTATGATAGAATTTGTGAAAGCCAAATTTCAATCGGTGATTCAATATTTATAAATTCTAATAATAAAACAGTTTATTATAAAACAAAAAAAGATGGAAATTTTGAGGGAGATTTAGAAATGGCAGGAGGTGATATTAGCTTTATAAAGGAACATAGTAAATTGTTTAAAGAAAATTTTAAATGAAAAATTTCCAGCACGAACTTTCTTACAAAACTTCCCGAAGCAGCGGAAGTGGCGGGCAAAATGTAAACAAAGTAGAAACTTCCGTAACAGTGATGTGGGAGTTAGAAGATTCTGCCGTATTTACAGATTTGGAGAAAGAAAGAATTGCTTTGAAATTGAAAAATAGAATTAATTTGGATGGAATTCTTCAGTTGACCGTTTCGGAAAGCAGAACACAATTGCAAAATAAAAAAATTGCGATTGAAAAGATTCAGGAACTGGTGAATAAATCGCTCATCGTTCCGAAGAAAAGAATTGCAACCAAGCCAAGCCGTGCAAAAGTAGAAAAGCGCCTAGAAAGCAAAAAGAAAATCTCAGAAAAGAAAGAAAATAGAAAATTTAGGTTTTAAAAAATTGTAAAATTTGGTTCCGTAGGAATCAAAGGTTTGTAGAAATTATAGATAACATTTAGTTGGAAGCTCCGTAGGAGCGACACAAATAAAAAAAATATGAAAAAGTCAGTTTTCCGAATTGTTAACCGATTCAATAAAAAATTTCTCCCAAAATACAGCCATCTTGACCCAACGAAACTTACAAAATTTCAAAAAGGAATTTTGGCTTTTAGATATTATGTTTTAATCAATTCTCTTGATTGATATTTTTTGGAGCGAGCGAAGCGAGCGTCGATTTTTTTTTAAGTAAATAATCCTTGAAGGATTGATATAAGGATATTGTAGAAAAGTGGAAAGAAAAACGAAAAGTAAATTCTAGCCCCGATTGAACGGTTTGTTTGAGCTCTTTTTAGAAATTTTTTAGTTCAGGTTTAGTGTGTGAGAAATTTCTAAAAAAGCGAGTAGTGAAAGCGGGACATTAGTTGGAAAATAAGTACAAACGTCTTGCTTCTAAAAACTTCTGGCTTCCAGCTTCTAACTTCCTGCAAAAACCTTATCTTTGCAAAAATTCTTATAAAAATGAGCAATAAACCGATTACCGAATTTATAGAAAAATATTATTTGCACTTTAATGCTGCTGCTTTGGTAGATGCTGCAAAAGGTTATGTAGCGCACCTAAAAGATGGTGGTAAAATGATGATTACGCTTGCTGGAGCAATGTCAACTGCAGAAATGGGGAAAATTTTGGCAGATATGATTCGTGAAGATAAAGTAGATATTATTTCTTGTACTGGTGCGAATTTAGAAGAAGATTTAATGAATTTGGTAGCGCATTCTCACTACGAAAGAGTGCCTCATTACAGAGACTTAACGCCTCAAGAAGAATGGGATTTGCTAGAAAGAGGTTTAAATAGAGTTACCGATACTTGTATCCCAGAAGAAGAGGCTTTCCGTAGATTGCAGAAGCATATTTTTGAAATTTGGAAAGATGCAGATACTAAAGGAGAAAGATATTTTCCGCACGAATATATGTACAAAATGATTCTTTCTGGAGTTCTAGAACAATACCATGAAATCCCGAGAGAAAATTCTTGGATGATTGCTGCTGCTGAAAAGAATTTGCCAATTATTGTACCAGGTTGGGAAGATTCTACGATGGGAAATATTTTTGCGAGTTATTGCATAAAAGGAGATTTAAAGCCTTCAACAATGAAATCTGGAATTGAATATATGATGTATTTGGCAGATTGGTACCCTAAAAATTGTGCAGGAAAAGGAGTTGGTTTCTTCCAGATTGGTGGAGGAATTGCAGGCGATTTTCCGATTTGTGTAGTGCCAATGTTGTATCAAGATATGGAAATGCATGACATTCCGTTCTGGAGTTATTTTTGTCAGATTTCAGATTCTACCACTTCTTATGGTTCGTATTCTGGAGCTGTACCGAACGAAAAAATTACTTGGGGTAAACTAGATATCACAACACCGAAATTCATCGTTGAAAGTGATGCTACGATTTGTGCACCATTAATTTTTAAGTATATTTTAGAAAATTCTTAATAAGTTGGAAGACGGAAGTCCGAAGACAGAAGTTATATAAACGCTCAATTTTTTGGGCGTTTTTTATTCCCCTTCTTTGAAGGGGTGGCTTCGCATTGCGAAGGCGGGGTAGTTTATAGAAGCTAGAAATTTGGTTTCTTTACACTTCCAGACCTGCTTTCCGCACTCGCTTTTTTTCTGTCATTGCGATGAGTGAAGAATGAACGAAGAAGCAATCTATCAAACTTTTTCCGAAAATTGAAATAATCGTCACACAGAAAAAAGAGCTCAAACAAATGCTCCAATCAGGGCTAAAGTTCACGAGCGGTTTTTCTTTTCCTTTTTTAGAAAATTTTACTGAAAAGGATTTCGCCCTTTGACTGCGTCGAATCTTCGATTTCAGGGCTTCACTTTACGTTATTTTTTCTCCCTAGTGCTTCACACTAAGCTATTGCTTTCGCTACTTCGTAGCTTTTCTATTGGTCTTAAATTTAAAGTATTGATTTTTGAATCCACATAAGATTGCTTCATTTTTCGCAACAAAAAGGGAAATGATCTTTTTGGTAAACTTTGAAAACAATCGACGCTCGCTTCGCTCGCGCCAAAAAAAAATTGCAAAAAACGCCTAAATTCTGATAGAAAAAATTAACTTTACCTTATGAATGAAACCTTCAAACAACAAGTTTTTGAAATCATTAGAATGATTCCTAAAGGTAGAGTAACAACTTATGGAGCCATAGCAAAAGCAGTTGGTTATCCTAATCATTCTCGTCACGTAGGAAATGCTCTTCGCAATTATGATGATGATTTTCCTGCGCATAGAGTCTGTAGCGCTTGTGGAATTATTTCTGCGGAAAGTTGTATTCCAAAATTCACCGAGAAACTGGCAAAAGAAGAAATAGAAGTAAAAGGAAATAAAATTCAGAATTTCAAGAAAATTTTTTGGAATCCTTTAGAAGAAATTAATTTGTAACGCAGGAACTCGCCAAAGGCGAGTTCAAATAAATATTGGAAAAATTACGGCGGCAGCTTCGCTGCCATAATTTAAAAAATAAACCAGGCGCGAGCAAAGCTCGCGCCTGGTTTATCTTATTGAAAAAATTTATTTTTTTTCTTTAATTGCTACTTTTATTTTTTCCGAAAGTTCTTCTAAAAGTTCAGGATTGTCTTTTAGCAATTCTTTCACGGCATCTCTACCTTGCCCAAGTTTGGTATCTCCATAGCTGAACCAAGAACCTGATTTTTTCACAATATCATACTCAACTCCTAAATCTAGAATTTCACCTACTTTAGAAATTCCTTCTCCGTACATAATATCGAATTCTGTATTTTTAAACGGTGGAGCCACTTTGTTTTTTACGATTTTTACTTTCACACGGTTTCCTACTGCATCTTCGCCTACTTTTATAGGAGAACCACTTCTTCTGATGTCAATTCTTACAGAAGCGTAGAATTTTAAAGCATTTCCACCAGTTGTAGTTTCAGGATTTCCGAACATAACTCCTATTTTTTCTCTTAATTGGTTGATGAAAATTACCGTACATTTTGTTCTGGAAATAGTAGCGGTTAACTTTCTTAATGCTTGAGACATTAATCTAGCGTGTAATCCCATTTTTGAATCCCCCATTTCTCCTTCTATTTCAGCTTTTGGAGTAAGAGCGGCAACAGAATCTATTACTACAATATCAATCGCTCCAGAACGAATTAAATTATCTGCAATTTCTAATGCTTGTTCACCATTATCTGGTTGAGAAATAATTAAATTTTCTACATCAATCCCTAATTTTTTTGCATAAACAGCATCAAAAGCGTGCTCCGCATCAATAAAGGCTGCAATTCCTCCCGCTTTTTGAGATTCTGCAATAGCGTGCATCGTAAGCGTGGTTTTACCAGAAGATTCTGGTCCATAAATTTCGATAACTCTACCTTTTGGATAACCGCCAACTCCTAGTGCAATATCTAAACCAAGTGAACCACTTGGTATTACTTCTACTTCTTCTACTGCACTGTCTCCCATTTTCATTACGGTACCTTTTCCATAGGTTTTATCCATTTTTTCTAAGACTAGTGCTAGTGCTTTTTTCTTATCGTCTGAACTGCTCATTTTTTCTTAAATTTTATCAAAAATACTAATTAATTTTGGTTTTATTTAAAAGAACTTTTCCACATTCTTTTTTTATAACGACAAAGTTACAGTGTTATAACGACAAAACGTGTCGTGTTAAATTGTTAAATTTTTATTTTAGATTTGTATTCAAATTAATGATATGAAAAAGTTGTTTAGTCAGGGTATATTTTGTCTGTTTTTGATTTTTGGATTTCATTTTTGTTATTCTCAAGAAGTGAAAGTAGATACTGTTTTTGTAGGAAATGCATCAAATAGTAAGGTCAATAAATTTATAAAAAAGCAAGCAACCGTTTTTATCATCGTAAGACACGGCGAAAAAGAAAATAATGGTAAGAATCCGCACCTTTCTGAAGCTGGAAAAAATCGTGCTATAGACTTAGCAGAATTATTGAAAAACTCTAAAATTGATAACGCATATAGTACAGATTATTTTAGAACTAAAGAAACGATAGAGCATTTGGTTTCGGATAAAAAATTAGAAGTTAAAATCTACAATCCGTCTAAAATTTCTGATTTTGTAAAAAATGAATTGGTTTTTAATCAATCTAAGAGTATTATTTCAGGGCATTCTAATACCAATCCTTTGTTACTAAATGAAATCTGTAAAGTGAATTTTTACAAAGATATTCCAGATGCGAAGTTTAATGATATGTATATCGTAAATGTTTTTAAAAAAAGGAAAAGAATAAAAGTGTTTCATCTACTGTACTAAAACAAAAACTGCTCTTTCGGGCAGTTTTTTGTTTTCTAATTATTATTGGCGATAGTTTCTTTGTTTTTCTCGGAAAGTTCAGCAATTTTGGCAATGTCTTCCATCGAAAATTTTCCTAAAACTTTTACATAGACTAAGTCTTTTTCATCTTTTACGGTAATGAGTAAGTCTTTAATTTCTGTTTCAGAATTGGTAATAGCAGACATAATTTTCATTTTAGAGTCTTTGCTATTCACACTTACCAATTCTTGTAAATTGCTCCCGAATGATTGTCTAGAAAATTGAGTCGCCATTTTTTCAGTCGCATTTTCTACGGTATAGACTTTTACTTTTCTTATTTTTTTAATCAAGTTAATCACTTCTTCGGATTCTCCGTCTTCTCTCAATGCTTTTTTTATGTAGGGTTTTACCAAAAACATAGGTACATTTATTTTGGTTACCGTCGTGTTCCCATTTGTTTCTTCGTTGTAAAGAGATTTTTCGCTCACGAAACAAGACTGTAAAAAGAATAAAATAGGCAATAAAAGTAAATATTTTAATTTCATAGGTAGATTTTTATTGTTTTATTATAATTATATGTAATCGCTATAAATCTATTGGTGCTTGTATTTGCTAATTCTAGCGATTTTATAGTTTTTAATTTTTAAAAATTAATCGATTTTTTTGATGATTGCACCGCTGCTTTTCTTCACATTAGAATTAACTTCAGGATTTCCTTTGTACTGAACTATAGCTCCCGAACTTGCGCTTACGTCTAGAGAATAATTAGCATTTACTTTAGCAATGGCTCCAGAGTTTATATCTACCTTTACATTTTTCGAAATTAAATTTTGAGCGTTACAACTTGCACCACTTCCCAATTTGAACGAAGCGTTTTCGGCATTTCCTTTTGCATTAATAATCATTCCAGAATTCCCAGAAAAGTCTAAAGTTTTGGTATTAATATCTAAAGTAAGTACCGAACCAGAATTAGCTTGAATGGTCATTTCACTATAATCAAAATCTGCCGTTATGATAGCTCCAGAATTAATTTGAGCATTTAGTTTTTCGTCTGAAATTTTGTTTTTGGTCTTAAAAATAGAGCCAGAACTTACATAAAGGTCATCTAATTTTGGATTTTGGATGTTTACCAAAAGTTTTTTGAATTTCAAATTTTTATTAGAACTTCTATCGATAGAAACTTTTAAAATTCCGTTTTCAACTTTAGTTTTTACATACTGCATTTTGTCTGCATCTGCTATTACTTCTACTTTTCTATCACTTCCTTGGGTAAAATCTACAATTACACCAGCAGAAATATCTACTCCGTGAAAAGCTTCTACGGTTCTGATGGATGAAATATTGTCATTAACGGGAGCTGGTTTCTGAGTTTTTTCTTGTACATCATTTACCAGATTAGAAACATCATTCATAGAGATTTTTCCGTCTAGCATCATCAGTACATTACTGTCTTCTCCATTGATGGTCAATAAAAGATTATCTAGAATGTCAGAAGTGGTATTGGCTGCTAAAAACTTAATCTTATTGTCTTTGCTATTTACGGTCATCAATTCTTCATAATGAAGATTTTTAAGAGCTGAAAGCATAGAAGTTTGCACTTTTTGAAAATTTTGATAGGCAACCACCGAATCTTTATCGTTAGGATTTGGTTTTTCTACCACTAAGATTTTCAGAGCATTTACTTTATTAATAAGTGGTTTTATTTTCTTCAAATCTTCATCATCTATATTGATGTTTCCGAGAAGTCTAAACATCGGTTTTGCAATTTTGATAGAAGTTACGCCTTCCGTTTCTTGATATTGGTCAAAAAGCTGGTTCAGTTTATCACTTTGCCCAAAAATATTGAGACTGCTGAACATTAAAATGAATATAAATATAATCTTTTTCATAAGTAGTTATTTATTTTGTTTAAGGTCTTATGTAATCGTAAACGATTTCATAATAGTAATTTTAAAAATTAACGGTTAAGAGTTTCACAGGTTGTGCATTTTCTAGAGCGGTATTAATGTTTCCGCCTAGCATGTCAATTGCATTTTTAGTGTATTTAATGGCTTCGTCTTCTGTAGCAACCGGTTTACCATTGATGATAACGAAGTTTGGGTTGTATTCTATGTTTTTATCATCATTTTTAGCGCTATTGTGATGGTTTTTTGTAGAATTTTGAGCTAAATACTGCGCAGATTTTTTATATTTTGATTTTTTTCTTTTGATGGGTTCGGCGTTTACATTTCTGGTGATTGGGAAGTTGTTATCATCAGCTTTTGCCATCGTTTGATTGTTGGCAATGTTTTGATTTTCAGGTTTTCCCTGATTGTTTATTTTGGCGATTTCAGTTGGCATCACTGTGGCGTTTTCAGAGAAATTATTTTTAAGAATTATCCCGAAACCAGTAATTAAAACTAAACTTGCTGCAATATACAACCATTGTTTGCTAGACTTTTTTTGCAACGGAACTATTTTAGCACCTTCAGCTTTTTGTTCCGTTTGTGCTAAGAAATCTTCGAAATTCCAGTCCATTTTTTCTTCCTTTATTTCTTGGAAGATTTCTGTGTACTTATTTTGAAATTTGTCTTTGTTCATAGTTCATTAATTGTGTAATTTGTTCTCTTACTTTTTGTCTTGCTCGCATCAGATTTACTCTTACTGCATTTTCTTCCATTTCTAAAACTTCCGAAATTTCCGAGACCTCATATTCTTCTACATCTTTTAGGTGAATTACCATTTTTTGCTTTTCCGGAAGTTCATTAATGAAGTTGATGATTTTTTCCTTTAGGTTATTCACTTCCATTTTGTAGAGTTCGCTCCGATGGAGTTGGAAATCTGCAAAATTCTGTTTCACTGTTTCGTGTTTCAACTTGTTGAGGCACTCATTTTTCACACATTTCAAAGCGTAAGATTTTATATTAAGACCAACTAATTCATCTTTTTTTTGCCAAAACTTCATCATCAGGTCTTGTACTAGATCTTGTGCTTCGTCACTACTTACCAAGAATCGTTTTGCAAAACGATACATCTCATCTTTCAGTACAAATACTGTATTTTTAAATGTTTCTTGATTCATAGATTAGCTTCTATAGGTAAGACAACGAAGTTCGGGAAAATATTACATCAGAAATGTAATTTTTTTGATTATTGTATGTTTTCACGCAAAGTGCGCAAAGATGTTTATAAAGTTTCCTCTTTTTTAAGGCTTGCAAAGGTGTTTTATTTAGCAAAAAACGCTTCCAAAAAATTTTGAAAGCGTTTTTGATATTGTTTATCATCCATAGGAATCACAATTTAATGTCATAAATTTTTTGTTAAGATTCCTTTGGAAAGACAAAAGCAACGTACAAATCTTTGCGTGAAAAATCCTCAACAATTTTCATAAACCCATTTTATAATCTCTTTATCTTCATCAGTTAAAGGCATTTTTCTTCTTGCCATTGCTTTTTCGGCAACTTCATACGCTTTTTCTAATCTGAATTTTTCATCTCCTTTGAAACCTCCCCAAGAAAAATGTTCTATCACATTTGGTGGAAATCCACTTTTGAAAATATTAGCGCCAACTCCAACTACAGTTCCCGTGTTAAATTGTGTATTAATAGCAGTTTTAGAATGGTCTCCCATAATCATTCCGCAGAATTGAAGTCCAGTTTTTTCAAATTTTTTGGTTTTATAACTCCACAGTTTTACTTCAGCATAATTGTTTTTTAGGTTAGATGAATTGGTATCTGCTCCCAGATTACACCATTCTCCGATGACTGAATTTCCTACAAAACCTTCATGTCCTTTGTTGGTAAAACCTGTGATAATGATGTTGTTCACTTCGCCACCAACTTTAGAATGCGGACCAATTGTAGTGGCGCCATAAATTTTAGAACCCATATTGATTTTAGAACCTTCACAAAGTGCGAGACTTCCTCTAATCACAGAACCTTCCATTATTTCTGCGTTTTTGCCAATGTAAATTTTTCCAGTTTTGCAATTAAGCGTAGCGAATTCTATTTCTGCGCCTTCTTCTATAAATAAATCTTCTTTTTTGCCCAAAAAACCATTGGTTTTCGACAATTCTTGAGAAGTTCTCCCTTTCGTAACAAGCTCAAAATCAAAATCTATTGCTTGGTCGTTTTTAGAAAATAAATCTGTATGTTTTTTGAAAAAAACTAATTCTTCGGTAATGTCTGTCATTTTCTCAATTTTCGAAAGAGAAAAATCATTCATATCTAATCTAGCAGCTAAAACTTCGTTTTCATAAATGAGAGCCTCGCCTAATTGTAGATTTTTTATTTGAGCTAGAACTTCATCAGATGGTAAAAAATTAGGAGTGATGAGTAGGCTTTCTTTCTTTTCGTAAGATGTATATTTCTTTTGAAGATATTCTTCTGTAATGTAAGAAATTTCATTAGAGTTTAGGAGTTTTTGCCAGCGTTCTGAAAACGTGAGAATCCCCGTTCTTAATTCGGCAATAGGTTTGGTGTAAGTAAGCGGAAGAAAATCTCCCCAATATTGAGCATCAGAGAATATAAGTTGCATAGAGTTTTTTGTGTTTAGAGTTTTCAATAAAAAGCATATTATTTTTAATTAATGTTTTTATTGATTTTTTGTTTTTCTTATATGTGTCTTACAAAAGTACAAAAAAAGTCCTTCAAAATTTTGAAGGACTTCTAATTTATTATGAAAAAATCGACTAAATTACTTAGCGAATTTTTTATATTTATTCATAAACTTATCTACTCTACCAGCAGTATCTACTAATTTAGTTTTACCTGTATAGAAAGGGTGAGAAGTAGAAGAGATTTCCATTTTGATTAATGGATATTCTGTACCTTCGAATTCGATGGTGTCTTTAGTCTCAGCAGTAGATTTGCAAAGGAATACTTCGTCATTACTCATATCCTTGAATACAACTAATCTATAATTTTCTGGGTGGATTCCTGATTTCATATCTTTGTTTTCTTTTTAATTGTTAATGATAATACTAGCGTGTAATGGCACTGCTTTTATTATTCTTAAATTTTAGACTGCAAAAATAGGAATATTTTTTGAATTGACAAATAGCATTTTAAACATTTTTACGAAAGAAATTCTCAGTTTTTTCGTTTTTTAAGAGAGTTCAGGTTTTTTCATTAACTTTACGCTTATTTTTAATCATCAATGAAAACAAAATACATTCTTTTCTTTAGTTTTTGGTTGGCTCTTTTTGCTGTTTCTTGTAACAGAGACGATATTAATTTTGACTCTCCTTCTCAAAAACTGAAATTTTCACAAGATACTCTGGTTCTAGACACGGTTTATAACCAAGTAAGAAGCGAAACTTATGCCGTAAAAATTTACAATACCGAAAATAAGGACATCAACATTCCTAGAATTTATTTGGAAGGAGGTGCTGCATCTCCCTACAGAATTAATGTAGATGGAAAACCAGGGACGGAATTTACCAATGTTCCGCTTCGTAAGAAAGACAGTTTGTATGTTTTTGTAGAAATAGCTCCGCAATCTACCGCTACAGAAGCGATAGCAGAAGACAGAGTGCAAATAGAAACACCAGCTGCCAAACAACATTTTACTTTGCTTTCTGTGGTTCAAGATGCAGAATTTTATGTTTCTACTTCTACTAATCCTCAGATTATCAATCAAAATACCGTTTGGAATAGCAATAAAGCCAAAATCATTTATGGCGATTTAAAAGTAGCTGATGGTAAATCTCTCACACTTTCAGAAGGTACAAAAGTATATTTTCATAGAGATGCTAACCTAAAAATTGGGAAAAATGCTCAACTGATTGCCAATGGAAATTTAGGGAAAGAGGTCATCTTTCGAGGTGATAGAAATGATGCAAGATATGATACTCTACCCAAAAACTGGGGAGGAATTCAATTAGAACAAGGTGCAACAGCTCAACTTAATTATGCTAAAATTTTCGGAGGAACTAATGCACTTTACCTTAATCAAGCTTCTGCTACGATCAAAAATACAATTATACATACCAATCAAGAATTTGGGATTTTAGGAATTCAAACTACGGTAAATGCAGAAAATTTAGTAATGAACAATTGCGGACAAGCTTGTATTGGCATTTTTAAAGGTGGTAATTATAATATTTTGCATTCTACAATTGCTAATTATTGGAATTTAAACGGAGCACTGCCTGGTTACGGAATTTATGCAACGAATGAATACGTAAATGGTACAACCACAGAATTAGGAGCATTAAATTTTAATCTAAAGAATTCTATTGTTTACTCTGATAAAAGCACCGCAATTCTATTGAAGCCAATTTCTGGACAGACTTTCACTTATTTAATTGAAAATTCTTTATTGAAATACTCTTCTCAAAATGCAGGATTTAATTTTGATGTAAATCCATCGGTAGTGAATTCGATTCAGAATCAAGACCCAAAATTTGAGAATTATTTTACTCAAAAACTCAATTTAAGGGTAAAATCAGATTCACCAGCCAAAGGAAAAGGTAAAGTTTCTACTGCAGCTTTGGTTCCGCTAGATATTGTAAAAATAAATAGAACTACAAGCCCTACTATTGGATCTTATCAGTAATTGAGAATTGAAAATGAAAAGTTGAAAATGGAAATAAAAATTCTTCAAAATCAAGTAGATGAATGGATTAAAACCATAGGTGTTCGTTATTTTAATGAATTAACCAATATGGCGATGCTGACCGAAGAAGTAGGAGAGGTTGCCAGAATTATTGCCAGAAGATATGGTGAACAAAGCGAAAAAGAATCTGATAAATCCAAAGATTTGGGCGAAGAATTGGCAGATGTTTTATTTGTAACTTTGTGTTTGGCTAATCAAACTGGAGTAGATTTGCAATCGGCTTTTGACAAAAAAATGAAAGTAAAAACCGAAAGAGATTTTGACCGTCACCAAAACAATGAAAAACTAAAAAATGAGTAATTTTTTTACCAATATAAGACACAAAATGGAGCGAGAATGGTTTGGTACGCTTACCAGATTTGGCAGCAGACTGGGGATTCCTGTTTCTAAATTGCGTGTTTTTTTCATTTATTCTACGTTTGCCACCGCAGGTGTTTTTTTCTTAATTTACTTGGGGATGGCTTTTACGCTTTGGGTAAAAGATATGTTTGTTACCAGAAGGCCTAATGTTTTTGACCTTTAAGATGGGTGTTAGATGTTGAAGGCTGGATGTTTTTAACTTGAAAAATTAAACATGGAACTCGAAACAAACAAATCGTTTTGGTTTGAAGAATTGCAGAACCGAAAGAAAATTTCTAGAATTTTCAATAGATACGAAAAATCTTTTCCTGAAAATGAAAGGAGAGATAAAGAGCAGTTTTTAGATTTAGCAGAAAACCCCGATGTTTTTGTTTTTTTAATTAAAAATGAAAACGAAACTATTAGTTACTCTGTAATTTGGGAATTGAAAGGTTTTTATTTTTTAGAACATTTTGAGGTTTTCGAAGAGTTTAGAAATCAAAATTTTGGAGAACAAATCTTAGAAGCTCTTAAAGAAAAATTTGAGAAAATTATTCTGGAAACAGAGCCAGATTCTTTGTCTGAAATTGCGGCTAGAAGAGTCAGGTTTTATCAAAGAAATGGTTTTGAAATTATGAATAAAGATTATATTCAGCCTTCTTATGGCGAAGGTAAATCTTCACTGCGCCTATTTTTAATGGCTAATTTTTTGCCAGAAAATTTAGAAAATTCAATACAAGAAATTCACTCAACTGTTTACCAAAAAAAAGCGGACTAAAAAAGTCCGCCAAATTAGGTTATTAATCTACCTCATATTCTAGTTTTATGGTTATGCTTGCTTCTTTTTCTTTGGATTCTGTATTGTAAGTTCCTCCGTAAGAAAAATCTTCATTTGAGTTTGGTGCAGTAATTTGAATGACACCCATTGTAGCTTTCTTTAGGTTACCGAGAGATGAACCAGCATTTTCTGCAATTTTTTCTGCACGTTCTTTGGCGTCTTTGGTAGCATTGGCAATCATTTCTTGTTTTACTTCAGCTAGTTTGGTATAAAAATAATTAGGTTTAGAAGATGTGAAAACAATTCCTAAATTTATAATTTCTGTGATGTTTCTAGATAAATTTTCGATTTTTGCTACATCTTTACTTTCCAAAGAAATAGATTGTGTAAGCTGGTAGCCTGCAAAAGTTTGATGACTGCTGCCGTTAGAATCTGAAACATAGTTAAATTGCTTCTGAATATCTACCGCAGAAAAAACCAATTCGTTTTTAGGAATTCCTTTAGAAATCAAATAATTTTCAATGACTTTTCTGTCATTTAGAAGTTCATCATAAGCGGTTTTAAGTTCAAAATCGTTTCTTGAGAAACTACCGTTCCAAGTGATGAGGTCTGAGGTGAATTTTTTAGTTCCCAAACCAGTTACTGAAATGGTATTTTCAGATTTGTTTCGGTTTTTGATGGCATTGCCCAATATTCCTAGTCCGATAACGAAACCTAATGATGCAATGGCGATGGCGATGATGTTTTTGTTCATTTTGTGAAGTATGCTTTAGGTTGAGTTTTATAAGATGATCAAATTTATGTAAAATACATATTTCAAAAGCCGTGCCAAATTTTAAGAATTTATTAACGATTTTAAGATTATTTTAACTTTTTAAATGTTTTGATTTTTTTCTCTGCTAACACTTGAAACTTTGCAATGTCATCACTTATGAAGTACCCTTTCTTTTTGATATTTTTTAAGTTTAAACTTTGCATTACGTAGCCTATAAAAGGAGCAACTTCGTCTTTTTTAAGACCTAATTCCTCAACAAAATAATCTTCTCCTAGAATATATAAATAACCATTATTAATATCTACAATGTCCCATCTATTAGAAACTGCACCTACAGAGAAGCCTTCGCCTTTTGGTTGTTTAAATTCCCCTGCTTTTGGTAGTAGAATGGCAATCTCTGATTTTTCTAAATTCATTTTACTTATTTCCAGATTTAGTTTAGTTTTTTTCTTATTTTCAACCTTGTTGATGTCTTCTTTAAGGTTTCCGGTCAATTTGGTTTTCAATTCAACCTCTTCTATTTCGATGGTAGATTTTTGCATATTGATGGTAATAGATTTCTGGAAATCTTCTGGTTTTATGGTGTAAGAGACTCTATCGAATTTTTGTTTTACCAACCTTATCAAATCGTTGGTTTTAGCAGCAATCATAAAATTCCCTTCATTGTTGGTGTATGTTTTTTCGTCTGTATTTATGTTAATGACTAAAACGCCTGCTATTTCGGTGTTTTGTTCAGAAACTACTTTTCCCAAAATGTATTCTTGAGAAAAGGAATTGATGAAAATTAAAAAGAAAGTAAGGAATAAAAATTTTTTCATGCAGATGGATTAGTTTTTTTCTTTTTTTAGTGTTTCTACAAAATTTTTGGCTGGTTCTTCGATTTGCAATAGAAAACCAGAAACATTTTCTGCCTTTGCATAGCGCAGAGCTAATGGATTTTTGGCAAAAGAATATTCAATAAAATTGTTGATTTCTTCTCTAGGAATGCCAAGATTGATAAAATACTCATCTTCTATTTTTAGTCTTGCCCAAGTTATATTTTCTTGTAAATCTTGGTATTTATAAAGTCTTTTTTGCCTTTTTGCTTTACCGGAAGCCACATCATAGATTGCTTGTATATTTAGATTTCCTGTAATGATGGGTAGCAAGATGTCTTTAGTGACTTCAGCTGGTTTTTCTCTAGGTTTTTCTGGTGGTGGAGGAAGCCCGATTGCATCTTGAAGTTCTTGGTTTCTATTTCTTTTATTCAAGGATTTAGAATCTTTTTTTAGGTTGCCGGTAAGTCTAGGCTTTATTTCTACTTCTTTAATTTCTATTGGTGTTTTGGTTAATATGATTTTTAATTTTTTCTGAAAATCTATATAAAAAACAGTGATGGAAGCTCTGTCATATTTTTCTTTTAAAAAACGGATTTCGTCTCCTTTTTTTGCTAAAATTTTAAAATTTCCTTCCGCATCGGTATATGTTTTTTCGTCTGTGCTAACGTTCACTACCAAAACACCTCCTAATTCTGTAGATTGTTCTGTTGTTACTTTTCCAGAAAGTGTTTCTTGACCGTAAAATTTTAAAAATATAATAAAAAAGATAAGAGATAGAAGTTTGCTCATTGGCTAATGATTTTTGGCAAATTTATTTTTTAAATTCACATTTTTTATAAATTTAACTAGACTTAACTTTTTTATGAGTTTTTATGATAGAAAGCCTTTAAAATTGGTTAAAAATGGATGGATGTTTTTTATAAGTTGTTTATTAGGTGGTGGTTTCTAACTTTTCTTAACATTTTAATTTAAAAGTTTAATAGAAGTTTAACTACAATTTTAGTTTTTGAATTGATTTTGCATTGAAAATCTGAGTATTTTTGCTGCATCATTATGAAGAGAATTATTTCAATTTTTTGTTTACTTTTTTTAGTAAATATCAGCGCGCAGTCATTTTCAGGAACCGTTTTTATGAGAGATAAATCCTCGTTTTATCTTAACCAAATCTATGTAACGAATCTTAATGAACAAAAAACATATCTTACCAATTATAACGGAGAGTTCAAAATTCCTGTAAAATTGGGAGATGTCATCAGATTTACTTCTATCGTTTCTGAAAGGAAAGACATAAAAATTACGCAAGAAATTATTGGGAATACTAGAAATCTTGTTGAACTAGAAGTAGCCTATAAAGAAATTCAAGAGGTGGTTCTTAACAGATTTAAGCCAACTGGAAATCTTAGAAAAGATGTAAGAGCTCTAGATTCTAAAAAATCGAGTGTAGAAGTAGCTAAAATTATAGGATTACCAGCGCCAAAAGGTGATGGCACTCCGCCAATTGCTCCTGTTGCTGATTTGGCAAACGGAGGTTTTACCATAAGTTTGGCAAGTCTTTACGATGTGGTTTCTGGCGATAGAAAGAAAAAAGAACGCCTTTACCAGTACGAAAAAATGCAATATGCCATTAATAATACAAAGGCGTACTTAGGAGATGATTATTTTGTAAAGCTTAAAATTCCCAAAGATTTAATAGATAATTTTTTACAATTTGTATATACGTCAGATAATCTATTGCCTTATATCGAAAGTTCTAATTATGAAGCAGTGAAAGTTTCTATCGAAAAGTATATTCCTATTTACCAAAAGAGATTGCGCTCTTCTCACCTTCAAGGGATTATATCTACTATTTAAGTATTGTTTTTTTATTTTATTCACTTATGTGCAATTATCATTAATGATTTTTATCTATAAGTGCGAAAATTCATATTTGTTTGTTAAAAATAATTCTTAACTTTGTTAGAGAATTAAATGAATAAAATAGTTATTTTTCGTGGGTAAAAATAAGATCGCAAGGTTTGCAGAGAACAAATTACTACCAAATGTTATACAGCCAACCAGAAAAGAAGCATTAGATAATTTTGAACTAAAAGGGAAATGGAGAGAAAAAATCTTCAAAAATGATAACCCAATAGTTTTAGAGCTTGGCTGTGGCAAAGGTGAATATTCAGTAGGGATGGCAAAGGCTTTTCCTGATAAGAATTTTATAGGAGTAGATATCAAAGGAGCTAGATTTTGGTTTGGTGCCAAAGATGCCATCAATAATAATCTTGGCAATGTGGCTTTCCTGAGAACTCAGATAGAATTAATAGACTGTTTTTTCGCCGAAAATGAAGTGGATGAAATCTGGATTACTTTTCCAGATCCACAGATTAAGTACAGAAGAGGTAAACATAGACTTACTCATCCTGATTTTCTTAATCGTTACAAAAACATTTTAAAGTCATCTGCAATTGTACATCTTAAAACTGATTCAGAGTTTCTTCATGGTTACACCTTAGGCATATTACAAGGGTTTGGCTATGAGATTCTTACTGCGCATCATGATATTTATGGTGCTCCAGAATATGAACCAGATACACTTTACTTAAGAGAAATTAAGACTTATTACGAAGAATTGTTTTCATCAAAAGGGAAAACAATTACTTATATAAAGTTTAAATTGAAGTAAAAAGTTAAGTAAAAATAAAAAGTTAAGTAAAAAATGAAAAAAATCTCTATTCTATTGTTTGGAATAGTGGTTACTTCCTCATCTGCACAAGTTAAATTTAATAATAATTCTCCTTCTTCAGAAAAAAAAGTAACTCCTGCCCAAGCAATTAATTACGAAACAAGCAAAGATGGCTCAGAGATTGAGACTGTAGATATTAAAAAATTTAAGTCTAGCAAAGAAGATCAAGATGAATTTGATCTTTTGGTAAATTCTGAACAAGAAAAAAATAAAAAACCAGTAACGAAGGAATCTATAAATGAGATGTTACAAAGTGATGAGAATGACCAACTAAGTTTACTTTTGGTTAAAAATGATTCATACTGTAACATGGTTCTCAAAATTGTGGGCAAGGCTGCTTACAATATTCCAATTCCTGCCAAAGGACAAAATGCAATCATGGTAGAAAAAGGAGTTTACAAACTTACCGGAAATCTATGTGAGCTAAAGTATGAAGCTCAAAAGGATCTGAACAAGAATATCCTAGTAGCATTGACTAGAAAAAACGATAATTAATTCAAGTAATTAATATTTAATTTTATTTATACTAAAAAGCCTTTCAAAATTATTTTGAAAGGCTTTTTTAATTTATGATTTAGAAAAATTATTCAGCGTCGAAATCTTTATCTGCATCAGCAGTTACTTTTTCTCCTTCTTCTTTAGATTTTTCTTTATCAGCTTTTCTTTGAGATTGACCTTCTTTTATAGCTTCAGAAACTACAGAAAGAATCATATCAATAGATTTAGAAGCATCATCATTTCCTGGGATTACGAAATCTACTTTTCTAGGATCTGAGTTAGTATCTACGATACCAAATACAGGAATACCTAATTTTTTAGCTTCAGTTACCGCAATGTGCTCTCTCATAATATCTACTACAAATACAGCAGAAGGAAGTCTCACCATATCAGCGATAGAACCTAAGTTCTTCTCTAGGTTAGCTCTTTGTCTGTCAACTTGTAATCTCTCTTTTTTAGATAAAGTTTCGAAAGTACCATCTTTCTTCATTTTATCAATAGAGTTCATTTTCTTTACCGCTTTTCTGATGGTTACAAAGTTAGTAAGCATACCACCTGGCCATCTTTCAGTAATGTAAGGCATGTTAAGTTCTGATGCATGTTTTGCAACAACTTCTTTCGCTTGTTTTTTAGTAGCTACGAAAAGAACTTTTTTACCTGCTGAAGTAATTTTTTCTAAAGCGTTACAAGCTTCATCTAATTTTACTGCAGTTTTATGTAAGTCGATAATGTGAATACCGTTTTTCTCCATAAAAATGTATGGAGCCATATTAGGGTTCCACTTTCTAGTCATGTGACCGAAGTGTACACCAGCTTCTAATAAGTCTTTAACTTGAGCTTTTGCCATTTTTTTAATTTTTTGTTAGTTTACGTTCCGCTTTTTATGCAATCAACTTATCTTTAGATGGGAGAGAAGTTTGGATGCTAAACATAACGGGCAA
>DDFD01000080.1 GCA_002337005.1 Flavobacteriales bacterium UBA1937 | reverse complement strand
AATGTCTGTCTCTAGTTACACCAGCAGTAGAATCTACAATGGCTTCTCTTTTTTCTAATAAACGATTAAATAATGTGGATTTTCCTACGTTGGGGCGCCCAACAATTGCTACAATATTGCTCATAAAAATTGTATTAATAATCCTTAAAAATTATAAAATAGGATTTTGTTATTAATAGGTATCTCTCACTTTGAGAGCCTTAAAATTTTTGCAAAGATAAGAAATTGAAAATTAAGATTAAAAACATCTATAGCATAATAAAAAAAATTATATAAATAATACAAAGATTTACAATAATTTACCAATATTTTTTATAATTTTGCAACGGTCTAAAAACACAAACTTCATTGAAGAAAATTTATTTTTGCAATAAATATTCTGTTGTAGAAACTAGCATAAGCACGAAAAAACCAATATTTTCAGGCTTATTTTTTCGTGTTTTTGTTATTTTTTCTTTTTTCTTAATTTCTAACAATTTATATTCCCAAGAATCTACCATAACTGGTTTAGATAATGTTCATATTTCTGAAGGAGCTGCCATTGTCTCAAGAAAGACAACGGACAAAATACAGGTGATTACTTCTACTTCTGTAAAAATCTATGATAAAGGATTCAATGAAGAAAATCGAAAAGGTAAAGCTCTTGTCAAAAGAAAAACACTAAACGAGGATAAAGAAAAAATTGGCAAAATAAAAAAAGAAAAACTTATAAAAGATTTAGAAGTTTCAAAAAAAACAGGGGCAATCTATAATGCTGACTCTAAGTCTAATGCATCTTTTCAAATCACTAATTCAATACTAAAACAAGCTACAACCAATCATAACAACTATAATGTTCCTTTCTTAAAAAAAGGAGAGAGTGATTGGCTAGCGAGACTTGATTACTATCAAAATAAGGATAAAGTATTATATATTTTCTACCATTCTAAAAAAGTAGAAAACTCTCTCTTTGCAAGACCACCACCTATCTTTAGTTAATTGCTTTTTTCATTAAAAAGTTATGTCACCTATTTTTTAGGTGCTTTTTGATTATTTAAAATATTAAACCTATTTTTCTTTGAAGACAAAGAGATACTAAAAATATGAAAAAATTATTATACCTATTTTTTGTAGTGCTATCTTGCACTATATTAAATGCTCAATATTTTAATGGTGTAGCAATTACAGCTGTAGATAGTGGTAATAATACCAATAACATTCTGTTTTCAGCAACATCAAGTACAATTCCATCGTTAGCAAAAATACGAGCACAAGTTATTTCTGGATCGGGAAATTTCGCAAGAAATGGAGACAATTTTACATTTACATCCTCCGTTTCTGCATCTGCATCGGGAATCCCTAATAATAAATCACAAATACAAATAACATTTTTACAATCCAATGGCACTACACTAATTCCTGCAAGTGATTTAAGATTCATCATTTCTGATATAGACGGACCAAACAATGAGGCTATCGCTGTGGGATGTTCTTCCGGACTTAAATTTTTTGGAACATCACCAAATTCAAATATTACCCTTACCAACAACAGTGAAATAAGAGGTACAGGAACAGCAAATCAAAACTATGAGGCAAGCAGCACTGTTCTACTAGAATTTTCAAAACAAAATACCATTATAATTGATACTTATGGTAATAATGGCTATATTAAAGAATTTGATTTAAACAATAACAATTATGCACTATCTACCACATTATATACACTATGTAATTCTCTAGATAATGATGGTGACGGAATAACAAATAAAAATGATTTGGACGATGATAATGATGGTATTCTTGACACCGCAGAATCAGGAATATATAATCCTGAAGGTGATGCAGATGGAGATGGTCTTCCAAATTATTTAGACATAGTAAATAATGCTGGACAAAGCTCCTTCTTTTCACCTGACGGATCTTCTACATCTTATACAGATGCTAACAATAATGGAATTCCTGATGTTTATGATCTAGATGGAGACGGATTACCTAATCATCTAGACACTGATTCTGATGGAGACGGCTGTGCAGATGCAATAGAAGGTTCTGAAAATGTAAAATACAATCAAATTCACGACCTTAATCTTCCTTTAGCAGATCCAAATTATGCTTACAGAGGTCAAATAAAAGTTACTTATAACGGAACAACTACAAGTACACCTTCTGGTATTATAAGTAATTCTCCTTCTGCAAACGGAGTTCCTCAATTGTTAAACAATGCAGGAAATAACCTAAACGCTTCTACTAACCCAAGTAATTTTGCTGGTGCAGTAGATAATACAGATGGTACAGCAGACATAGGTCAAGGCATTGGAGCTTCTCAGGATAATACTGTTAATTCTTGTAAATGTTATAAAGCTCCATCTACAGACGGAAATAATTATCCTACCCAACATGGGATTACAGCCTTTAATAGAGCGGGTGCGGATAACCAAAACTGGCCAATGGTAAGACAGAGCGGTTGGACTGCTTTAGAAGCAAGTACCAAAGGTTTTGTAATCAATAGAATGCCAGCAAGTACCACCGGAGGAAATGCAGGAGAACCAGTAAATGGTACAGGAACTGCTGTAATTACATCTCCAATTGCAGGGATGATGTTTTATGACACCACCAATGATTGTCTTAAAATAAATGTAGATGGCACAAGAAGCGGTTGGAAATGTTTCAATAATCAATCTTGTCCAGATGAAAATTAATAATCATTTAAAAGAAAAAATTATGAAAACGAAATATTTCTCTATACTCAGTGTAATGATTGCTTCTTTATCTTTTGCTCAGGTAGCTATTGGTAAATCAAGCATCACCAGTAACAGCACCAGTATTTCTCTAGAATTTGGAGCAGGCAATAAAGGAATTATTCTACCTTGGGCCACCAATGCAGCTGGAGTTTCTTTGTCACCAACTGCTAACGCAAAAGGAGGGGCTTTCATTCTTGATGTTAATGACAGAAAAGTGAAAATAAGCAAAAACAACGGGACTTGGTTTGACCTTACTGTTCACAACTTAGAAAAACCAGCAACAGGAGGCAATATAGCCATTAATAACGCATTACAAACCAATGTAGCATTTCCAGAAAAAACTGATGCTAAAACGATGATTGGAGGTAATCCTACTACTGATTCTACCCCAGGAATCCTAGTTTTGGCTGATACAGACAAAGCAATGATTCCACCTTTGGTAACAGATCCTGCTACCAATATTAAGAATCCAGCACCTGGGATGATGGTTTATGACTCTGCCAAAAAACTGCTCGCAGTATATAATGGTACTGTTTGGTCTTATTGGAGACAACCCTAAATCTTTAAAAATTAAAATATTTTTAATCCGATTCATCTTTTTGAATCGGATTTTTTATTTTTAAAATAATAAATTTTGTAACTTCACCTTCGTAAAATAATCACAATGAAAAATCTCTTGAAAGTTCTTTTAGTTGCCTTCATTATTCTTCAATTTTTTAGAATAGATAAGACCAATCCACCTGTAGATAAAAAAATGGATTTTTTG
>DDFD01000022.1 GCA_002337005.1 Flavobacteriales bacterium UBA1937 | reverse complement strand
CTGGAACCGGAGAATTATTAGATGACGTGGTAGCAGATTTCCCTACTACAGAGTATAAAGATCCTTTTGATGGATTACCTAGAATTACTATTGCAGGAAGACCAAACGTAGGAAAATCTACCCTTACCAATGCCTTGCTAGATGATAATAGAAATATTGTTACAGATATAGCAGGTACTACCAGAGATAGCATTGAAACACTTTATAATAAATTTGGACACGAATTTGTATTGGTAGATACAGCTGGTATGCGTCGTAAAAATAGAGTTTCTGAAGATTTAGAATTCTATTCTGTGATGAGGTCTATCAGAGCTATTGAGCATTCTGATGTTGTAATTTTGATGATTGACGCTACTCAAGGTTGGGAATCTCAAGATATGAATATTTTCGGATTGGCTCAGAAAAACAGAAAAGGAATTGTAATTTTGGTTAATAAATGGGATTTGGTAGAAAAAGAAACCAATACCATGAGAGATTTTGAAGAAAAAATAAAACAAAAAATAGGGCAGTTTAGCGATGTGCCAATTCTTTTCGTTTCCGCTCTTACCAAACAAAGAATTTTGAAAGCCGTAGAAATGGCAATGATGGTACACGAA
Source organism: Flavobacteriales bacterium UBA1937 (assembly GCA_002337005.1). Classification (GTDB taxonomy): domain Bacteria; phylum Bacteroidota; class Bacteroidia; order Flavobacteriales; family Weeksellaceae; genus Cloacibacterium. The sequence continues at coordinate 2,979 of DDFD01000022.1, read as the reverse complement.
AACCGTAAAAAACGCATCAAAACTTCAAAACTTAACGAAATTTTATTGCCAATTATAGAGCAAACTCCACCTCCGGCAATTAAAGGTAAATATGTGAAAATTAAATACATAACACAGTTGCCAACTTACACGCCTCAGTTTGCATTTTTCTGTAATTTACCTCAGTATGTAAAAGAACCTTACAAAAGATTTATAGAAAATCAGCTTCGTAAAGAATTTGATTTTACGGGAGTTCCTATTGAAGTTTATTTCCGTCAAAAATAAAACCAAAACCCTTTTTGTAATTAAATACAGAAAGGGTTTTTCGTTAGTGAAATTAAATTTACACGAGAGGTTATTCAAAATTATTTTCAACCTCCGAAAAATATCAATAAATTTGTAAAATCAACACATCACCCAATGGTTATAGAACTCTCTCAAAATTTTTCACTAGTCAATTCTTGGATTAATGAACTAAGAAATGTAGAAACCCAAACCAATAGAAATAGCTTCAGAAGAAGTATGGAGCGTATTGGCGAGATTGCTGCTTATCATATTTCTCAAGATTTAGAATACAAAGAAATAGAAATTGCAACACCTTTAGACAAAATTGTAGTAAAAGAAATTGCTGTGCAACCTGTAGTTACCACTATTCTGAGAGCTGGCGTTCCTCTTTTCCAAGGAGTTCTTAATTATTTTGATAAAGCAGATTGTGGTTTTGTAGCTGCCTATAGAAAACACGATGTGAATGATTATTTTTCTATAAAACAAGATTATCTTACTTGCCCCAATATAGACGGAAGACCGCTAATTGTAGCAGATCCTATGTTAGCAACAGGCGCATCTTTAATAGAAGCTTTAAAAGATTTATTAAACCATGGCACACCATCACAATTGCATATAGTAGCAGTAATTGCCAGCCAACACGGGGTAGATACTTTACAAAACGCTTTTCCGAAAGCTAAAATTTGGGTTGGCGCCATAGATCCAGACCTAACACCAAAGGGTTATATTTCTCCAGGATTAGGAGATGCAGGAGATCTAAGCTACGGGCAAAAACTTCAAAACTAAATTTAAAAATTTTATAGATTTTTCCATTCATTAGCATAGCTTTTGAATCAAGTGTTTATTGGTAATTTCTCAAAATAAACCTTTATCTTTGCGCAAAAATAAAAAGTAAAATGTCTGATATAAAACTCAATACAATTCCTGAAGCCATAGAAGACCTCAAAAACGGAAAAGTAATTATTGTAGTAGATGATGAAAACCGCGAAAACGAAGGAGATTTTCTCTCAGCAGCCGAACTTACCACTCCAGAAATTATCAATTTTATGACCATCCACGGGAGAGGACTTATCTGCACTCCGCTTCCAGAAAAAAGATGTGACGAACTAGGTTTAGAAGCTATGGTCTCTAGAAGTACAGACCCGAAAGAAACTGCTTTCACGGTTTCTATAGATTTGTTAGGTGATGGTGTTTCTACAGGAATTTCGGCAAGTGATAGAGCCAAAACAATCTTAGCATTAATGGATGAAAACACAAAACCAACTGCATTTATGCGACCTGGTCATATTTTCCCGTTAAGAGCCAAAACTGGGGGTGTACTAAAAAGAGCTGGACATACCGAAGCCGCTATTGATTTAACCAAATTAGCCGGACTAAAAGAAGGTGGTGTAATCTGCGAAATAATGAATGAAGACGGCACTATGGCGAGATTACCAGAATTGGTAGAATTGGCAAAAAAATTAGATTTAAAAATTGTTTCTATAGAAGATTTAATCAATTATCAACTTAAAAAAGGGGATCTGGTCAACGAAATCGAGCATAGAATGGTTACTACTAAATTTGGCGAGTTTGAATTTCACGCTTTTCAAGAAAAACACACAGACCAGATTCACTTTGCATTAACCAAAGGAAGTTGGGAGTTCGAAGAGCCAGTATTAGTAAGAGTACAATCTTCTAATGCCTATTTTGATGTTTTCAGTAGATTGATTAATGGTGAAGAGCCTCAGCTAGAACGCATTACAGATACCATAAACAAAGAAGGAAAAGGTGCTCTTATTTTCATCAATAACGTTTCTAATGCAGAAATCACGATGAGAAAACTTCAACAGTTTTTGAATTATCAAGACGGACAAGTTGCCAGACCTACTCTATCTGCAAATTTTGTAGAATATGGCATTGGAACTCAAATCCTGAAAAAACTAGGAATTACTAAATTTAGAGTTTTAACCAGAAACACCAACCAAAAACCCATCTTATCTGGTTATGGTGTAGAAGTTGTTGAAATGGTTCAATTATAGAACTTTGAAATACCTTTTTGAAATATAGCGTAGAAATTTCTACGCTTTTTTTATATTTATGCTTAAAAATTAATTCAATGAAACCCAAGTTTTTCTCAACACAAGAAAATTTCAGAAAATGGCTAGAAGAAAATCATTTATCTTCCACTGAAATTTTGGTTGGTTTTTACAAAGTAGGAACTAAAAAACCTAGTATGACTTGGAGTGAATCTGTAGATCAAGCTTTATGTTTCGGGTGGATAGACGGTGTAAGAAAATCTATTGACGGAGAAAGTTATCAAATAAGATTTACGCCCAGAAAACCAAACAGTATTTGGAGCGCCATCAACATTAGAAAAATAGAAGAACTCACCAAAAAAGAATTAATGTTTCCCGCAGGAATTGCTGCTTTTGAGAAAAGACAAGAACACAAATCAAAAATATATGCTTTCGAAACGGAAGCAATTCAACTTCCCGAAGAATTTTTAAAAAAATTTAAGTCAAATCTCATCGCTTGGGAATATTTTGAAAACCTTGCTCCATCTTATAAAAAAACATCAATTCATTGGATAATGAGTGCTAAACAAGAAGCTACACAACAGAAAAGGCTACAACAGTTAATCTCTGATTCTGAAAACCAAACCAACGCTTGGAAAGACAATAAATATCAAAAAAAATAACGTAAAACTACGTTATTTCTATATTTTCGAAACTGTGA
>DDFD01000019.1 GCA_002337005.1 Flavobacteriales bacterium UBA1937 | reverse complement strand
TCTAGTTTATAGGCTTTGGTAGTAGCAGATTCTTTACCAGAAATAATTGAAATTAAGTCTTTGGTTCTGAATTTTTCTTCTAAATCTTTTACAATTTCTAAGACTTTTTTCAGGTCTTTAGAAGCATCTTTCAACTTAGGTGGATTTACAGAATTGTCATCCATTTTAGCGCCATCACCAGTAATTGGGTCAAATTCTTCTCCGAAATAATATAATAAATACTGTCTTCTGCTCATAGAAGTTTCGGCATAACCTACTACTTCATTTAATAGCTGAAGCCCAATCTCACGTTCAGAAACTGGTTTTTGGGCTAAGAATTTTTCTAATTTTTCAATATCTTTTGGATCATAAAAAGCAAGACAATGCCCTTCTCCTCCATCTCTACCAGCTCTACCCGTTTCTTGGTAATAGCTTTCTAAAGATTTTGGGATATCATAATGAATTACAAAACGTACATCTGGCTTATCAATCCCCATCCCGAAAGCAATAGTGGCGACAATAACATCTGCATCTTCCATCAAGAATCTATCTTGATTTAGAACTCTTGTTTTTTGGTCAAGACCTGCGTGATAAGGCAACGCATTAATACCATTTACTTGTAATAATTGTGCAAATTCTTCTACTTTTCTTCGGCTAAGACAATAGATAATACCAGATTTTCCTTTATGTAAATTAATAAATTTCACAATTTCTCTATCTACATTTACTTTAGGGCGAACTTCATAGTAGAGATTAGGTCTATTAAAACTATCTTTAAAGACTTTGGCATTACTCATTCCTAAAGTTTTTTGAATATCATCTTGTACTTTAGGAGTTGCAGTAGCAGTAAGTGCAATAACTGGTACTTTAGCAATTTTATCAATAATAAGTTTTAGATTTCTATATTCTGGGCGAAAATCATGTCCCCATTCAGAAATACAGTGAGCTTCATCTATCGCAACGAAAGAAATTTTTATTTCCTTCAAAAAATTAAGATATTCTTCTTTTACCAAACTTTCTGGTGCAACGTAGAGCAGTTTGGTTTTTCCGCTTTTTATGTCATCAAAAACTTGTTTGGTTTGTGTTTTATTGAGAGAAGAGTTCAGAACGTGCCCTACTCCTTCCTCGGCAGAAATCCCATTAATGGCATCTACTTGGTTTTTCATTAAAGCGATTAAAGGAGAAACTACAATGGCTGTTCCTTCTGAAATTAGTGCTGGTAACTGGTAACATAGAGATTTACCTCCACCTGTAGGCATCAGAACAAAAACGTCATTTCCTTCTAAAAGAGTAGAAATAATCTGTTCTTGTCTGCCTTTGAAAGTAGAAAAACCAAAATATTTTTTGAGGGCTAAAGTTAAATCTTCGTGTTTAGGCTTCATGTTTTAGTGTAAGTTTTACTAAATTTGCATCTTACCAAAGATAAAAATTTTTAATGATATTTAAAAATTTTTACAATATTTGGAATATTTTTTTTTTGATTATTCAAATGTAAGCATTGATAGTAGTTTGCTGCAATTAATAAGGCTCTATTTAAGAAAACTTTAATAAATTATAGTAGATTTTGTAAAATTAGCCTTTTGAAATTCAGAAAAAATAGAGTTAAAATTTAAAATTAATACAAAAGTGACCCATATTAAAGAACTTGCAAAAAACGCTATTTCAGTAGAAATTTCTGAACTTATTTCTCTTAAAGAGAGAATAGATGAACGTTTCGAAAAAGCGGTAGATATTGTTTACCAATCTAGCGGAAAATTAATTATAGTAGGAGTAGGTAAATCTGCACACGTTGCCAATAAAATTGTAGCAACACTTAATTCTACTGGTACGCCGTCTCAGTTTTTGCATGCTGCGGAAGCGATACACGGTGATTTAGGCGTAATCCAAAAAAATGATGTAGTACTCTGCATTTCTAATTCTGGTAATTCTCCAGAAATTGTCTATTTATTGCCTTTTTTGAAGGATTACTCTTCTGCTTTGATAGGTATGACTGGCAATCTAAAATCTAAGCTGGCAGAAGCTTCTGATATTGTATTAGATTCTTCTGTAAAAGTGGAAGCTTGCCCCAATAAATTAGCACCTACAAGTTCTACCACGGTACAAATGGCAATAGGTGATGCTTTGGCAATTTGCCTGATGGAGCTTAGAAATTTCAAAGAACAAGATTTTGCAAAGTTTCATCCTGGAGGTAGCATTGGTAAAAATTTAACCGCAAAGGTTGAACAGTTTATTTCTTCTCAGAAACCATTGGTAGAAGAAAATTCTACTATAAAAGATGTTATCTTCTCCATTTCTAGCTCTAAACACGGGATTACTGTAGTGATGGACGGTCATAAAATCTCAGGCGTAATTACCGATGGTGATTTAAGAAGAATGCTCCTAAAAACGGATAACATTGGCGGAATTTTAGCTAAAGATATTATGTCTAAAAACCCAAAAACAGTAGAAAAAGATGCACTAGCAAAAGAAGCACTTACCGTCTTAAAACAAAATAATATTGGGCAATTAATTGTTACAGAAAACGGAAATTATTTTGGCATTATAGATTTGCATAAATTGCTAGATGAAGGGATAAACTAAGCGGGAGGTATAAAGTTTAATTTCTTACAAAGATTTTTCAGAGATAATTGAAATTGAAAATTATATTTTTGTAAAAATATTTAGCACTGAAGCTTTAATTTTGCCAAAAAACATCAATGTTTTTGAAAAAATTAAATCAAATTTGAAAGCAATTTCCAAAGAATATAATATTCCTTATAATGAAGAACTAAATTGGAAATTCAAATAACTCGGAAGAAAATAAAATATGGCAGAAGAAAAAGAAATGTCCTTTTTAGGGCACATTGGTGAACTTAGAGCGCATCTTGTACGTTCTATTATTGCAATTATTATTGGTGCTTTAATTATTGGCTTCAATATTAATTGGATAATGGATCATATATTTTTCGGTCCTACCAGAAATGATTTTTTTACATTTAGAGTAGTTAATCATTTTTCTAGAGAATTATTGGGTCACGATAGCATACACCTACCGAAAGATTTTCCGGTGAGAGTTCAAAAGCTCTTCCAGCAGTTTAATGTAATGATGGCGGTTTCTATTTTTGGCGGAATGGTCTTAGCATTCCCTTATATTGTCTGGGAAATCTGGAAATTCATTAGCCCTGCCCTTCACGAAAAAGAAAGAAAAAATTCTATTTTTGTGATTAATGGCATTTGGTTTTTATTTATTTTGGGTGTTATGTGTGGTTATTTTTTAATTCTTCCATTTGCTGTAAATTTCGGAGTCATTTTTAAAATTTCGGACATTATTGTTCCTTTGTATGATTTAAGTGATTACACTACTCTATTTTTACAAGTTGTATTAGGAATGGGCGTAATATTTCTCTTCCCGATGGTGGTTTATTTATTAACGAGTATTGGTATTCTTACTCCAAAATTCCTAAAAACCTACAGAAGACACGCCATTGTAGTAATAATGGTGGTTGCAGCAATTATTACACCTGCAGATGTTCTCAGTATGATGGCAGCAGCCATGCCTCTGGTTGTTTTGTACGAAATGAGCATTTGGATGAGTATTTATGTATCCAAAAAAATTGAGAAACAAGAAAAAGCTTTAGCAAAAAGCAATTCTTAATTCCATTAAATTTTCTATCAACCATTCTGAAGAAAATTTTAGTTAAAGAAAAAATAAAATGAAATTTTTAGATAAAAAATTCACTCAGGAAACCCTGAAATTGGCGTTTCCAGTAATGCTTACGCAGGTAGGGCAAGTTTCTGTAAATTTGTTTGATAATATTATTGTAGGCAAACTTCTCGGAGCAAAAGCTTTGGCTTCTGTATCACTTGGCAATGCCATTTTTTTCTCTATTTTTATATTTGGCTTAGGGTTTTCATTGGCAATTCCGCCATTGGTTTCCGAGGCACATTCTCAGCATAATCACGATAGAATTAATTCTGTTTTCCGTCACGGTTTTGTGGTAAATCTTACTGTAGGTGCTATTTTAGTAGGTCTAATTTTCGGGTTCATCCCTTTTTTACCACATTTAGGACAGCCTAAAGAAATTCTTCCTGATACTGTCACTTTTCTTAGTATTGTGACATTGAGCATTATTCCTTTTATGATGTTTCAAACGATGAGAGAGGTTTCCGAAGGACTTTCATACACCATCGGAGTAACTAAAGCTACTATTTTTGCTAATGTAATTAATATCATTTTGAATTACATATTCATAAAAACTTTTTCTTGGGGAGTAGCTGGTTCTGCTTGGGCTACATTTATTGCAAGAATTTGTATGTTGGTTTTCTTGTATTATGTTTTAGTAAAAGAAGAACGAACAAGAAGATACATCAAAGAATTTAGTCTAAAGCTAAGCCTTTTCAGTAAAGAAATTTTTGAAAAATTAATCAGATTAGGCTTTCCTACAGCTCTACAATTATTTTTTGAAGTAACCGCTTTTGCAGGAGCAGCTTTTATCTGTGGGTTGATTTCTGCTAAAGACATTGCTTCGCATCAGATTGCACTTTCTATGGCAAGTTTTACTTTTAATCTTTGTGTAGGCTTTAGTGTAGCATCTACCGTGATGATTGGAAGAAAATTAGGCGAAAAAGATTTTGTAAATCTAGAAAAAGTAGGTTTTAATAATCTAAAAATAGCATTTTTATTTATGCTGATGTGTGGTATTTTCTTTATTCTGGGTAGAAATATTTTGCCAACTTTTTTCACCAAAAAAGAAGATATAGAAGTAATAAAACTAGCCTCTAAACTAATGATTATTGCAGCGTTATTTCAGCTTTCAGATGGCATACAAGTTACTGCTTTGGGATGTCTAAGAGGAATTCAAGATGTAAAAATCCCTTCCATTCTTACATTTATTGCTTATTGGATTATTACTATTCCTTTAGGCTATTACCTTTGTTTTGTCTTAAAAATGGGAGCTTTCGGAATGTGGATTGCTCTGGGAATAGGTCTTACCATATCAGCAATATTACTTGTCTTAAGATTTAAGGAATTATCTGATAGAAAAATTAAACAAAATTCATAAAAAAGTCCTGAAAAAATCAGGACTTTAAAATTTATTAGAACGTATATCTTAAACCAAAACTAAATCTACCAGGTTCTAAACCTTTTTTAATTTGCATAGTATTATAAAATCCTGGGTCTTTTTGGTATAATCTAGGTCTCCAATCTGCAAAAAAACTAATAGGATAATCTACCAATTCATATTCCGCACCAGCAGTACCTACAATATTAAAATCTTTAACTTCATTAGGATGACCTCCCATTATGTAAGAAGGACCAGCACCTAAATAAAATGCCAAACCGTCTGTCTGCTCACTAACGGTGTATATAAACTGAGGAATTACTTGTACAACCGTAAAACCACCTCCAAAATTGCCCCCAAATTCAACACCAAAAAATCTAGCTGGCTGCCATTTTGCACTGATACCAACTAATGATTCTCCTACACCTGTATCTACTTGACCTCCTACTGCAAAATTATATAACTGAGCTTTACTAAGATTTATTCCTAAAAATAGAATTGCCAAAACTCCAAAATTCCTAATCAGTTTTTTCATTTTAATTTGTTTTCAAGACCAAAAATAATAATATTTTTTTTACTGTAATGTGAATTTATCTATAAATCTTCAATTATTTTTTCAATATATTAATTCTGTATCTATTTTTACTCATTTTATAGAATCTAACAACATAAATAATTTCATACTAATAAAGAACTAAAAATAACACAAACTCTTAAAATTTGAATTCTAATTTTACGTTAAAAAATCTGCCTGTTAATCTTACGGGTACAGGATAAATATTGCTAGAATTAACATCCGTAACCCATTGATTAGCAATAGTGTTATTAATATTAAATGCATTGAAAATCTGTACTCCAAGTGCTAATTCCTTAAATTTTCCCCAGAAATTTCCAGATGCTTTATTATCTTTTTGGTCTATAAAAACTTTGGTAAGACCTATATCTACCCTTTTGTAACTTGGCAAATTCTTTTGATAAACATATCTGCTTGCAATATTGGGTAAACCAGTATTTGAATCAATCACTATAGGACTTCCTGATGGTAAACCATTGGCAAAAACCAACATTAGATTCACCTTCATACTTGGAAATTTTGGCATAAAATCTTGATAAAACATCGAAATTCTAAAACGCTGGTCTGTAGGCCTAGAAATATAGCCCATACCATCTATATTTTCTTTGGTTCTGGCATAACTTGCAGAAATCCAAGAATCTACACCAGGCACAAACTCCCCGAAAAGTCTAGCATCTACTCCATATGCATAACCTTCAGAATTATTATCACCAGCATATCTTATTCTCACATTATCAAGATAATACGGAATTAGATTATCCATTTTTTTGTAATACAATTCGGTAGTTAATTTAAAAGGTCTATCTACCATTTTGAATTCATAATCATTAGCTGCAATAAATTGTATTGATTTTTGAGCTTTGATATTGTTATTAAAACTTCCGTCTAAATCTTTAATTTCTTTATAAAAAGGTGCTTGATAATATATTCCTCCTGAAAATCTGAAAAGCATATCTGCTTCCCAATTCGGTTTTATGGCAAATTGTGCTCTTGGAGAAATTAGTGTTTCATTATTAAAATCCCAATGCTGCGCTCTTACTCCTGCATTAAGAAAAATTCTGCTTTCGCCCCAATAAAATTTCTTAGAAAACTGTGCATAACCAGAAATTCTAGTCGGATTAATATCATTATTTCCTGTAATTTGGTATCTTAATTTCAACTGAGAAGCATCTAAAATCCCTGGAATGGTGTTATTTCTAGGTACACTATAGCCAAGTGAATCTACCAATTGCCATTCATTCGTTAAATCTTTAAGTTTCTCTTTTTCGTATTTTACCCCCAATTCAAAATCTGTATTAGCATCTGGCGAATATTTAGCTCTTAGTTGAGTTCCATAAACTCTTGCCAACAAATCATTTCTAGCGTGATCTATCTGTCCACCAGCATCATACGTTGCAATAGGATCACCAGTAGCAGGATCAAAAGCTTGCAATAAATAACCAGAGGCAATACTGTAATACTCTCTTTCTCTATTTTGATAGGCAAAATTATCTAAGGTAAAAGTCAGTTTTTTATTTGGTTTAAAGGTAATAGAAGCAGTACCCATCATATTTTTATATTGATCATCTTCTCTACCTTCATAGCCTACATATAATTTTATGGGTTGTTGAATAGTTCCAAAATTTACTTCCTTATACTTAGGAATCATTTCATAATCATTTTTAGACCAATAGCCTAAAAACGAAACCGACCATTTTTCATTAAACTGATAATTAATATAAGATTGAAAATCAAAATATTGAGGATTAAAATCGGTATCTTCATTTAAAGTATTAAGTACCAAATTGGTATTTCGATATCTACCAGAAAACAATGCACTTAGTTTTTTATTTTTCGAAGCAAAACCTGTAGAAAGTCTTCCTCCTATTAAACTGGCTTCGCCAGAAAGTTCAAATTTAGTTGGTTGTCTGTAGTAAATATTAAGAGCAGAACTCATTTTGTCGCCATATTTTGCTTCAAAACCACCAGCCGAAAAACTAATTGCAGAAACCATATCTGGATTTACCACACTCATTCCTTCTTGCAAAGAATTTCTTATTAAAAATGGTCTATATAACTCAATATCATTAATATAAATTAAGTTTTCGTCATAATTACCACCTCTTACCATATATTGTGAAGAAAGTTCTGTATTAGAATTTACCGAAGGAAGAGATTTCACCAAACCTTCTACACCACCAGAAAGTGATGCTAAAACCTGTGCTTGTTTCGGAGAAATTTCCAAAGAAGTTAAATCAGTTATTTTAGGTTTTCCTTTTCCTCGGAAAACCACTTCCTGAATATCTTTTGTTTTAACAGAAGAAACAAATTTTACATTTAAGTACTGATATTTCTGTTTTGGATTAATTTTTTTCTGAAAACTGGTAAAAGTTTCTTTTTCGGCGGTTAAAGTTTGTTCTGTTTCCGCTACAGTAATTTTCACAAAACCATCTGCATTTGTTTTATAAGATTTTGAGTTATAACTCACGTTTACATCAGAAACAGGATTGCCATTTTCATCTAAAATCTTAAGATTGATTTGAGAAAAAACAAGAACCGGAAATAGGACTATCAAAAATAAGGCGAACTTTTTCAAAAGGTTTAATTTTAATGGATAAATTTAACAAATTTAACGAAATTTTAAAAGTTTTATTTCAAATAAAAAACCAAGCAAATTGCTTGGCATTCGTTTTATAGTATTGCTTCTCTTACTCTGGTCAATTTACCTAGTAAATCATCTAGTAAATCTAGCTTTAGCATATTAGCACCATCTGATTTTGCAACAGAAGGATCTGGATGTGTTTCTATAAAAATACCATCTGCCCCAACTACAATACCGGCTTTGGCAATGGTTTCTATCAACTCTGGTCTTCCGCCAGTTACTCCAGAATTCTGATTAGGTTGCTGTAGAGAATGCGTAACATCTAGAATTACTGGCGCATAATTTCTCATCGTAGGAATTCCTCTGAAATCAACCACCAAATCTGTATATCCGAAAGAATTTCCTCTTTCTATAATTGCCATATTATTATTTCCGCTATCTATAACTTTCTGAACTGCAAATTTCATAGATTCTGGAGAAAGAAATTGCCCCTTTTTAAGGGTAACTGCTTTTCCTGTTTTAGCAGCCGCTACCAATAAATCTGTCTGGCGCACCAAAAATGCAGGAATTTGCAAAACATCTATTCCATAAGAAGCTGCCAATTCTGCATGTTCATTTTCGTGAATATCTGTGGTGGTAGGTATATTAAATGTTTCTCCTACTTTTTTTATGATTTCAAGAGCTTTTTCGTCACCAATTCCTGTAAAACTATCTACTCTGCTTCTGTTTGCTTTTTTGAAACTCCCTTTAAAAATGTATGGAATTTGGTACTTATCTGAAAGTTGTACAATTTTTTCCGCAATTTGTAAAGCCATTTCTTCGCCTTCTATGGCACAAGGCCCAGCAATTAAAAAGAAATTCTGAGAATTTTTGTGATGAATTTTTGATAGTGATTGAATCATTATTTATTTTTTTATGGCTCAAAATTAATTAAATATCATTGGAAAATCTACTCTTAAGAGAAATTCTTTACTTGATTTACAAATTCCTCAGGATTTTCTGGCGAAATCATATATATTTTACCTGTTTTGGTTTCTATTTTTACTTTGTGATAAACATTGGTTACATACCAAACATCATTACCATTATAGTATCCAAAATGCCCAAAAATACCTCCTACACCTAGTGTTCTGATATTCAGCCCAATATTACTGACTTCAATGTTTTGAATATCCTGAAAAGGAATTTTAATGTTTACGAAATTATTTTTAATGATGACTATTTTTTGGTCAACAAATAGCTGCGGAATCATCATATAACTTGTGATAAAAGCCAAAGACATAATAAGACTTACCACGAAAAGAGCAACTCTAGGCGCACCTGTTTTAAACATTATAAACGGAACAGCTACTGCAAAAACCACAAAAAATGTAGTCATAAGTCCTGTTCTTTTGTCCATTTTAGAAGTTAAATTTTTCATTGTATAAAAATAAAAAATTCCGCTTATAAAATTACAAGCGGAATCTCCATATTTTGATTTTTTTATTAAAATTTAATAATAGAAGCCATTTTTTCGTTTTCTTCCATCACCAACTCATCATCTACTAAGATTTTACCAGAATGCTCATCAATAATAATTTTTTTACGTTGAGCAATTTCCATTTGTTTTTGCGGCGGAATAGTAAAGAAAGACCCTTTAGGAGCACCTCTTTCTAATCCTACTACTGCAAGACCGTTAATAGAATTGGTTCTAATTCTGTTGTAAGAAGCCAATAATCTCTCGTCTATTTTGTCAGCAAATTCTTTAGATTTTTCTAATAGATAATCTTCTTCTTTTTGCGTTTCTGCAATTAGAGCTTCTAGTTCATCTTTTTTGAAACCAAGGTGAGATTGTAATTCATTAATCTTAGCTTTTAATTCGTCTAACAACTCATTTTTATGAGCTATTTTAGCATTAAATTCTTTAATTCTTTTCTCAGAAAGTTGAATTTCTAATTCTTGGAATTCAATTTCTTTAGCCAAAGCTTCAAATTCTTTATTATTTCTAACGTTGTCTTGTTGAGATTTATACTTCTCCATCAAAGATTTAGAATGAGTAATCGCTTCTTTCTTGTTAGAAATTTCGGTTTGTAAATCTTTAATTTCGCTTTCGAATTTAGAAGCTCTCTTATTAAGTCCTTCTACTTCAATTTCTAAATCTTCTACCTCAATTGGTAATTCGCCTCTTGTATTGCGGATTTCGTCTAATCTAGAATCAATAATCTGAAGATCATAAAGAGCTCTTAGTTTTTCTTCAACAGAAATTTCGTTTGTCTTAGTTGCCATATCTTTAAAAGAAATAATTTACAGGGTTTGTTTTTTCTGTGGATTTTAAGAATGCAAAGGTAGGAAATTTTTCCGATAAAATCTCAACTATTTGCTCAGTAACAAACTGTTCTGATTCAAAATGCCCAATATCACAGATTAAAATCTGGTTTTCTGCCGAGAAAAAATCGTGATATTTTACATCACCAGTAAGGTAAGCATCACATCCTGAAACTTTTGCAGCAGAAATCCCACTTGCTCCGCTTCCTCCTAAAACACCTACTTTTTTTATTTTTTTATTTAAAAATTCAGAATGACGAATTACTTCTAAATCAAATTTCTCTTTCACCAGTTTCAAGAAATCTTTTTCCTCCATTTCATTTTCCAATTCACCATATCTTCCCAAGCCAACATATTGATTATCATTTTCTAAAGCATAAATTTGATAAGCTACTTCTTCATAAGGATGAGTCAATTTCATTGCTGAAAGAATTTTATTTTTCTTGAATTTTTCAAAAATTACATTAATCATTTCTTCGTCAGCATTTTCTCTCACATTTTGCGTTCCAGAAAATGGATTAGAGCCTTCAATTGGTCTGAAAGTTCCGTTTCCTTTTATTGAAAAACTGCATTCATCATAGAAACCAATATTTCCTGCGCCCGCTTCAAATAAAGCGTTTTTTACCTTTTCTGAAAACTCTGTAGGAACATAAACCACCAATTGCAACAAATTTTCTGATTTTGGCATTAATATTTTTTGATTTTTCAAGCCTAATTCATTGCAAACTCTATAATTCACTCCGAAATAATCATTATCAAATGCTGTATGGATGGCATAAATCGCGATTTTATTTTCGATGGCTATCAGAACAGCACGTTCTACATAATTTTTGCCTGTAATAGATTTCAACCCCGAAAAAATAATCGGATGAAAAGTTACAATCACGTTGCAATTTTTGGCAATGGCTTCATTTACCACATTTTCCAAAGCATCGTGACACACCAAAACTCCCGAAACATCACGCTCCAGATTCCCACACAGAAGACCTACATTATCGAAATCTTCGGCTTGTTTTATGGTAAATATTTTGTCTAATTCTGTGGTGAATTGTTTTAAAGTCATAAAATTATTAATTTTTTAATAAACCATTGAATTCCCAATTAAGTATTGTTCCTCCTTTCAAAATAACAGTAATAATACCTGAACTTAAAAGTAATAATATTGGAAAAATTATTACAACTATATAAAGAAGTATCTTATTAACCCTAATATGTGAATATTTTCTACTTAAATGATTAAGTTTTTCTTCGTTTAGATAATTTCTATTAACAACTAAAGCAATTAATCCAAAAAATACAATTATGCTTATTAATCCATATTTTTTAAAAATAATTCTAAAATCAGGATAGAAAATCTCTAAAACAGATGTAATTGGAATAAGAAAAAAAACACCAACAAAAAAATACAAAACATTTATATAAACAAATATTTTATTTTTATAAAATTTGTTTTTTTTATAAATATCATTCATTTTAGCAAAAATAATATCAAATAAATTCATCTCTTAAACAACCTTTCATCAAAGTTAAAGTTTTCTATTTTAACAATCTTAATTTGGTTAAAATTTTTATGCCTCGGATTTACCAAATAATTAAATTCACCTTGTACCGCAGCAGAAGGAACTTTAAAGACCAAAAACTTATGCTCTCTCAAAAATTTATCTCCAATTAATTGCGTAGAATTACTGTGCGGAAAACTTTGCCAATCTTTCGGAAGTCGCTTAATTTCTAAAAAGTCATTTTCAGGAATTTCAATGTGAATTAATTGATAATCTTTCGGTAAAATCCCTAAAGGAACGTGTACTGCAATTTCGGTTACGCAAAGCGCAATACTCTGAGAAGTGTATAATAAAGCGTTTCCTTTACTATTCCATCTTCCGCCAACCAACTCAGCTCCTTTACCCGATAAATCATTAGCAAACTGCGTTTTAGAAAGCCTATAAACAATCATAAACCAAATATTTATGCTAAAACACCGTGCTCTATTCTGGTAAGTTCATCCAATAATAATTGAATACCAAAAGAAGTTCTCAGCAAATCCAAAGGAAAAATATCTCCTAAAGCCAAATTTTTAGTTTCTAGCCATTTTGTAAAATTATCTCTATCCCCGAAAACCTCCTCACCTTTGCTGTAAAGAATCTCAATCTGTAGAATACGCTCAGATTGTAAGGCATCAAAGGTTTTAGATTCTTTTTGATAGCGTGATAAGGTCTTATTAGAAATATGAAGAAAATCTGCCCAATTCTGAAGAGAAAAACTATATTTTTTGATAATTTTTTCAAAAGCAGAAAAAGAAATCCCCTTATTAATAGAGTCTATAATAGAAAAAACACCCCTATCATCTACAGAAGAATACACCGCAGAAGTGTAATAAACCGCCATAGGTTCTTCTACTTTATGAAGAACTACTTCTCTTTCTGGAAACACTTTGCTCTTTTTCATCTTGTAATTTTTTACAAATATAAGACTTTTGTCTAAATAAAAAAGACTTTTGTCTGTTTTATTTTATAAATATTTTATAAAAAAAGAACGTACTTTTTGGTACGTTCCTAAATATCATATATTTATGTAAAATTACTTAACCTTAACCAATTCTACATCAAAGATCAACCAAGCATTTGGCGGAATAACACCACCAGCTCCTCTAGCCCCATATCCTAATTCAGAAGGAATTAAGAAAGTAGCAGTTTCGCCTTCTTTTAAAAGTAAAATACCTTCGTCCCAACCTTTGATAACCTGACCAACTCCTACCGCAAACTCTATAGGCTCACCTCTTTTAAAAGAATTATCAAATTCCTTTCCGTTAGTTAATTTACCAGCATAATGCACAGCAACCACATCACCAGCTTTAGGAGCTTTACCTTCTGGATTAGATTTTGAGATTTTATACAAAAGACCAGAAGCAGTTTTGGACATTCCTGCTTTTAATTCTTCTAATTTTTTAGCAGCTTCGGCTTCTTGTTTAGCGATATAAACCTTGTTATTTTCTTGAATTTTGCCTTTTCCCTCATTAAAAATTTTCGCCGCATCATACTTTTCGTAAGCATCACCTTTTGTGAAAACAGAAACCTTAACAATTTTAATTTCTTCTTTTGGTCTGTCTTGAGCACCCATTTCAGAATTTGCGATGGCATCTATTACATCTTCTCCTTTAATTACTTTACCAAAAACAGTATGCTTTCCGTCTAGCCAAGGTGTAGGAACCTCAGTAATAAAAAACTGAGAACCATTGGTATTAGGTCCAGAATTCGCCATAGAAAGATAACCTTTACCTTCGTGTTTTAGGTTGTTTTTTTCATCATCAAATTTATAACCAGGATCTCCCATTCCGGTTCCTTGAGGATCACCGCCTTGAATCATAAAATTCTTAATCACTCTGTGAAAAACTATCCCATCGTAGTAAGGAACTCCTTTTCCTTTTGCCTTGTTTTCTATAGTTCCTTGTGCAAGGCCTACAAAATTAGCTACAGTCACAGGTGCATCTTTATCAAAAAATTTGATAATTAATTCACCTTTAGAAGTTTCCATTTTTGCATATACACCGTCTTGAAGACCGTTGTAAAAATCTTTGTCTATATTCATTTTTTTATATATTGGAGTACAACTCGTTATTGAAATTATTGCTAATACTAATAAAATTAATTTCTTCATATCGTTTTATAAAATTTTTAGTTTAATAATCACAGGCATATCATTTGGAATTTTTTCATCATCGCCATAAGTACCGAAAGCCAAAACAGAAGGCACAAGAAGCGTAGCCTCTTCTCCCTTTTTCATAAATCTTACTGCATCATCCACTGCTTTTAATTCTTCATATTTACCTAGTTCTACTTCTGTATTTTTAGTAGGTTTTGTATATAATTTCTCTTGGTTAAAATCATACAAATCATACTGATAAGAAACAAAATCACCATCTCTTTTCTTTTCTCTTTGTTCCAAATTCTCTATATCAATCCAATAATTAAGACCTGTAGAATAAAATTTTTCTTTCTGATGACTTATCCAATCTTTTATTTGATTTCTTTCCATCAGATTTAGATTTTTAGCTCTATTTTTAGAAATTTCCAAATCTTTTTCAGTAAGAACACCACCAACAGGCGGATGAACTTGTGTGTTTTTAGCACAAGAAATAATCAAAAAGAGAGAAAAAACAATTGCTTTTTTCATAATCTGCTGCGAAAATAATAATATCTTAGAAAATAAAACGAAAAAACCGAGAAAAAGTTTTCCTCGGTTTATATTTTTAATCAACTAGAAACTATACGGTTTCTAGAATTTCTTTTTCTACTTTAACTCTCCAACCAAATGGGTCTTCTGACTTATTGGTTTGAATATCTACCAATGCTTTTTTAAGCAATAATGCATAACTTTCTTCTTCAGAAAGAACAGGTAAATTAAATTGTTCTGTACCAAAAGCAATTTGTTTAAAAATAGTAGTTACCACAGCTGTACCAACTCCCCAAGCTTCTTTTAAAGTTCCATTTTTAGCTGCTTCTTTTACCTCTTCTACCAAAACATCACCTACTTTTACTTCATATCCTTTGCTTTCTGCTAATTTTAAGAAAGAATCTCTGGTAACACCGTCTAGAATTTTTTCTGAGGTATTAGGCGTTTTAATGGTATTTCCTATTCTTACAAAAACATTCATTGTACCACTTTCTTCAAACTTAGTATGTGTAGCATCATCTGTCCAGATTAACTGGTCATAACCTTCGTCATTTGCTAATTGTGTAGGATAAAAACTACCAGCATAATTACCAGCAGCTTTAGCAAAGCCTACCCCACCTTCCGCAGAACGAGAATAATGCTCAGAAACCTTTACAGCAACAGGTTCTGCATAATACATCTGAGCAGGAGAAGTTACAATTGCAAACATATATTTAGTAGAAATTCTAGCTTTAAGCGTTTCTTCGGTCGCAAAAATTAAAGGACGAATGTATAGAGATTTCCCCTCACCTTTTGGTACCCAATTTCTATCAATATCAATCAAAGCTTTAAGCCCATCCATAAAAACATGTTCAGGAATTTCTGGCATTGCTAATCTTTTAGCAGACTTGTTTATTCTAGCAAAATTTTTCTCAGGTCTAAAAAGAAAAACCTCATCATTTTCATCTTTGTAAGCCTTCATTCCTTCAAAACAAGCTTGTCCGTAATTGAAAGTCATATTAGCTGGTGTAATCGGAAGCGGACCATAAGGCATAATTTTCGGTTCTCCCCAAGCTCCATTTTCATATTCACAAATAAGCATATGATCTCCAAAAGTAGTTCCAAAAGAGAAATTATTTGGATCAAAGCTCGAAATTCTTGGGTTTGAAGTTTTTTGAATTATCATTTTTAAAATTTTATATGATTTTCTACAAATTTAATATAATTTTTTTAATATCAAAATTTTAAATTATTTTTGAAAAAAAATTGCTTTGAAAAGAGAAATAAAAACCACAGCAGATGGTAGTAAAACGTTATTTATTGATGAACTGCAAGAAGGTTATCATTCTCACAATGGTGCACTTCAGGAAGCAGAACATGTATTTATAAAAAACGGAATAAATAAGGTTAAAAATTATGAAATCAATATTCTAGAACTTGGTTTTGGCACTGGTCTAAATGCTTTAGTTACAATTAATGAATTTTTGAAAAAAGATAAAAATCACGTTATCAATTACTTTACCCTAGAAAAATATCCTGTTACCGAACACGAAATAAAAGAACTTAATTATCCTGAGCATTTCAATTTTGAAAACTTCGAAAAAATCTACCACCAGCTTCACGCCTTAGAATGGAATAAATCTCACAAAATTTTACCTAATTTTACTTTCACTAAATTTCAATGTGATTTCTTTGACCTAGAAAATCTAGATTTACCTCTTATAAATTTGGTTTACTATGATTGTTTTGGGGCGAAAGTACAACCCGACCTTTGGGAAAAATCTCTTTTTGAAATGGTAAGAAACAAAATGAGTACTGGCGGTTTGCTTACTACCTACTCTTCTAAAGGTAGCGTAAGGAGAATTTTGCAAGAATTAAACTTTGATGTTAGTAAATTAGAAGGACCAAAAGGAAAAAGAGAAATGATAAATGCGGTTTTGATGGATGTTAGATGATGAGTAATGGATGTTGGTTAAAGTTTTAAATTTTTAAAAAATATAATAATATGATTGATAAAATAAATATAAGAGTGTATGCCATTTATTTGAACAAAAAAAATGAATTAATGGCGCTAGACGAAGGATATGCTGGCGAAAAACTAATCAAATTACCTGGTGGAGGTTTAGAATTCGGGGAAGGAACTATAGAATGTCTCCACCGTGAGTTTGCTGAAGAACTCAACCTAAAAATAGAAGTTGTAGAACATTTTTATACTCAAGAAGATTTTTTGGTTTCTAGATTTAGAGAAAATGAGCAATTGCTCACTATTTATTATACGGTAAATATCCTCAATTTAGAAGATTTAAAAATACTAGATGATAGCATAGAAAATGTAAAATGGATTTCCCTACACGAAGAAAATCCATTGCCTTTACCCATTGATAAAATTGTATTTCAAAAACTGAAAGAAAAATTATTGTAATATTTCGTTCAATACTTTAGCTAATCTAAGACCTCCTTTTAGAAGTTGATCTTCCATAATTCCTGAAAATTTGTAGTTATAATCATAACTGTAATTTCCGTTAATAGGGGTTTGGTTGTAGATTTTTGCAGCCCTATTATAGCTTTCAAAAAGCCAATCTTCTAATGTTCCTGACTGAATTTTATTTACCTCATCTTTAGATTTATTGTCTAAAACGGTAGCGTACTCTGTGTAAGAATACTTTTGAAAATCTACCAATTTGGTATCCCAAAGACTGTGCAGATTGGTAGGTTCTTTAAAAAACGTAAGAGGTATTAAGTTTCCGCCTTGGTCTTCTGCTCTACCTATGTGAAATGGCTGATGCAAATCTCCTAACAAATGAATCAAGAATATCACTGCGACTTCTTTATCGGCTTTAGAAGAATTTTTGTCTTTAATAATAGCTTCTTGCTTCTGAATAGCAGAATAAAGATTAGGAACAGTCATTTGTTTCAGTTCTTTCTCAAAATCAGAAAAACCAAGTTTGGGAGTTACATTTACATAATGCCAAATTTCTGTTTCCTTGTATCTTTTAAGAGAATCAGACTTTACAAAATCTGGCCAATTAGCGTAATAAGCTAATTTTTGGTCTCCTAAAATTTTTCTAAGTTTTCTTTTAGATTTATTGGTAAGATGGTGTTCTGCAATTTCTGCAATGGTTCTATGACCTGTAGTTCCCCAAGAGTATGCTTCCGCAGATTGCAGCACAAAAGCAAAAATCAGAATTCTGAATAATAATTTCATTTTTATTTTTTAATTTTAAAATCTCTGTAACCTTCATACGGCTGTAAATAGCCTAAATTCCAATTAGATAGCAACAGAGATTCTACAAAAGCGTCCTCTCTCACGGCATAGGGATCATAGGGTTGTTTAATATCTACATCTGCCAAATTTCCTTTTACATTCCACCAAAAAGCACTCCAGCCACCACGTAATTCTCGTATAATTTCATATACTGTTTTTCCGGTAGCTCTGTTCATTAACTTAGCAAAAATTCTACCTTCTGTAGTGGTAAGATCTCTTAATTGTTTTTCGTATTGATTCGCCAATTCTTCTTGTCTTTTTCTGATGTAAACACGCCTTTTTTCACTATCTATTTTCTCTAATTCGTCTTCTATATCTCTATACTGTTCTAGAGCAGTAATAAAATAAGGATATACTCTATTGAGTTTTTTATTGAGGAAATAATAGAAATTTCTATCGAGTTGATTGTTAAAATGTGGCTTATTCATTAAGATAAGTTCATCCATCACCACTACTTTTTCTCCGTTTATTTCGTAGATTCTGGCTTTCTGTCTCTCGTCATAATAGTAGATATTGCCAAACTCATCTTTTTTGAGTTTATCTTTCGGGATATCTTTTAATGCTTTTAGCTCTACTTGTATGGTGTCCACCTGAGCATTTAGAGTAAATCCAAGTAGCAGAAGGACAATTATGAGTGCGTTTCTAAATTTCATTATTGAAAAGAAAATTAAATTGATTAATTTTACCACAAAAATCGTTCCTTTATATGAAATTTGAAAGTAAATCCTTAAAATTTTTAGAAAAATACCTTAATACGGCTTCACCAACTGGTTATGAGCAGAACGGACAAAAAGTTTGGACGGAATACATTAAACCTTTTGTAGATGAAATAAAAGTTGACCATTATGGTACTGCTTACGGAATCATTAATCCAGAAGCCGAATTTAAAGTGGTTATAGAAGCTCATGCTGATGAGATTTCTTGGTATGTAAATTACATTACAGATGATGGTTTAATCTACGTGATTAGAAACGGAGGTTCAGACCAATTGATAGCTCCATCAAAAATTGTACATATTCACGGCAAAAAAGGCATCATAAAAGGGGTATTTGGTTGGCCAGCCATTCATACGAGAGCCAATCAAAACGAACCTACTCCTAAAATAGAAAATATTTTCATAGATTGTGGCTGTACTACTAAAGAAGAAGTAGAAAATCTAGGAATTTATGTGGGTTGCATGATTACCTATCCTGATGAATTTTTCGAAATGAATGACCGCTATTTCGTCTGTAGAGCGCTAGATAACAGAATGGGCGGATTTATGATTGCCGAAGTTGCAAGACTTCTGAAAGAAAACAAGAAAAAATTACCTTTCGGATTGTATATTACCAATTCTGTACAAGAAGAAGTGGGTCTGTATGGCGCTACAATGATTGCACAAACCATAAAACCCAACATTGCTATTGTAACAGACGTTACGCACGACACCACTACCCCAATGATTGAGAAAAAAAAGGAAGGTCACATGAAATGCGGTGATGGCCCTGTAATTGCTTATGCACCATCTGTACACCACATTATCAGAGATTTAATTACAGAAACTGCCAAGAAAAAGAAAATTCCTTTCCAAAGAAATGCACTGAGCAGAGCTACAGGTACGGATACTGATTCTTTTGCGTTTTCTAATGGAGGCGTTCCTTCTGCATTAATTTCTTTACCGCTAAGATACATGCACACCACCGTAGAAATGGTAGCTAAGGAAGATGTAGCCAATGTTATTAAACTTATCTACGAGACTCTTCTTAAGATAAAACCAGAAATGAATCTTAAATATTTTTAAAAATACTTTTGAACAAAGCTAAACGCTCTCAAAATTAATTTTGGGAGCGTTTTTTGGTACATAATAATTTTAAAATAAAATTGCAGAATCCGAAGCCAAAGCAGGACGCTTTCCTAATGATAAAATAAAACAAATGACCAAAGATGGTAGAACTTTATTTAGTAATATTCACAAAGAATTATTGAAAGATGAGCAACATTGGCTAGAGAAACAAGTATATCTTAATATTGGGCAATTTCTGCTAGGTGTTGCACTGCTTGGTATAGATGCTTGCCCTGTGGAAGGTATTGATGTTAAAATTTTGGATGAAGAATTTGGCTTAACAGAAAAAGGACTGACCTCAATTGCCACTGTATCATTAGATTATAGAGCAGAAAGTGACTTTAACTACCCTAAGAAAACCCCAAAATCAAGACTTTCTTTTGATGAAATATTGACACTAATTTAATTTTTACAATACCTTATAATATTTTATTTTCTATTGTTATAATGCTTGTTTCTACAATTGTTTGTTTTTCGACTTGCTAATCGCAAGCCGAAAAACAATTCATCACAAAAATTGTAATTAAAATTTTATTTCGCATAATTCAGCTTCCTGAAATAATAGTAAGACACTGCAAGGATAGCAAAAGGCACAAGAGGTGCAACACCTTTTGCCCAACCATCAATAAGCCAATGCCCCAGACTTGCTGAAAGCAAAAGTATTCCAAATCCTACATACGACCATTCTTTAAACATTGTTGGAATTGCAGGAATAAGAATCACTATTGCACCAACAATTTTTAGAATATCTAATTCTAATCCAAAATAACTTGGAAATTGCATTCTGCGAAGAGTTTCAACTAAATATTCACGAGGTGCAAAATATGATGGTAAAACAATTAATGCCATTGCTATAATGGTTACAGCTCAATAGATTTTTTTCTCTTTGTTCATCTTTTTTAGTTTATTTGTTTGACGATACAAATTTATTTATATTTACTATCAAAAAGTAAGCACTTACCCAATAGTAAGCACTTACCTTTAAGTTAGTAATGTAATTTTGAATAATGGAAAACACTATTAAATGCGACGCTTCGGGCATTCGTGCCATAAAAGATGCAATGGAAACATTAAGTGGAAATTGGAAACTTCCTATATTGTTTTCGTTGTCGGGTGGTGCAAAACGTTTCAAACAAATTACAAGAGAAATTGAAGGCATCAGCGACAAAATGCTGAGCAAAGAATTGAAAGATTTGGAAATCAATGAACTTGTTAAACGGACAGTTTACGACACTTTTCCACCGACAGTTGAATATGAAATCACAGAACACGCAAAAACCTTATTTGAGGTGATGAAAGCGTTGCGTGATTGGGGACAAAACCACAGAAAAAAAATAATTGGAAAGTAATACACAAAAATTTATAAAAAATTAGCCTCGTTTAAACAGTATGTTTAATTTTCTTTTTGTTTATAATTTCCCAAACTAGACGTATTAGAACTTAATGAGTATTAATACCTTAATGAAAATTTTAATATTTAAAGTTTAATGCGTATAGTCTGATAATTTATAATAAATCATTTTGCTAATTCAAAAAATTTGTATTTTAGGCAAAATGAAAATCTAATGATTAACAAAACAGTAAAAAACGTTTCAGAGGCGTGTGCTGATATAAAAGACGGCGCAACCATTATGCTCGGAGGTTTTGGTTTATGCGGAATTCCCGAAAATTGTATTGCTGAATTGGTAAAAATGAATGTAAAAAATCTCACTTGTATTTCTAATAATGCTGGTGTAGATAACTTCGGATTAGGATTACTTCTCCATCAAAAACAAATCAAAAAAATGATTTCTTCTTACGTAGGAGAAAATGCAGAGTTCGAACGCCAACTACTCTCTGGTGAATTAGACGTAGAATTGATTCCGCAAGGTACTTTGGCAACCCGATGTATGGCTGCTGGTTATGGTATGCCTGCCATTTTTACACCAGCTGGTGTAGGAACCGAAGTAGCAGAAGGTAAAGAAATTAGAAATTTTAACGGGAAAGATTATCTTTTAGAATATGCTTTTGATGCAGATTTTGCCATCGTAAAAGCTTGGAAAGGTGATACCGCAGGAAATCTTATTTATAAATCTACCGCCAGAAATTTTAATCCAATGATGGCAATGGCTGGTAAAATCACGATTGCCGAAGTAGAAGAATTGGTAGAAGCTGGCGAACTAGATCCAGACCAAATTCACACCCCTGGAATTTACGTACACAGAATTTTCCAAGGCGAAAATTACGAAAAACGAATTGAGCAGAGAACTGTAAGACCCAAAAATTAATCACTATGGCTTTATCAAAAGAACAAATTGCGATGAGAATCGCAAAAGAAATAAGAAATAACACCTACGTAAATTTAGGAATTGGGATTCCTACTTTGGTAGCCAACTATATTCCAGAAGGTTTCAACGTGGTCTTACAATCAGAAAACGGAATTCTAGGAATGGGACCTTTCCCTTATGAAGGCGAAGAAGACGCAGACCTCATTAATGCTGGTAAACAAACCGTAACATTGCTAAAAGGTGCTTCTATTTTTGATGGAGCTATAAGTTTTGGTATGATTAGAGCCCAAAAAGTAGATTTAACGATTCTTGGTGCTATGGAAGTCTCTGAAAATGGTGATATTGCCAACTGGAAAATCCCCGGAAAAATGGTGAAAGGAATGGGCGGTGCTATGGATTTGGTAGCTTCTGCCAAAAATATTATTGTGGCAATGCAACAAGTTAATAAACATGGAGAAAGTAAATTATTACCAAAATGTTCCTTACCTTTAACTGGTGTAAAATGCATCAAAAAAATAGTAACAGAATTGGGCGTTTATGATGTGAAAAACGGTGCATTTCATTGTATAGAAAGAGCGCCAGGTGTTTCTGTACAAGATATTAAAAACGCTACCGCAGGAAAACTTATCATAAATGAGAACGTACCAGAAATGAATTTATAAAATAAAAAGGAACTTCCTAGTGAAGTTCCTTAAATTTTTAAGCTAAAACATCTGCAAATTCATCTTTTCTTAGAATTTGTGCAGCTGCAGCACAGAGTGGTCTTATCTTAAAATTATGCTTTTTGGCATGTTCTACCACTGCTATTACTAATTTTTTACCAAAACCTTTTCCTATATATTTTTCACGAACTTCTGTATGTGTAATTTTTAATATACCATCTATTTCAGAAAATTCTATGTGACCTACCTTGTCTCCAGAGTCAAATAACTCAAATCCTTTGATAATTTCTTTAAGTTCCATCATGTTGTGTTTTATAGTTTGCTACTAATCAAATTTATAGCAAAAAGAAACACCAAACAAGAATTATTTTTAATACCTTAAAAAAATCATATTTCGAAGCTAAAAACTCAGTTTTACTCCTTGTTCTGGAAATACCAAATTGACCTGAAAAGGGTTGTTTTTTCTCAGTTCTTCAGCTATTATTTCAGAATTTTTTCCTGTTGGTTTTCGGTGAGTGATGACAATATTTAAACCTTTCAAATGTTCTTTTCCTACCAACTGAGCTAGTTTAGACAATTCTTCGTTTAACAGATTTGGTGTTAAATGCCCAAACAAAAGATTTTCTTTCTGAGAATTCGGGAAAGAGACTTCTATCAAAATTGCTTTCAAAGATTTATTTTTAACCAAAGGAGCTATGTTTTCCCAAAGATTCTCTAATTTTTTACTTTGCTCTACTCTATCTGCACCTGTGTCTCCCAAATAAAGCAAATAATTACCTTGATGATTGATTAAAATTGCAGAACTCAAGTGTGTTTTGGTATGGCTTAACTCAAAAAATTGGGCTTTGAACTCAGTTTCGGGAATTTCAAAAATTTTCTGTGGTTCTACCGCATTGAGGTGATATTTGCCAATTGCGCCAGCTCCTTCATCACTGAAATTAGCCCAAACTTCATTGGTAAAATATTGATTCAACAAAATATCTTTAACAAAAGGAATTACATAAATATTTTTTTTACTATCTGCTGGTGAATTGATAACCAAACCAGAAACGTGGTCTAAATGACCGTGAGAAACAAAATAAGCTTTGATATAATCTTTCAAAACCGTGGCTTCATCTGTATTAAAAATTTTATTTTCTATGGCTTTATTAATTCCAGAATTGATGGTTCCTGCATCTAAACATAAGAATTGATTCTTACCAGATACAGACACCAAATAAGATGATAAATTGTCTTCTTTTTCGCCACCATAAATGCCTAGCGGAACCACATCAAAGGATTGGGATTTCACTAAAAAAGACATGATGATGAATGAATATATTGCAATTTTTTTCATTTTTTCAAGGTTTTTATTAAACTCCACAGTACTACAGAATTCATATCTTTTAAATAAAACAAAAGATGACTGCTGTTATTGGGATTTTCTATTTCGTAAATAATTAACTTATCATGATAAGATTTTATGTCAATTTCATTAATTGTTAACCATTTTTTATTTAAAAGAATCTGCTTATTTTGAAACTTTAAATTACAAATTATAAACAACTGATTATCATTAAATTGATGATAAAAATCCATTACTAAATCATTGACGCAAAAATTCCAAATTTCATCTATTATTTCTTGGTAAAGTCGATGCTTTTCATTTAATTTATACCTGTAAAAAGTTTTGAAATTAATTTTGAATTCCTTCTTATTCTTTAAAACAAAAATAATTTGATAATCTCTGCCGATGTAAAATTCTAAACCTTTAATGTAATGAATTCCGTACTTAATTCCTATAATTGAGTCTTTTTCTATTCTAGCTGGTTGAGCCTTTCTAGAATCCTTGTTTTGAAACTCAAAATAATCTGAATGAAAAACGAGTTTTCTGGGTAAATTATCAAAAAAACTTCTTGTAATAACGAATTCTTTCATTACAACTATCTCCTTTTCACCAATTCTTTTCTTACTCTGCTTAGACTTTCTGGCGTGATACCGAGATAAGAAGCAACCATCCATTGTGGTACTCTTTCAAAAATATTAGGATACGTTTTTAGAAAATCTACGTATCTTTCTTCTGCTGTAGCACCTAACAATTGGGTAATTCTTTTTTGTAAACTGCTGATGTGATTGTGCAATAATGCATTCTGTCTAGAATAAATAGATGGCTGTTTTTCTCCTAAAAATTCAAAATATTCTGGTGAAAGAATAAGAACTTCGGTTTCTACAATAGCATCTATGTAATAATCTGACGGCTGATTAAGGTAAAGACTGGTTCTATCTACCAAAATCCAGTTTTCTGGCGCAAAGTGTAGAATATGTTCTTTACCATTTTTATCAATACTGTACATTCTAAGCAAACCTTTATTTACAAAAAATGTGTCTTTACAAGTTTCACCAGCATTGAGTAAAATTCCACCTTTTGGTACTTTTTTGACCTTAATTTTTTCGCTGCAAAACTCTACGGTGGCCATAGGAACGTCTAGCAAAGCCGAGATTTGTAATTGAAAATTTTCCATGATTTTAATTAAGGTATTTAGTAATCGTTTCTAAAGAAATTCTATCATGAGAGGCATTAAAAACAGCTTTTCTGTCTTTGATAAGGATAATTTGTGGACTTTGGTGCGTTACATTTAGATGCTCTGCAATCTCGTTAGATATATTTCTATAATTAAGTAAATCTAAGTAATAGAAATCAACAGAAGTATCATTAGAATTTTTGACTTCCTTCTCGAAATTTCTTAAAACGCTTTTGCTAATCATACATCTGGTAGAATGTTTAAAAATAACGATTGGTTTTTCTACGGAAAGCTCCAATGCTTGTTCTAAATCTTCTTCAGATTCTATTTTGTGCCAAAAATCAGGGATTTCTGTAGATGCTGAACCAAAAAAATTATCGAAAAAACTCATTGTATATTTTTATCAAAAATACTTTAAAATTCGGAAATAAAAAAGAGCGCTTTTCGGCGCTCCTCGATTTTTATAACATTTTAAGATTATTCACTTCTAATTCTGTAAGAATTCTCCAGTGTCCTCTTTTTATATTTTTCTTGGTAAGACCTGCAAACATCACTCTATCAAGAGCTTCCACTTCGTAGCCTAATTTTTGGAAAATTCTACGTACTACTCTATTCCAACCAATGTGAATTTCTATTCCCACTTCATTTTTGGGTTTTCCATCGATATAAGAGATGCTATCTACCTCTGCTAATCCTTCTTCTAAACGAACTCCTTCTAAAATTGTATTAAGGTCTGCTCTATCTAGTTTTCTGTCTAGTGTTACGTGATAGATTTTTTTCATATTAAAAGACGGGTGTGTCAATTTTTTGGTCAAATGTCCATCATTAGTCAAAAGAATAACTCCTGTAGTACTTCTGTCTAATCTACCTACAGGAAAAACTCTGTATGGTGAGGCATTAGCTACCAACTCCATTACTGTTTTTCTGGCTTTTTCGTCTTTGGTGGTAGAGATGTATCCTTTTGGTTTGTTAAGAAGTACATAAACAGGTTTTTCTGGGGTGATGCCTTGTCCGTCAAAAACCACTCTATCAGTTTTCTGAACTTGGTAGCCCATTTCTGTAACTACTTTTCCGTTTACTTCTACTAAACCCTGAATAATTAAATCATCTGCTTCTCTACGGCTACAAATTCCAGAATTTGCAATATATTTATTAAGACGGATGGTATCTTTGTTGTCAGATTTTGTCAGTTTTTCTAAACGTCTTCTTTGTACAAAAGATTTTGCTTTATCTTCGTCTTTATCAAATTTTTTAAAAGGCTTCTTTCCAAATTTTAAATCTCCTTTTTCATACTTATCTCTGGCATCAAAAGATTTACCAGACTTTGGTTTCGAGAATTTTTTCTCAGGAGTTGTATCATAAGGTTTAAATTCTTTTTTGCTGAAAAGTTTTTCTTCTTTAGGCTCTGTAAAAGATGTTTTAACACCTCTCACTGTCTTTTTTCTACCAAAAGGAGTTTCTTTTTTGTCAAAAGATTTAGCACCCCTTGCTGCAGGTTTACCACCACGAGAACCCGCAGAAGTTCTTTTTCCTGCTTCGTTTCTTGTAGATTTTCCTCTATTTGAAGGTTTACCGTTATCTCTGCTCATATAATATAAATTTTTGCAAAGGTACGAAAATAAGTTTTAGCAATTTTTAATATTCATTAATATGATTTTTATTACAAGTAATGCTTGCATAAAAACTAATACTTAAATTTGAAAACTAAAAAAAATGTATGAATAATGAAATATTAAATTTTTCATTTCAAATTATTGATGATAAAATTTCTCTTTACAAATTAATGAATAAAAATGGCATCGAAGCTAATTTCACCAATTATGGAGCAACGCTCTTATCTCTATTAATTCCCACAAAAAATGGTAAAATAGATGTTGTTTTAGGATTTGATTCTGTAGCTGAATATATTAAAGCATACGAAATAGGCGCTTCACCTTATTTTAATTCTATTGTAGGAAGATTTGCAGGTCGAATTAAAAATGCTCAGTTTGAACTTAACGGAAAAATCATTCAACTAGACCAAAATCACGGAAAACACCATCTGCATGGCGGAAAACATCAATTAAGTAACGTACCTTGGAACTTTGTAAATTACAATGAAGAAACCAACACCCTTAGTTTTTCTTATTTAAGCAAAGCCAATGAATTTTATCCTGGGGATGTAACCATAGAAGTCAATTACACTTTAACCGAAGATAATCGACTGAATATCAAGTATAAAGCTACTACCACAGAAGACACGTTGCTCAACCTTACCAATCATGCTTATTTCAACCTTGACGGAATTTCAGGGAATACGCTTGACCAAAAACTACAAATCAATGCCGAAAAATTCTTAGAATTAGACTCAGAAAACATTCCTACAGGAAAATTTATTCCTATGGAAAACCATGCTTTTGATTTTAGAAATTCTAAAAATATAGTGGCTGGAATAGACCATTGTTTTGTTTTAAAAAACCATACAGCACCAGCAGCCATTTTAGAAAGTGTGGAAAATGATTTAACTATGAAGGTTTACACAGATCAACCAGCTGTACAAATTTACGTAGGAGGAAAAACTTCTGATGAACTTTTGAACAAAAATTCGGTAGAATTTCATACAGAAAGTGGAATTTGTTTTGAAACTCAAGTATTTCCTGATGCGCCAAACCACGCAGATTTCCCGAATGCAATTTTAAGAAAAGACGAAACTTATCTGCAAGACACTACTTTTGAATTTATAATTTCTTAAAAAATGAAAATTTTATTAATCGCTTTTACAGCTTTATTTCTCATTTCTTGCAATTCAGGAGATGACAATCCTACTCCTACTCCAATTCCTACAGAAGATACTTTTGTGAGAGCGGCAGATTTATCATTCGTTCCAGAAATAGAAGCAGCTGGCATTTCTTTTAAAAATAGTAATAGCGTTCAAGATCCTTTGTTAACTTTAAAAAATGCTGGAGTAAATTATATTAGAATTCGTCTTTGGCATAGCCCTAGCAACGGACATTCTGGAATGGCAGAAGTAAAACAATTGGCTCCCAGAGCTAGAAATTTAGGGCTGAAAATTTGGCTTACTGTACATTATTCTGATACTTGGGCAGATCCTGCTAACCAAACAAAGCCAGCACTTTGGCAAAATTTAAGTTTTTCAGATTTAAAATCAGCGGTTTCTACATATACCTCTCAAATAATGTCTGAAATCAATCCTGAAATTATACAAATTGGTAACGAAACCAATGACGGTTTTCTCTGGCCAGAAGGTAAGTTATCTACCAATGAAGCGCAATACCTAGAATTAGCAAGTTCTGCCATTACAAGTGTAAGAAACGCCAACAATTCTACAAAAATAATGCTTCAATATGCCGGAATTTCTAGTTCTGCGGATTGGTATTTCAATAAAGTTAAAAACTTAAATTATGATTATATTGGGATTTCGTATTATCCTGTTTATCACGGAACTTCTTTGGCAGATGTAAAAGCAAAACTTACAGCTCTCAGTCAAAATTTTAATAAAAAGATATTGATTGCAGAAACTTCTTATCCTTTTACACTTGGGTATAATGATTGGACGAATAATGTGGTAGGACAAAACAATCAATTGATTGCAGGTTATGATGCTTCTCCTGCTGGTCAAAAAAGCTATATTCTCGCAATAAAATCATTGGTAAAATCTGTTCCAAACGGTGCAGGATTTTGTTATTGGGGCGGAGAATGGATTGCCTTCAAAGGTAACCAAGCAACCAATGGTTCTACTTGGGAAAACCAAGCCCTTTGGGATTTTAATAACAATGCTCTGGAAGGAATCCAAGCATTTAATAAAGATTGATAATAATTAAAATAAATTTATAAACCTTCTAATAATAGTTAAATAATGAACACTCAAGAACTTGTATTAAAATGCAAAGAACAATTCAACAAAGCATTTGGAGAAAACCCTCAAAAAATAGTTTTATCACCAGGTAGAATTAACATCATTGGCGAACATATAGACTACAACCACGGTTTTGTATTACCTGCCGCAATTGATAAATATATTTGTTTTGCTATTTCTAAAAATGACACCCAAGATTGTCATATCATTTCTTTAGATTTAAACGATGAATATCAATTCAACATCAAAGATAAAATAGAACCCGTTTCTCAAAATTGGGTAAATTATTTCTTAGGTGTTTTCAATCAGGTACAAGACAAAATAGACAGTGGTTTCGATATCGTTTTCAGCT
>DDFD01000098.1 GCA_002337005.1 Flavobacteriales bacterium UBA1937 | reverse complement strand
ACCATTAGCTACATCATACCAATTAAATGTTC
Source organism: Flavobacteriales bacterium UBA1937 (assembly GCA_002337005.1). GTDB lineage: Bacteria > Bacteroidota > Bacteroidia > Flavobacteriales > Weeksellaceae > Cloacibacterium. The sequence goes on along the minus strand of DDFD01000098.1, from coordinate 3,574 downwards.
CTGATCCAGAAGCAGATAAATTGGAAACTTGTGCAGCAGAACAAAATGATTGTGAAGCATTTGCTGATAAAGGTACAAATAAAGTTCCCGTAACGCCCGAAGCTGTACTACCTGGCGAAACCCAATTAGAAGTAGAACCATTTAGAAGAAAATTATTTAGTTCAGCATCATAACCGTTTTCGCTAGAATCAATCAAGTCTATTAAACCATTATTGTCGCCATTAGCATTCCCTTGGTTAAATTTATAATTTGCCACCAAACCAGTTTGGTTTGCAGCTAATTCTTTGTCTTTATTATATTTAATTTCACAATCAGTTAAAACTCTGTTCCAAATTCTTACTTCGTCCATAGTTCCTTTGAAAACATTTGCTGCGTTATCAAAAGAGCCCAATCTAACCATATTTCCACCAGAAACAGGGGGTACGTTGGTATTGGTAGAGATCAATTCGCCATTTTTGTACAATTTCATTGTGGTGGTAGCTGCATCATATGTTACTGCAACATGATACCAAGTGTTAATAGACAAAGGAACAGAATCTTGTACTTCGTACCAATAGCCATTATGCCCTGCAGAAAGTTTCCCAGAGTTAGTACTTGGCGCCCAGAACGCATGCTGGCCATCATATAACCCTCCAGAAATAATATTGTTTTGTGTGCTTAAACTTTCTATGTAAATCCACGCTTCTTTGGTATAGGATGTAGGCAAAATGTTTCCGCAGGTTACATAATCATCTGCTCCATCAAAATGTAAGGCAGCCCCTTGCTGGGAAAATCCAATTTGGAAAATAATAAAAAAACAAATGAGCCATATTTTTTGAAGGCGTAGTTTGTTTGATTTTAAAAATAATTCTCTTTTCATAGTAAAATTTATTAATGCTGTCACAAAATTGTAATTTTCTAATGAGGATTCATACAAGGGTAAACCCTTAAATTGTGAATTGTGCAATTTTTAATATTAAAAATAAATACATTTGTAAAAAAATACATTTATGCATGAAATTAAGAAAATAGTATTTTCATTATTTGTTTTTCTTCTTATTTTTTCATGTCAAGAAAAGAAAGACAATTTTTATTTTGAAAAAATAACACCACCAAAAGAAGAGCCTACGAAAGTTTGGTTAAGAAAAAACGAAAATTATCAAGCAAATAAAGAGCATTACCTGAAGGTTTTCACTGCTTATTATAATAGTAAAATTGCAAAAAAAGACTATTTAAACGCTGCCAAAATTATCGATGTGGTGACCACCAAGTTTGTTTATTTTTATGATTTTGACCCTCGTCTTACGAAAGTGGTAAAAGAGTTTGATGCAAAATACAGAAAAGAAGTGCCGCCTCTTAAAACACTTCCTATTGATAATTATTATGCGAATATAGAATTTGATAGAGACAATATAAAGAAAGCCAGAGATTATTTGTTGAAAATAACGGCGCTAGAACCTAATGATTATAAGAGTTGTTATAAAATAGCTCGTGCTTATTATGATCTTTCTTATGCTTATTTTATTTTGGGAGATTTAAAAAATAGTATAGAAGCCAATGAAAAATCTAGATTTTATTCTTTGAGAATTAGAGATAAAGAAAGCATAGCCTCTATTGATTTGAATTACATTAATATTTACAAAGCAAATGGTTCTTTTGAGAAAGCTATTGCAAGTGCAAATAATGTTATACAAGTTTTTAAAGAAACAGGAAATACTTATGATTATTTTATGAGTAAGTTTGATAAATGCTCGGTTTATGGTTTTTTTAATAAGCATGATTTAAGAAATAAATACATTCACGAAACCTATAATGAATACATAAAAAGTAACTACAATAGTGATGTACTGATGCTCTGTATTTCTGATTATGAAATAGAAGCACTCATTGAAGAAAATAAATTAGATGAAGCCAAAATAGTTCTAGACAGAATAAAACCAATTGCTGAAAAGAACACCTCCCAAAATTGGCAAAATGATTACCAAGCCGCTTTAGCTCTATATCAAATTAATAAAGATGTAAAAACATGTAATACAAAATACATAGAAAATTCGCTGCCGAATTTGCTTGAAAACAAAAACTATGAAAGAGCAAATCTGTTTTACAATGTTTTATTAGAAAAAGCAATACAAAATAGGGATTTTGATAAAGCCATTTTTTTTACTAATGAAGCTTACCGTACAAAAGATAGCTTATCTAGTGCAAAAAGCAAGTTGAAAAATTTAGAACTCGTAGCTAAATATGAAACCAAAGAAAAAGAACAAGAAATTAAACTCCAAAAGGAAACCATTATCATTAAAAACACTATTATTGTGGCTTTAGTACTTGTTTTTATCGCAATATTATTGGCTGCTATCATTTATTTTCTGAAACAAAAACAAAAAAAATTATTTTTAGAAAAAGAACAATCATTGCAGTTTACCAAAAATCTACTAGATAAAACCGAGGAAGAACGAAAAAGAATTGCTTCGGATTTACACGACAGCGTAAGTCATGAGTTATTATCACTGAAGCATTCATTAGAAAACAGCCAAACAAGATTAAACGAAAAAGTAGATACCATCATTAATGATATCAGAGCAATAAGTAGAAATTTGCATCCCGTTCTTTTTGAAAAAATTGGGTTAAAAGCAAGTTTAGAGCAATTTGTAGAGCGCATTCAAAACACGCATCATTTTATGATTTCTTCAGAAATTAATTATCAAAATTCTTTGCCCACCGAAAAAGAATTACAAATCTATAGAATTGTACAAGAAGTAGTCTCAAATATTATAAAATATGCTGATGCCGTTGCTGCAAAATTAACCTTAACTGAAAGCAAAGACCTAATAAATCTAGTAATTATTGATAACGGAAAAGGCTTTAATGTAGAAGAAACTCTAGAAAAAAAGGACGCTTTTGGTTTGCATAATATCATCGAAAGAAGCAAGGCAATTGGCGGAATTGCATCTATTACTTCCAACGAAAAGGGTACGAAGATAGTAGTGGAAATAAAAAAATAAAGAAAAATCATGAAAATTCTAGTTGCAGACGATCACCCTTTAACTTTAAATGGCACCGTTTCTTATCTTGAAGATTTGGGGCATAATGTAGTGTGTTCTTGCTCTAATGGTACTGCTGCAATTAATTATATTCAAATTCATTTACCAGATGTGGCGGTTTTAGATCTGAATATGCCTGGTTTAGACGGATTAGAAATTGCACAAAACGTAATGGAAAATAAATGGCGCACTAAAATTGTAATTCTTACGATGCACAACGAAGTAGGCGTTCTAAATAAAGCCAAAGAATTTAATATAGATGGTTATATTTTAAAAGAAAAAGCATTTCCAGATTTAGAAAAATGTTTAAATGAAATTGCTCTGGGAAGAAAATATTATTCGGGAGCTTTACTACAGAATTATAGAATAGAACAAACCGAAAGTACCAACAAATTAGACCTTTTAACACTTTCTGAAAGAAAAATAGTAGAATTAGTAGCGGCACAAAAAACCACGAAACAAATTGCCGAGCTCCTTTTTTTGTCAGAAAAAACAGTAGAAGGTCACCGCACGAAAATTATAGAAAAACTAGGAATACCTAAAGAAAAAAATGC
>DDFD01000104.1 GCA_002337005.1 Flavobacteriales bacterium UBA1937 | reverse complement strand
TGAGTTACATTTCATTTATTGAAGCAAGACAAATTTTGGATTCAAGAGGAAATCCTACTGTAGAAGTTGATGTTTTCACAGAAAGTGGAGCAATGGGACGTGCTGCTGTGCCTTCTGGTGCATCTACTGGTGAGCACGAAGCTGTAGAATTGCGTGATGGTAGTTCTGAGTTTCTTGGCAAAGGAGTACTAAAAGCTGTAGAAAATGTAAAAGAAGTTATTGCACCTGAATTAGTAGGTCTTCCTGTATTTGAGCAAAATTTGATTGACCAAATTATGATTGACCTTGACGGAACTAATAATAAAGGAAAATTAGGAGCAAATGCTATTCTTGGAGTTTCTCTAGCTGCTGCTAAGGCTGCTGCTGCTGAACTTAGAATGCCGCTTTACAAATATGTAGGTGGTGTAAATGCTAATACGCTTCCTGTTCCTATGATGAACGTAATCAACGGTGGTTCTCACTCAGATGCGCCAATCGCTTTCCAAGAGTTTATGATTATGCCAGTAAAGGCAGATTCTTTCTCTCATGCTCTTAGAAAAGGAACTGAAATTTTCCATAATCTTAAATCTATTCTTCACGGTAGAGGTTTATCTACTGCGGTAGGTGACGAAGGTGGTTTTGCACCAACTTTTAAAGGAACAGAAGATGCTTTAGATACTTTATTACAAGCTATCGAAAAAGCAGGTTACAAACCAGGTGATGATGTAATGATTGCATTAGACTGTGCTTCTTCAGAATTCTATAAAGATGGAATTTATGACTACAGAAAATTCCAAACTCCAGATTCTGCTCAGTTTACAAGCAGCGAACAAGTTTCTTATTTAGCAGAATTGGTAAATAAATATCCAATTATCTCTATAGAAGATGGTATGCAAGAAAACGACTGGGAAGGTTGGAAAATGCTTACCGACAAAATTGGTGATAGAGTACAATTAGTAGGTGATGATTTATTTGTAACCAATGTAGAAAGACTTTCTAGAGGTGTTAAAGAAAATATTGCAAACTCAATCTTGGTAAAAGTAAACCAAATTGGTTCTCTTTCTGAAACTTTAGCAGCTGTACAAATGGCTCAACACAATAAATATACTTCTGTAATGTCTCACAGATCTGGTGAAACAGAAGATGCTACTATCGCAGATTTAGCGGTTGCTTGCAATTGTGGTCAGATTAAAACAGGTTCTGCATCTCGTTCAGATAGAATGGCGAAATACAATCAATTATTAAGAATTGAAGAAGCTCTTGGTGAAACAGCTATTTTTCCAGGATTAGACGCTTTCAAAATAAAAAGATAGAAATATCTTATAATAAAATAATAGATAGCCCTTTCTGCATTTTGTAGGAAGGGTTTTTCATAATGTTTTCTTAAAAAATGGTAAAGTTTTATTAAAACTATACCTATTTAGCAAATTTATCAAACAAATTGAGAAAATATATCGCATTGCATAGCAATAAGTTTGTGTAAAGACTGCATTTTTTTGTATTTTTATCAAAAATTTATATAAAAATGTCTGATAATAAAGTTATATTGAATTACGATGGTAATTCCTACGAATATCCAATCGTAGAAAGCACAATTGGTGACAGAGGTATTGATATCTCAAAGTTGAGAGATCAGACGGGGCTTATTACACTAGACCTAGGTTATAAAAACACAGGGGCTACGCTTAGTAATATTACCTATTTAGACGGAGATAAAGGAGAGCTTTTCTACAGAGGTTATCCTATTGAGCAGATTGCAGAAAAATCTAATTTTACCGAAGTAATGTACTTATTACTACACGGAGAATTGCCTACTCAGGAACAATTTGGTCAATTTCAGAAGAATATAAATAAGTATAATTATGTAGCAGAAGAAATGAAGAAGATTATTGATGCTTTTCCTCGTTCTGCGCATCCAATGGGGGTTCTTTCTACATTAACCTCTGCTCTTACAGCATTTAATCCAAAAGCAGTAAATGTAAAATCAAAAGAAGACCTAGACCATGCAGCAGAAATGTTAATTGCTAAATTCTCTCATCTTTGCGCTTGGACTTACAGAAAGACATTAGGTTTACCAATCAATCATGGAGATAACAGCCTTAATTATGTAGAAAATTTCTACAAAATGACTTTCAGAATGCCTAATCAAGAATTTGAATTAGATCCTGTAGTTGTAGATGCTTTAGATAAAATATTAATCTTACACGCAGATCACGAACAAAATTGTTCTACTTCTACCGTTAGAATGGTGGGTTCTGCACAGACTGGTTTGTTTGCTTCTATTTCGGCAGGTGTTTCTGCACTTTGGGGGCCACTACACGGTGGCGCTAACCAAGCCGTAATAGAAATGCTAGAACATATAGAACAAGATGGTGGAGATGTAGCAAAATATGTAGCAAAAGCTAAAGATAAAAATGATAGTTTCCGTTTGATGGGCTTCGGTCATAGAGTGTACAAAAATTTTGACCCTAGAGCTAGAATTATTAAAAAAGCTACTTATGATGTTTTAAATAAATTAGGAATTCAAGATAAAGCTTTAGACATTGCCATGCAATTAGAAAAAGTAGCACTAGAAGATGATTATTTCATAGAAAGACAATTATATCCGAACGTAGATTTTTATTCAGGTATTATCTACAGAGCATTAGGAATTCCTACCGAAATGTTTACCGTAATGTTTGCATTAGGAAGATTACCAGGATGGATTTCTCAGTGGAAAGAAATGAGACTACACGGAGACCCTATCGGAAGACCAAGACAAGTTTACCAAGGCGCACAGCAAAGAGATTATGTGCCTATGGAGAGTAGATAATTTTTAGCATTATCAGCTCTAAAATTTAAATAAAATTTTGCAAAACTCCCTTTTTATAGGGAGTTTTTTGTTTTTATTCCCAAAATTTTTTCACATCATTTCCTTTATATAAATTTGTGAAAATTAGAAAGGAAAATCAGACGTTTTCCCTAGAAAATTTAATATTTACAGATGAAACTCAACATCAAAAACGAAACAGGAAAATTAAAATCAGTAGTTCTTGGTCAACCAAAATCTATGGGCCAAATTCCCACTTTAGAAGAAAGCTATGATGCAAAATCCTATCATTCTATAGAGCATAATATTTATCCTAAAGAAGAAGACATCATTTCGGAAGTAAGTGCTTTCGAGGCGGTTCTCAAAAAATATGATGTAGAAGTACTTCGACCTGCAATTATTAAAGATTATAACCAAGTTTTTGCCAGAGATGTGGCCTTTGTAATCGAAGATAAAATGATCATCTCAAACGTTATCAAAGACCGCGAAGATGAACAAGAAGCTTACCGAAAAATTTTCGAAAAAGTAGAATGGAGAAAAATAATCAATCTCCCAGAAACAGCACACATAGAAGGCGGAGACGTTATCGTTTGGAATGACTACCTTTTTATAGGAACCTGCTACAGCGAGGATTACAGAAGTTTCAAAACGGCCAGAACCAACGAATATGCTATAGAAATCCTAAAAGAATATTTTCCCAAAAAAAGGATTATAGACCTAGACCTCAAGAAAAATGACAAAATTCCCTACGAAGGAATTCTACACCTAGATTGCACTTTCAATCCCATCGGAAAAGACAAATGCATTATCTACAAAAACGGATTCGTAGATGAAAGTGATTATGAACTCGTAGTAGATATTTTCGGAGAAGAAAACTGCTTCAATATCACAGACGAAGAAATGTTCGAAATGAATCCCAATATTTTCTCCATTTCACCAGAAGTTGTTGTTTCTGATCATACTTTTACCAGAATGAACAAGCACCTCAGAGACGTTTGGGGATTTACCGTAGAAGAAATCCCGTATAGGGAAGTCTCTAAAATGGGGGGGCTATTAAGATGTTCTACCATGCCGTTGGTAAGAGAATAAAAAACAAGATAATTTCACATCGGCAAATTCTTTATTTAAAAGGTTTAACAGCAGTTTTTTTACACTCGCAGATTAGACTGATTAAGCAGATTAATAGATGCTGAATTTTATATCTGCAAAATCTAGAGAGTAAGGCTTTTCTGATATGTCATTATGTTATGAACTCTAAAAATTTTTAGAAGCATTTCCCGCTTTTCACTACAATCTTTTATTTTTCCTTATGTGGAAGAAAAATAAAAGGATTTCCGTTCCAATCGGGGCTAGTTACGCAACGAAAATTAATTCACTCTTCGTCATTTTTTGTGAAAATAGGATTGCCATAATTTCGATTAGATTGACATAGGAAACGGAGGCGTCAAAAAATTTTGAAGAAATTCCGTTAAAAATCTCCATTGTTTGAGTGGCGGCAAAAATCTTAATTACAAAATAAAAAGTAGTTTCCGCCCGAGTTTTGGAGATTTTAGGAAATTCTTCAAAATTTTAGCCGAGTTTCCAAGTCTTGAACTTTTGGTTCTTTTGTTTCAAGACAAA
>DDFD01000064.1 GCA_002337005.1 Flavobacteriales bacterium UBA1937 | reverse complement strand
GCATATAATGCATTGTCTAGAAATACTTAATACAACACCAAGAAGTTTATTTTTTATCTCATTTGAGACTTTTTTAATACAACTGCATCTTAATAGGTGCAGTTTTTTATTTTATAAATCTTACTTTTGCAACTTCAAAAAAAGTTTTATAAAAATTCTATCATATTATGATTTCAGTTCAAGGTTTAGGACTTCACCATTCCGGAAATTATCTTTTCAGAGATGTAAATTTCACCATCAAAAGAGATGATAAAGTAGGTCTGGTTGGTAAAAATGGTGCAGGAAAATCTACACTTCTAAAAATGCTTTCCGGAGAAATTTCTTTCTTCGAAGGCAATATTGTACCAGAAGGAAACATCACCATTGGTTTCTTAAAACAAGATTTAGATTTCGTAAAAGGTAGAACCGTTTGGAACGAGACACTTCAAGCTTTTGAGCAGATTAACGCTTGGAAAAACGAGCTAGAAGAAGTAAATCATCAATTAGCAACCAGAACAGATTATGAATCTGATGCTTACCACGATCTTATTCATAGAATGACTGACCTTAATGATATTCTTCATCATCACGATGCCTATAATCTAGAAGGTGATGTAGAAAAAGTTTTGCTAGGTCTTGGTTTTAAAGCAGCTGATTTTGATAGGATTACAGATGAATTTTCTGGCGGATGGAGAATGAGAATAGAACTCGCGAAACTGCTCCTTCAGAATAATGATTTGCTCCTTTTAGATGAGCCTACCAATCACTTGGATATGGAATCTATCATTTGGTTAGAAAATTTCTTGAAAGATTATAACGGAGCTATTGTTTTGGTGAGCCACGATAAGCAGTTTATGACAGCGGTTTGTAACCGAACTTTTGATATTAACAATAAAAAAGTAGATGATTATAAAGCTAATTACAGCAAATATCTAGAGCTAAGAAAAGATAGAAAAGAAAAACTAATTCAGGCGAAGAAAAATCAGGATGCGGAAATTAAACAGATGGAAGACAACATCAATAAATTCCGTGCAAGTGCTACTAAAGCTGCTTTTGCGCAATCTTTGATTAAAAAATTAGATAAAATTGAAAGAATTGAAGTAGAGAATGATGATGTTTCTAAATTCAACATTCGTTTTGTACAGAGTGTGGTTCCCGGAAAAGTAATTTTCGAAGCCCAAAATTTAGGAAAAAAATACGGAAATCATCAAGTTTTTGATAAGGTAGATTTCTTTGTTCAGCGTGGTGATAGAATTGCACTTCTTGGGCAAAACGGACAAGGTAAAACCACTTTGGCCAAAATTCTTGCTGGCGAAATTAAAGATTATACTGGTGAATGGAATCTTGGGCATAATGTAAATATTGGTTATTTTGCACAGAATCAAGAGGAAGTTCTTACGCCGGATAAAACCGTATTGCAAGAAGCAGAAGATGCCGCTACAGAAGAAACTAGACCTAGAGTAAGAGATTTGCTCGGAAGTTTTCTTTTTACAGGTGAAGCGGTGCAAAAAAAGACAAAAGTACTTTCTGGAGGCGAGAGAAACCGTTTGGCGCTATGTAAATTATTACTTCGCCCGTTCAATACTTTAATTATGGACGAACCTACCAATCACTTAGATATTCAATCGAAGGAAATCATAAAAATTGCACTTCAGAAATTTGAAGGAACAGTAATTGTAATTTCTCACGATAGAGAATTTTTACAAGGATTGTGTGATAAGATTTTCGAATTTAGAGATGGTTCTATGAAAGAGTTCTTAGGAAATATTAATGAATATTTAGAATATCGCCAAAAAGAATCTTTAAGAGAAATTTCTGCTGAAAAATCTAAATTAAGCCAAACTGAAGTTGAGCCAAAAGTTGAAAAGCAAAATCAATCGACTTTAAACGATGTTAAACCGCATCAAACCCAATCAAACTTTATAAGCAAAGAACAAAAAAATCTTCAAAATAAGTTAAAAAAATTAGAAGAAAAGATAGCAGATTATGAAAAAGAAATTGCTTCTTTGGAAGAAATTTTTGCCAAAACCAATCCGTCTCAGCAAGAATTAGAAAAATATGAAGTGCTCAAAAATGAATTAACAACAACAATGCAAGATTGGGAAGAAATTGCTCTCCAAATAGAATAATGAACAAATTGATATCAATGAAATCCGACTTTACGAGTCGGATTTTTTGTATAAAAAATGGCGAGACAAAATATTAAATATTTTATCCCGCCCAAAAACACAAATGAAAAAATGTTAAATTATATTAAATAAATTGATATAATTTTTATAAATTTATTAATTAAAGTTAAATCGATTGCAGAAAATATTTTGATTTATAACATTCGATTTTTCAATTACTTATCAAGTAGTTGAAATTTTTTTGCAAAGATAGTAATAATTATTTAAATTGCAATATATCAAAAAATATGATATTTATTTTGTTATTAAGCTAAAATCAAAAACAATGCCAAAATGATTCCTACTGCAGTGATTATCACACCGTTTTTGAAAATCCTGGATTTAGGATTAAACATCCAAAATGAGGAAACCACGAAGAATAGGAGTGAAATTCCGAATATGGTATTTAAGATAGAGAGTTTATGTTTAGAATCTGATTTGTGAAGGTCTGTCATTTTTTTTAAGAAAAACGGAAGTTCTTTTTTGGTGTATTTAGCTTCACCGGTTTTAGAATTGTATGTTCCTTCTTTGAAGATGACTACATCGCCTTTCTGTTCTTTTACTTCTAGACCTTTAATTTTTAATTCTTTTCCTAGTTTGTCTAGAGGAATGTTAGCATCAATTTTTTTCTCAATTTTTTTCTCCTTTTTTAGAAAATCAGTGTCTCTGTAAATGAGCAAAACTCCACTTACAGCATACACTGCCATAATTCCTGCCATAAAATAACCGATGTAACGGTGTAGAAGTCTCATTGTCGTTCTTGTACTCTTCATTTTGAATTAATTTTTTGTTGAATAAAACACCAAAAGTGGAAATATTTCCACTTTTAGATTTGTTTTTGGTTGTAAAGTTAAAGTTTATAATTGATTGTAACATAAAAATTTCTTGGAGTAATAGGGTTTACAGAATAATTCTCGTGTACATTATAATCTACCACATCAAATAAATTGCCTACTTTTCCCATTATTGATAGTTTCTTAAACTGATAGCCAACCGAGAAATCAACTGTTGTAAAGTCTCCTATTTTGTACATTCTGTTGGTTTTTTGGTTTCCGTTTGCATCTTTTAAGTTGTTCCAGCCTGCTAATCTTTCGCCAGTATAAAATGCAGTTAAACCTATTCTTAAACCTTTTATATATTGAGGTAAGGTATAGAAAATAGAGGCATTTGCCGTGTTAGCTGGTGTTCTCACTAGTCTTTCTCCTTCTACGAAGCTACCATCAGTGTTTGGTGTGTCTAGGTAGGTCATATAGTTATATGAATATCCAGCATTAATTGATAGATTTGGTGTTGGATTTCCTGTAATATCTAATTCTACACCTTGGCTTCTGGTTTTTCCTGTGAGTTCTCTGTAATTGACGTTTATTTCACTTATTTGTGATAAATTACTATTGTCTATTTGGTATGCAGTTACATTAAATGCTAATGTGTTTTTTAATAAATTTTTCTTAATTCCTACTTCATATTGATTGATTATTGAAGGGTCAAGAGGGCTTGTATTTCCGTTACTATCAATTGAAAGTCCTGTATTTGGTGTAAAAGAATTAGAATAACTAGCGAAAGCAGTAAAACTCTCGTTAAATTGGTAAACTAAACCTAATCTTGGCGAAAATGCCATATCCTTTTTGTATGAATTGGCAGTTTCTGCTTTTATAGAAGTAAGATAATTGGTTACTTGCGTAGTTTTATTTTCTAAATAAGACCATCTTATACCTGCTAAAAATTTTAATTTTTCTGAAAGAGAAATTAGATCTTGTACATAGATACCAATTCTTCTAGTAGGAACTCTAGTAAGATCTTTTTTCTTAGAATTTGGTGTATATCCCGTTGCCCAAGTGTTTTCATCATTTAAAGAAATGTTTCCATTAAAAGTGTTTCCATTGGTTCCGTAAGAAAAATTATTGCCTGCATCAGAGAATGAGCCATCTTGTTTTTGAAGTTGGAAGGTGTATGTGTCAGCTTGAAGATAATCTGCATCTGCACCTGCTAGTAGCTTGTGAGCTATTTTTCCAGTTTTAAATTCTCCATTTAAGTTGAATTGTAAACTACTATAGTTTTGTTCTATATATTGTTTGTTTAGAGTTCTTTTCCAGAGATAATCTCCATTAGATTGTAAATTCCATTGGATTCTTTCTGTACCATAAAAATCTTTGTTGTAATTTTGATAGTATGCAACAGTGTTATAGCTCCAATTGTTATTGATTTGATGATTTAAAGTTATGGTAGTGGTAGCCATTTCGTTGGTTTGATATTGCCAAGTTGCACCAACAAATTTGTTAATGTCTAAAAGTGTGTTGAGTTTTGATTCGGAAGTTGTTGTGTTTAGCACAAGACCTCCCAATCCAAAATCTGGGGTAAAATGATGTTTAAGATAATCTGCTTCTATGATGATTTGTGTTTTGTCTGAAATATTGAATAAAAAACTCGGGTTGAAATAATGTTTTTTAGAATTTACTACATCTCGAAAACTGTCTTTGTATTCGTAACTTCCGTTTACTCTAAAAGCTGAATTTTTGGTTAATCCTCCATAGACATCAATTGTAGGTTTTATATTGTTCCAGCTACCATAATTTAGAGAAGCACTACCTCCGAAATTAAATAGAGGTTTTTTGGTAACCATATTTACAATTCCTCCGGGTGCTACATTTCCATAAAGAATGGCTGCGCTACCTTTCAGAACTTCTACACGTTCTAGGCCAGAAACTTCTGGGAAAATTCCAGAATTTATTCTGTTTCCGTTTTTGAAAATATTTTCATTCCCGAAAGTGTAACCTCTAGCCCCGAAATTATCTTGTGAGCTACCTCTAGCAGAAGTCAGGTAAACACCGTTTACGTTTCTTACCACATCAGATAATTGTTGTGCTTGCTGTTGTTCTATTACCTCGTGTGTTACCACAGCAATCGCTTGTGGAGTTTCCATAGGGTTTAGATTAGATTTGGTGGTAAATAGCTTGGCTTTATTAGGATTGCCTGTCTTATGCAGTTTTACATCTTCTATGGTTCTTGTATTTAGAGAATCTTGTTCTTTTTTTTGAGCATTTAAAACTGATGAAATAAGAGCAGCGGAAAAAATAATCTTTTTCATTTATATTTATTTAGAATTATTAAAAATAATAGCGCAAAAGTAAAAAGGATATTTTTATCTTCAAAATTTATTTAGAATAATTTTAAATAATATTTTTAATGTATTGATTTTTAGTATTTAATTTTTTATTTTTTTAATAAGGGTTTTATTCTAGAGATCGAAAATATTTAATTATTTAATCATCATAAAACCTTTATTTGTTTTCAAAATATTAAATTTGCGATTATTCTTAACAGAAATTTATCCAATGAAATATATACTTTTCGCAGCGATTTCAGCCTTACTTTTTAGTGTGTCTTGGCCTACCTATGGTGTTCCTTTTTTTATATTTTTTGCTTTTGTGCCACTATTATTGATGGAACAAGAGATTTCTAAATTCTCAAAAATCAAAAGAAAAGGCTGGGCCGTTTTTGGCTTGACTTATTTTACATTTTTTATTTGGAATTTGGTAACAACAGGTTGGTTGTACTATGCCAAAAATCCTGATGGTAGCAATTCTCTATTGGCGGTTGCTATTCCGTTATTTGCTAATTCTTTGTTGATGAGTTCTACTTTTCAACTGTATTATTGGTACAAAAAAGTGAGGGGTACTTATTTTGGATTGGTTTTTTTTGTTGCAATTTGGTTGAGTTTTGAGAGATTTCACTTGAGTTGGGAGTTTACTTGGCCTTGGTTAAATTTAGGAAATGTTTTTTCTGAGTATCCTAAAGTCATTCAATGGTATGATACTATAGGTGCAACTGGCGGTAGTTTCTGGATTTTATTGATTAATGTTTTTACCTTTTATACCATCAGAATCTGGGAAGCTGGTAGAATTAGAAAAGATTTAATTAAAAATGTAGCGATTTTGATGGCTGTTATTTTCCTCCCAATTCTAATTTCTATTTATAAATACAATAGTTATCAAGAAAAACCTGTGGGAAATGTAAATGTAGTTTTGCTTCAGCCAAAATTAGACCCTTATAATGAAAAATATTCTAAAGATTCTTTACAAATTTTAGATGAATTATTGACTTTGGCAGATCATCATTCTAAAGGGAAGGTGGATTTTTATATAGCACCAGAAACAGCATTCCCAGGAAGAGGCAGCCTTAGTGAAAACGGATTTAATAAAAGTCTTTCAATTAATATTGCAAAAGAATTTTTAGCAAAACATCCTCAATCTATATTAATGACTGGTGCTTCTACGCATAAATATTTGTTTAATGAAAGCGAAACAGAAAATTATTCTGTAAAAATACAAGATGGACTTTGGGTAAATTCATATAATTCGGCATTGCAGATTATTCCCAATCAAAATGTGGAAGTATATCACAAAGGTAAATTGGTGCCTGGTGTAGAAATTTTCCCTTACATCAGGTTTTTAAAACCTATTTTAGGAGATGCTATGCTAGATTTTGGTGGAGCTACTTCTTCCTTAGGAATAGATAAAGAAAGAAAGGTTTTTGTAAATCAATTTAATAAAGCCAATGTTGCTCCAATTATCTGCTATGAAAGTATCTACGGAGAATTTGTAACAGATTATGTGAAAAACGGAGCTAATCTTCTCGCGATTATGACTAACGATTCTTGGTGGGGAGATTCTGAAGGACACAAACAATTGCTATCTTATGCCAGATTAAGAGCTATAGAAACACGCAGAGAAATAGTAAGGGCTGCTAATAGTGGTATTTCGGCGCATATTAATGCAAGAGGAGATGTCTTGGAAGATACTTTCTATGGTGATCAAACGGCACTAGCGGTTACAGCTAATTTAATAGAAGAAAAATCTATTTATACAAAAACGGGTGATTTAATCTCTAGAATTGCTATCTTTGTGCTCGGATTTTTACTCATCTATCATTTTGGTGAGAAAATAGCCTCTAAAAAGTCAGTGCAAAAAGTCTAGGAAAATAATTTCAAAAAATTAGAAATTAATTTCTTAGAAAACTTGTGAGTTAAAAAAAATATCTATAATTTTGCACACTCAAAATAAATACATAGTAGTAAAAAAGAACATCGAGATATGTCTAGAATTTGCCAAATAACAGGTAAGCGTGCAATGGTAGGAAACAATGTTTCTCACGCGAATAACAAAACGAAAAGACGTTTTGAAATTAATTTACTAGAGAAGAAATTTTATCTTCCAGAGCAAGAAAAAAGCGTTACTTTAAGAGTTTCTGCTCATGGTTTGAGAGTTATCAATAAAATTGGTATCGAAGAAGCAATAGAAAGAGCAACTAGAAACGGATTTATTAAATAATTAAGAAAATGGCTAAGAAAGGAAATAGAGTTCAAGTAATTCTTGAGTGCACTGAGCACAAAGAAACTGGTGTAGCTGGTATGTCTAGATACATCACCACTAAAAACAAAAAGAACACTACGGAAAGATTAGAACTTAAAAAGTACAATCCGGTTCTTAAAAAGTACACTGTTCACAAAGAAATTAAGTAATCTTATAAAAACAATAAAAGATGGCAAAGAAAGTTGTTGCAACACTACAAGGTGGAGCAGGATCTAAAAAAATGACCAAAGTAATCAAAATGGTGAAGTCTTCTAAAACTGGAGCTTACGTTTTTGAAGAAAAAGTAATGAACGCAGACGAAGTAGATGGTTATTTAAAAAAATAATTATTACTAGCTCGTAAATATATAAAACTACTCAATTTATTTTGGGTAGTTTTTTTGTTATCTTTGTACTTTATTAAGAAATATAATAAATTATAGATTTTGGTTTTTATTTCTCAAATCTCAATTGTGGAGCATTCACGAACTCCAATTATAACTAAAAATCGTGAGTAAATCTCAAATTTCAAATCATAAGATGAGTTGGTTTAAAAAAATATTTAAAAAAGAAGAAAAAGAATCCTTAGACAAAGGTTTGGAAAAATCTAGTCAAGGTTTTTTTGATAAAATTTCCAGAGCAGTAGTTGGTAAATCTAAAGTAGATGATGAGGTTTTGGATGATCTGGAAGATGTTCTTATTGCATCTGATGTAGGGGTAAATACCACAGTAAAAATTATCGAAAGAATAGAAGCTAGAGTAGAGCGTGATAAATATATAAACACTGCTGAGCTAGACAATATCCTCCGAGAAGAAATTTCTGGATTACTGTTAGAAAATCCGCATTCTCAATCCAAAAATATAGACGAAACCAAAAAACCGTATGTAATTATGGTGGTTGGTGTAAATGGTGTAGGCAAAACTACTACGATTGGTAAGCTCGCTCATCAATTCAAATCTCAAGGTTTGAAAGTGGTTTTAGGCGCTGCAGATACATTTAGAGCAGCAGCAGTAGATCAATTGGTGATTTGGAGCGAAAGAGTAGGTGTGTCTATTGTGAAACAAAATATGGGAAGTGACCCTGCATCTGTAGCTTTTGATACGGTACAAAGTGCGGTAGCCCAGAATGCGGATGTGGTAATTATAGATACCGCAGGAAGATTACATAATAAGGTGAACCTAATGAACGAGCTTTCTAAAATTAAACGAGTAATGCAAAAGGTTTTACCAGATGCTCCACACGAAGTACTATTGGTTTTGGATGGTTCTACTGGTCAAAACGCTTTCGAACAAGCTAAGCAATTTACTGCCGCTACAGAAGTTACCTCTCTTGCAGTAACTAAATTAGATGGAACTGCCAAAGGTGGTGTGGTAATTGGTATTTCAGACCAATTTCAAATTCCTGTAAAATATATAGGTGTAGGCGAAAAAATGGAAGATTTACAATTATTCAATGGAGAAGAATTTGTAGATTCTTTTTTCAAAAAAAGAAATTAATATTTTGTCGATTTAAAAAAAGTTTTAACTTTATAAAATCAAATTAACAAAATTATTAACTTCTAAATTTTAAAAACTATGAGTTGGTTAGCTTACATTATTTTTGGTTTAATTGCAGGTGCAATTGCAAAAGCTTTAAGACCAGGTGCTGATCCTAGCGGTTGGTTGGTTACCATATTAATTGGTATTCTTGGTTCTGTGGTAGGTAAATTTATTGCAGATAAAATAGGTATTTCTGTAGCAGATAGCTTTTGGAGTCCTATGAACTGGATTGTTTCTATTGCAGGAGCTGTATTATTGCTCTTTATTTATTCTAAATTTATTGCAAAAAAATAATCAGAAAATATTTTACATATAAAAAGTCCGTTTCAAAAATTTTTGAAACGGACTTTTTCTTTCATATAAGAGTTGAATGAATTTTATTTAATTGTAATTTTATAAGGAAGAGACATTTGCACTCCGTTATTGAATTTAGGATTGGTTACCTTTTCGAAGATGGTGTAGTTTTCTTTTCCTATTTTTTTAGAAATTACTTTCGCAGCTATTTCGTCTTCTTGGGTGTTTTTGAAAAACTCTTCGAATTTATTAGCTTTAGCAGGATAAGATTCTATGCTGTATTTTTTTAGATTAGCTTTGGTTGCAGCATAGCTGATGGCTTGTTGTATAGTGCCAAGTTCATCTACTAAACCAAGTTGTTTAGCTCGTACTCCGCTCCATACTCTACCACCACCAATAGCATCTATCTGCTCAAAAGATTTTTTTCTGTTTTGAGTTACAAAATAGACAAATCTTTTGTAAGTACTTTCTATACTCCTGGTAAGCATAGGAATAGTACCTGGTGCAGCACCAGAAATTGGAGAATAAAACTGAGAATTAGCATTGGTAGAGACTATATCGCTTCTAATGCCATTTCTATTGGCCAATTCTTTAAAATTGGTAATCATGCCAAAAACGCCTATTGAACCAGTAAGTGTATTAGGTTCAGAATAAATTTTATCAGCAGCCATAGATATATAGTAACCACCAGATGCTGCATAATCTCCGAAAGATACAATTAGTGGTTTTTTCTTTTTCAGTTGCTGTAATTCAAAAAGAATTTCGTCTGAAGCATTGCCACTTCCTCCAGGTGAATTTACTCTTAAAACTACGGCTTTTACATCATCATCATCAGCCAAGTCTTTGATGTATTTTATATACTTTTCTGAGTTGATGTTGCTATAATCATCACCATTGAAAATTTCTCCAGAAGCATATAAAACAGCTACTTCATCTTTACTATCACTATCATTTTCTAGAGTGTTAATGTATTTTCCGATAGAAATTTGATTAAGATCTTTATCGGTTTTTATTTTTAGATTATTCTTCAGAACATTAGTGTATTCAGATTTTTGAAGCAATTGGTCTGCCAGTTTATTTTTAAGAGCTAGTTCGGGAATGAAACCGTGTAAACTATCTACTGCAATCTTATAAGCATTGTCATCTAATTTTCTAGAAGTTTTAATTTTTGTAGAGACATTGCCCCAAATATCATTCAATAAAGTAGAAAGCTGTTCTTTGTTTTCTGGCGAGATATCATTTCTAATAAAAGGTTCTACAGCAGCTTTAAATTTACCATGTCTTATAATATCTACACCAATTCCGTATTTTTCTGCGAAATCTTTAAAGAATGTTACTTCGGTTGACATCCCTTTTAGTTCTACCATTCCTACAGGGTTTAGAAAAACTTTATCTGCAACTGTAGCTAAATAATAAGATTTTTGAGACATATTATTACCGTATGCATACACAAACTTTCCGCTCTTTTTGAAATCTTCTAGAGCAGCTCTTATATCATCTACCTGAGTTATTCCAGCTTGCAAATCATCTGCTTCTATGCTAATACCTTTTATATTATCATCCGTTTTAGCTTTGTTGATAGCATTTAGAATATCTATTAAAATTAAGCTTTTCTTTTCTCCAAAATTAAAAAGGCTAGTTTCTTCTTCTGTATAAGAATCTAGCACGGGTGTTTTGAAGTTAAGAACTAGCACGGAATTTTCTTTTACAGTTGGTTTTTGGTCTTCGCTCATTGCGCTAGCAAAAATCATTAGCATAAAAAAACCAAATACAACCATCATTATTACAAGAATGGCTACTATATTTGCAAAAACATTTTTTAAGAAATCTCTCATAATTGATTAAAATATAAATTTATATAATATGTCGTCACATAATGTAGTTTTGTTACTTGGAAGCAATTTAGGAAATACAGAACAAAATTTACAAAACGCGATTGCAAAAATAGAAAATCGTATCGGAAATATTAACAAATTATCAAAAATGTTAGAAACAAAGCCTGTAGAATTTGTTAGTAATAATATTTTTCGTAATATTGCAGTGAGCTTATATACCAATATTTCGCCTTTTTGCTTATTGAGAGAAATCAAAAATATAGAAAAAGAGATGGGTAGGGCTCAGGATTCCTTTGCCGTAGGAGGATATGTGGACAGAATAATTGATATTGATATTGTATTATATGGAGAAGTCATCATTCAGTCTAAAACATTAGAAGTGCCTCATAAAAAACATTTGTTAGAAAGAGAGTTTTCTAAAATCCTACTAAAAGAAATTAAATAAAATACACAATATAAAACACAAGTATGAAATTAGGTTTATTTACTCTAATGTTGTCTGTTTCGGGATTATTCTACGCTCAGGACAACAAAGGGACTAGCGATTCTAATGCTTTTACATCTGGTTCTGCCAAGGTGGAGAAGTTTAATAATAATGCTAGAAGATTCAATGACTGGTCAATTTCTTTAGGTGGTGGTACTGCATTTTTGCATCATTCAGACTTAACTTCTTTTAACAAAGATGGGAAACATTTTGGATGGAATGCTTATGCTGAATTAGGGAAACAAATTTCTGATAAATTTGGGCTAATTCTTCAATACCAAAAAGGAGAAACTAAGCAGACAGGCAGATTAGGACAAAATGTTTGGGGAGCATCTCCTTTAGTTCACGGTCTAGCGACTGCTACAACAAAGTATGACCAGATATCATTACTAGGAGATTTTAATTTTTCTAATCTTTTCAGAAGAATTGATAATAACTCTCCATTTAGATGGGCTTTACACGGTTACGCAGGAATCGGTTTTCAAGGGTATTCTATTGAACGATCAGACGAAAAACCACTTACAGCAATAAGGGATCCAAAAACAGGTGTGGTAACTATGGTTGATGAAAGTTATAAAGCTTATAACCAAAAACTCGGCATTGATTCATTCTTTTATCAAGGAGGGGTAGGAGTAAAGTATAATGTTTCTAAAAGAATTGATATAGAAGCAAGAGCTATGTATATTATTACTGGTGATGATGAGTTTGATGGAGGAGGTCAAGATGTAAAAGAATGGCCAGGTTACAATCAGATAGTTAAAAATGCTTCTGATAATCTAATGACTTTAAACTTAGGGATTACATTTAAACTAGGTAAACATAACCAGCATTTAGCTTGGTATGATTCTTATAATACAGCTTTAGATAAGTTAAGTGCTCTAGCATCTAGACCTACAGATTTTAATGTTTGCGACAAAGGTGATGCAGATAATGATGGTGTTTGTGATGATTGGGATAGAGAGCTTAATACTCCAATTGGAGCTAGAGTAGATGGTTCTGGTAAAGCATTAGATATGGATTTTGACGGAGTTATTGACCTTAAAGATAAGTGTGTAACAGTTCCTGGTCTAGTAGAAAACTACGGATGTCCATACATAGATGAAAACACCTTGGTAATTGTGGATGAAAATACTAAAAAATTCTTTGAAGGAATTGTATTTGATTTAGATAAAGCCACTCTTACTCCTAAATCTATTGAGAAACTAAATATTGCTGCAGATATTCTTAAAAAATCTAACAAAAATTCTAGATACTTAGTAATAGCTGCTACAGATACAAGAGCATCTGATTCTTATAACTTAGAATTATCTAACAGAAGAGCTCAGTCAGTAATTAATTATCTAGTTTCTAAAGGAGTAAATCCAAATATATTGATAGGAGAAGGAAGAGGAGAAAAAGATTTGAAATACCCAGAATGTTCACCAGCTACGAAATGTCCTGAATGGAAAAACGAAGCTAATAGAAGAGTTTATTTCGAATTAATCAAATAGTTTTAATATTAAAAATACAAAAAGATGAAAATAAAATTCGCAACATTAGCCTTATTTACAGCTATTTTGCCAGGAACTATCTTAGCTCAAAATAACGATAAGTTCTATTCAGGTGATAAAAACAATCCTTTTACACAAGAGGATAAGAAATTTAATGATTGGGCAATTTCTGCTGGGGTTGGAGTTCCTCTAGTTCAGTCTGCAGATTTAACTTCAATCAAAAATGGAAATGGTAAAAATTTATTTGGCTATTCAGCTTATTTAAGTGTAGATAAAGCTATTACTCATGCATTTGGATTGAATCTTCAATACGAAATGGGTGAAACCAAGCAAGGAATGGTAAACCTTAAAAAAGATGCTGGTTTGGGAGCTAGAACTCAATATCAAGCTTTATCACTTTTAGGGGATATTAATTTTTCTAATTTATTAAGAAGATCAGATAACCATTCTCCATTTAGATGGGCGCTTCATGGGTATGCCGGTGTGGGAACTTTAGGATATAAAGCATACAGACAAGATCCAGATCCATTAAATCCAAACAATAAACTGGGAGAAAAGCTTATTACAGATGTTCAGTTTTTGAAAAAACTTTCTTTATTTGGTCAAGCAGGTGCTGGTCTTAAATTCAATGTTAATAGAAGAATTGATATAGAAGGTAGATTAATGTATGTAGTGACTGGTGATGATAATTTTGATGGTGGAGATGGCGGAGTTTACAGTTTAAATACATCTAATGCTAGAGAAGAACAGTATTCTGATAATTTCTTTAATGCAACTTTAGGTATAACTCTTAAATTAGGTAAACATGCGTCACATTTAATGTGGCACGATCCTCTTCAAGAAATTTATTACAGACTTGATGTTCTAGAAAATAAAAACGTAGATGTAGAAGTATGTAAAAAAGGTGATGGAGATAATGATGGTGTATGTGATGATTGGGATAGACAATTAGATACTCCTGCTGGAGCTAGAGTAGACGGTGCAGGTGTTGCTTTAGATGCTGATTTAGATGGAGTAATTGATCTTAAAGATAAATGTGTTACCGTACCGGGTCCTGTAGAAAATGATGGTTGTCCTAAAGTAGTAGCTCCTGTAGCTCCTGCTGCTGTAGATAACACGCAAGTTGCTTCTGATATTCAAGCTGCACTTAAAGATTTATTATTTAACCTTGGTAAAAGCACTGTAAGACCAGAATCTGTTTCTAAACTAGACCTTGCTGCTAATCTTATAAAATCTACTAACGGAGGAACATTTTTATTAATAGGTCATACAGATAAAAAAGGTAGTGACGCTGCTAATTTAAAATTGTCTCAAGCTAGAGCTGCTGAGGTAGTAAAAGAATTAGTGAAAAGAGGTGTGCCATCTAGCCAATTGAAATCAAAAGGAGTTGGTGAAGCTGAAGCTACAGTTCCAGAAACTGCCTCTGATGCAGAAAGATTACAAGACAGAAAAGTTGAAGTAAAAGCATTAAACTAATTTTATTTCAATAATTTTAATAAAATTTATTTTAAAAGCTGCGCTAGTCGCAGCTTTTTTTTTGCGATTTTTTGATACAGATTTCTTATTTTTACCAAATGCAATCTTCTATTCAAATTTCTAAAATCATTACAGAAACCCTTCAAGATTTTTGGGGTTATAATTCTTTTAGAGACTCACAAGAAGATATTATTAATGCTATCATTTCGGGTAAAGATACCATTGCCCTTTTACCAACAGGTGGAGGGAAATCGCTCTGTTATCAGCTACCAGCATTAGTTTTAGAAGGAACGTGCTTGGTAATTTCGCCGCTTTTAGCTTTAATGAAAGATCAGGTTCAGCAACTCAAATCAAAAGGAATAGAAGCAGAATACCTTAGTTCAGAACTAGATGAAGCACAAGAAGAAGAAATCTATGGAAGATGTATAGAAGGTCTCACCAAATTGCTCTATGTTTCTCCAGAAAGATTACTAAATAAAAATTTTTTAGAAAAGATTGATGAAATTTCCATTTCATTTATTGCGGTAGATGAAGCGCATTGTATTTCGGAATGGGGACAAGACTTCCGACCGAGTTATCAAAATATAAAAAATTTTAGAAATCAGTTTAAAAGCGTTCCTTGCTTGGCGCTTACCGCTACTGCTACCCCGAAAGTGATTGATGATATCAAACTCAAATTAGGCTTTAATCAGTATTTGATTTTTAAGAAAAGTTTTAAAAGAGATAATATCAGTATTTTTATTGATGAGGTTTCAGATAAATATCAATATGTCTTTGATCTGTTAAAAAACACCAATTCATCTGGAATTATTTATGTGAGAACCAGAAAAGATGCCGAAGATTTATCTTACTTTTTAAAAACAAAAAAGTTACAAAATGTAGATTTTTTTCACGCAGGATTATCCACCAAAGAAAAGCATCAGAAACAAGAAAAATGGTTGAAAAGCAACCAAAATGTATTGATTTCTACCAACGCCTTCGGAATGGGGATTGATAAAGAGAATGTGCAATTTATCATTCATTTTTCTCCACCTGCTTCATTAGAAAATTATTATCAAGAAATTGGTAGAGCAGGTAGAAATGGAGAAAAGAGCTACGCTTTCTTACTTTGGAATGAACAAGAATTACTGAATCTAGACCAAGTTTTTCAAAATCAAACTCCTAGTAAAAAAGAATTTCTGAGAACGATTTCTTATCTCTATTCTAAATTTATGATTGGTGAAAATGAACTTCCAGAACAGATTTTTGAGTTGAGTATTTCGAAAATTCAGGAGTTTACTAAGATTTCTCATGCTAAAATTAAGAATGTGCTCAATTTTATGCACAATCAAGAGCTTATATATCTCAATACTGCTAAAAATTTATCTACTCTTGAGCTTAAATTTGAAGTCTATGATTTAGAGAATTTACCCAAAAAAGACAGTTATTTTATCGAACTTTTATTAAGAAATATTGATGGATTGTCTTCTCACAAAGCGCAGTTTAGCGAAGCTAATCTTTGCAAAAAACTAGGTGTAGAATCCAAAGAACTAAAAGCGAGACTGAGAGAAATTCATAAAAAAGGTTTTGTAGATTATTTAGATGGTAGTTTAGATAGTATCCGATTTTTGAAACAAAGGGAAGACCGAACTTTCGAAGGGAAATGGTGGAATCTTTTTGAACAAATTCAAAAAAACAAACTCCAGAAATGGGAAGAAATGAAATTCTATACTAGAAATAAAGATTTCTGTAAAATGAAACTTATCCTCACTTATTTTGGAGAAAAGAATGCTAAAAATTGTGGAAATTGCTATGTTTGTACAGAAAAAAATCCGACCAAAAACCAACAAAGTTTAGAGAAACAAATCTTAGAAGCATTAACCAAAAGAGCAGCTACCATAGATGAATTGGCAATTATGCTTCATTTTCACCAAAGAGAAACACTACAAGATCATCTTATCTTTTTACTAGAATTGGGAAAAATTAAAATGCTAGATTTTAGAACATATATGATTAAATAGTTTTAGAATTTCTATAATTTATCTCTAATTTTGGAAGTGAAAAGTTGGTAGTAAAATAATCTGAATTTAAAAATAAGCTCCGTAGGAGCGAAAGAATAAATGAAACAATTAAAAATAGTTTTCTTCGGAACGCCAGATTTTGCTAAAGAAAGTTTAGCCGCAATTCATCAATCTAATCACCAAGTGGTAGGTGTGGTCACTGTAGCTGATAAACCTTCGGGAAGAGGACAAAAATTGACAGAATCTCCCGTAAAGAAATATGCAGTAGAAAATAATTTGACGGTTTTCCAACCAGAAAAATTAAGAAATCCTGAATTTTTAGAACAAATCAGAAATTTAGATGCTGATGTCTTTGTGGTAGTCGCTTTCAGAATGATGCCCAAAATTCTTTTTGAAATGCCTAAAGTAGGTACGTTTAATCTGCAGGCAAGTTTGTTAGCTGATTATAGAGGAGCTGCTCCTATTAATATTGCCATTATCAATGGAGAAGAACAGACAGGCGCAACCACTTTTTTCAT
>DDFD01000031.1 GCA_002337005.1 Flavobacteriales bacterium UBA1937 | reverse complement strand
TGGATTTCTTGTTCCCTGAATTTCCACTTCTGCTTTCTCCTGCTATGATATAACCTGTATCTGTATTGGCTAAGGTTCTGATGTGGTCATCGCCACTACCTCCATAGTTCTTTTGCCATTCTACCTTGCCTTCTTTACTCAGTTTGATTACATAAAAATCTCCTTCACCGTAGTTCTCCGTGGTTTTAGGTTGATAAGTGGTAGGAATTAGGTTGGAGGGATTTGATTCTTTAGTTGTTAGTTGGTGGTTGTTAGTTGATGTATTTGTTGATATTGATGAATTAACATTAGTTTTATTGATAATATCTTCTTTTAGGTCTTCATCGGGACTGGTTTCTTGCTCCATTTTCCACTTTCCATTTTCCATCAATGGACTTCTGGAATAGATACCTACCAATGCTCCGCCATCTTTTGTAGGAATAATTTTCTCTACTTCGTCTAAGCCTTTGCCTCCTATATAAAGTTGGTTCAGTACTTTTCCTTTTTTATCCAGTTTGACCAACCACACATCTTTTGAACCAAATCCATTGGAGTTTTGGGATTGTTTAATTTGGGCATTGCCTGCAATAAAATAACCTAAATCGGTGGTCTGAATCACGGATTTGGCTTCTTCATCTACCGAAGTGCCTAATGTTTTCTGCCATTCTTCTTCGCCATTTTCATCTACTTTGATTACCCAAATATCAGAACCGCCTTTTAACTTTCCTTTCTTTTGTAGTCCTTCGGAGGAATAGCTGGTGCCTGCCAAGAGAAAACCGCCTTCCTGTGTGGAAGTAGTGGCTGTTAAAAAATCGTGGTTATTGCCTCCATAGTACTTTTCCCAAACGATTTGTCCTTGTTGGTTTAGTTTTACCAAATGGTAGTCATAACCGTTGTTTTGGGTATTGGTGGTGGGTTGATTGTTAACAGTTGATTGAGCATTGCGATCTTGGTTATTGGCTCCTGTTTCTTGGCTTTTAATAGAACTTCCTGAAAGAAGGTGTTGTCCGTCTATGGTAGTGGTCAACTGGCTAAGGAAATCTTGTGAGGCGGATTTGATGTCTTTTTGCCAACGGACTTCTACTTCTTGTCCGAATGCAAAAATACCCACCAAAGCAATAACGCTTGTGTAGAGTTTCTTCATAGAAAATTGTTTTTATTTGGAAAACTTGAGAAATCTAAATGTTAATCGAAATAGCTTTAGATATTTGAATCTGATTTAAAAATCCTCACGTTTAATTATTATTTTTTTTGCTTTCAAAAAAGAAAGTAATGTTATCTACTATGTGTTTTCAATGTTCTTAGCTATTGCTAAGGTAAAACAATTTGATTTATTGACCAACTTTTTAAAACAGTGAATTTTTTCATTACTAAACATAATATTTAATTTCATGAAACAAAATAATCACAAAAAACGGGTGTGATTATTTTCATTTCACTGATTATCAGTGCTTAATTTTTGTAAAATAGAAAATTGATTAATACTTAAATTTGATTAGTGAAAATATTATGTTAATCAGTTTTTTTGAATTTTCTTGCTATTTTTTATAAAATAACGGTTATAATTTGTACTTTTTTATCTTTTTTGAGGTTTTTTTGGTGTTTTTCTGGCTCGAAAATTTGCTTTTTTCGCTTTTGAGATTAGTGAAATGGATAAATTATTTACAAAGAATCTTCATCCATACATTTTGTTTGAATTTCTATGGGATAACGGTGAAACATATTTTTCATATTTATAAATTTTTTGGATTTGAAAAATTTTGACTAATCTTTTATTTCAAAATTTAAAGTAGAATTTTTTGAAAAAAAGGTTTGAAAATTATATTCATCATATATTTTTTCATCATCGTTTTCAAAAATATTTCTCAAAGTATCATTATCATAATTAAAATAAATATTATACTTTCTTTCGAGATTTCTATTGCTACTTCTTAAAATTCTTGCCAGAGATTCTTTATTTGGAAGCTTGTACTTATTTTCTCCATTAGAACTAATGATATAATTTTCAGAATCAATCAAATCATATAATTCATTGCTGTTGTTTCCTTTACTTCCATGATGGGTAACCTTTACAAATTCACATTTAAGCTTATTTGTTTTACTATAACCTAACTTTAAAAGTGAATTTGTAACATCGGAAGGATGAGCATCAGCCAACCACAAAATACTCTTACCTTTATATTCAGTGATAAAAGAAATACTGCTACCATTCTCAATACTATCGTCTTCATACCATCTATCTAAATCAAAATCGTCTAACTTTATATGGTAATCATCCTCCACTACTCCTACTGCTTCACTTATCGTTTCTTCTTCAAGCAGTTCAAAAGGCTGCATTTTTGAAACACTGTACTTTTTTCTCAATGCCAATAACCTATTTCTTGATGGATCACAATTAAAAACGCCAAAGCATTGAATATCAATTTTTGGCGTTTTTTTTCAATAATTCCCCCTCTTTTTCCCCGCAAAGTTATTTTGCTTAAATATTGAAAACGAATTTACTGCTATTTATTAAAATTAAATTTCACTATTTATACAATACTATCATCGGATTAATCTGGAAAGTTGATTAAAATTATTATGTATTATCAATGGTAATAATTACTTTTATTTTAAGGCAATAGTGCCTTTCTAAATTTCAATTTATCAGCTAAAGTATCATTGTCTTCTTGGCGTATAATTTCAATAATATCTTCATATTTTTCAATGAAAATATCTATTAATTTTTTTCCATCAATAAGGTTTATTGGTATTCTTTTTGGGTCAGAAGCATTTCTTTTTGCCTTGTCTTGAAAATTACTTAATGTTATAAAGCATCCTTGAAAATCCCGCTTCATTGCACCTCTAAATTGGTCAATGGTTTGCCATTTTATTGGATTTGTTTCGTATCGTTTTACTTGTACTTGTAAATTTACCGAAGCAACACCAAAAATTTCCAAAACACCTTCAAAATCAATTCCGCCATCATTAGTTCTGCCTTGTGTTGCATTGGTTTTGGTAAATCCAATACTCTGTAAGAGATACGAAACAAAGTCTTCAAATTCAAAATTATCTAACTCTAATAGTTTATCTTTTATGATTTGATAAAGGTCTATTGTGGTTCTTATTTCTGCTTGTTCTTGTGGTGGGACAATATTGTAATATTCTAAAATTTCTCTGCTGTTCTGCACAGAAAAGCAAGTTAAACTACTACGTAGCGAATTTTGTAATGATATGCTTAACGAAGTTCTATCTAAAGTTTCATTATACCAATTAACATTTTTTCTTAAATCATAATTTGAAGTATGATCGTGTTTAAAATACAAATCAGAGGTTACTTCGCCGACCAAAAATTCACCATTCTGAAATGGAGTCATCACAATATCTCCAAATTTAATATCGTGAATAAAACGATAAATCTGACCAGCATTTTGGTTCATTCGCATAAAAGCGTCACTAGGATAAATAACTTGATACAATTCCTTTATTTCATCTTTGGTTATGTTTGGAGAGACTTCTCTATCAAACCAACCAATTCCTACATATCCATTTTGTTTAAATGCTTCGGTGTATAAGCCATAATCTGCACGAACTACAAATACGTTTTTCATTGATTTCTATTTTGAAACATTACAAATATAGCAACAAATATTAATAAAGTTAAATATTCTGTCTTTGAACAAAACTACTTACCGTAAGTCTATGAACTCCTAAAATTCTACCTATTGCAGAATAAGAAACTTTTTTGTCCAAAAGTTCCTTAATTTTTTTCTCTTGTCCTGTTAATTTAGTTTTAGAAGATTTACTACCTTTTGGACGACCGAGGATAACTCCTTCTGCTCTTTTTCTTGCTAATGCTTCCTTTGTGCGTTGTGAAATTAGATTACGTTCTATTTCAGCAGACAAGCCAAACGCAAACGCCAAAACTTTAGAGTTAATATCACTTCCTAAACGGTAATTATCTTTAATTGTCCAGACTTGAATATCCCGATTCATACATTCATTCAAAATACCCATAATCATTAATAAATTTCTACCCAAACGTGAAAGTTCAGAACATATAAGAACATCTCCTTTTTTCATCTTTTTAAGAAGTTTGCCAAGTTTTCTGTCTTCTACGTTTTTTGCTCCAGAAATGGTTTCTTCTATCCATCTGCTTACCACGAACTCTTGGTTTTGGCAAAAATGATTAATTTCAAATCTTTGGTTTTCTACTGTTTGCTTGTCTGTACTTACTCTGATGTAACCGTAAATCATAATTTTTTTGTTTAAAATAATTATGCAAATATGGTTTAATTTAAACGTATATTATCTAAAATAAAACATAGCATTTTTTATTACATATAATTCAGCGATTATTTTAGACAAATGGCTATGAACACGGCATTTTCAAACTCTGATAACTGGACTATATTAAGCCCAATAGAAAAGAGTATAAAGGATAAAATTGAAAGTATTGGTATTCCATTAAAAGACTGGGATATTTCCATAAATTATGGTATAAAAACAGGCTTTAATGAAGCATTTATCATTGATGGTAAAAAAAGAAAAGAATTAATCAATGAAGACCCCAATAGTGAGGAAATTATACGACCCTTAATAAGAGGTCGTGATATTAAGAGGTATTCATACGATTTTGCGAATTTATATCTTATTGCTACTTTTCCCAGTAAAAAGTATAATATAGATGATTTTCCAGCAGTAAAAAATTTCTTATTTGGGTTTAAACCTAAATTAGACCAAACAGGCACTAAACTTACTCAAACGGAAATAAAAGATGTCATATGCCACGCAAATAAAAACGGCATAAGTATTAAAGAAGAATCTTTAATAGTATCACGAAAAAAGACTACTAATAAGTGGTTTGAAACGCAAGACAGTATAAGTTATTGGGAGGATTTTTATAGACAGAAAATAGTTTGGTTGGAACTTACAGATAAACCTAAGTTTAGCATTGATTTAGAAAATAGATTTTGTTTGGCAGGGACTTTTCTATTAACTGGGAATTTTGGTCTTTATACCATACTTTCAATTTTAAATTCAAAATTAATAGAATGGTTATTTGATGGAATGTGTAACTCTTCTGGAATGGGAACAAATCAATGGAAAAAATTTGTAGTGGAAAAAATTCCCGTCCCATTTATTAACGTTGAAACAGAACTTTTAGCAGAAAAATTAGTAAATTCTAATGACTATGAGAAAATAGAAAAACTTGTTCATAATCTTTACAACTTAACAGAAACAGAAAGTCAGTTTATAAATTTTCAATAAATTCAATTTCTTCATTACTTAAATTAAAAAGTCTATTTATTTCATTTTCGGCTAAGATTTCAAGTGAACTTGTATCTAAATTTTCTCTTTTTAACTTTGATATAGAATCTGTAATTTCTTCAA
The DNA here is from genome assembly GCA_002337005.1 of Flavobacteriales bacterium UBA1937. Taxonomy (GTDB): domain Bacteria; phylum Bacteroidota; class Bacteroidia; order Flavobacteriales; family Weeksellaceae; genus Cloacibacterium. The sequence continues at coordinate 312 of DDFD01000031.1, read as the reverse complement.
AAATACTATAAACATCTTTATCAGCTTTGGGAATTGGAAAATTTTGCACATATTGCCCTAACATTCTATATTGCCTTTTTTGCAATTGAACGACATAATACTTTACTAAATGTCTTCCAATTTTAGAATTTAGAATTAGTAATATGTATTTTAATTCTTTTATATCTCCAGTTATAATATAAGCAGTATTCAATGTAATACAGCTAAATTCATCATAAGAAAAACAAGGAAAGTCATAACCTTCTTCGGGATTGTCAGTCATTATTTCAATATACACAATTTTATGCTTATAAAAATCCTCCCAATAACTTA
>DDFD01000109.1 GCA_002337005.1 Flavobacteriales bacterium UBA1937 | reverse complement strand
ATTGCAGCGTGTGTAAACCTTACTTCTAGATATATTACAGACAGATTTTTGCCAGACAAAGCGATAGATGCTATGGACGAAGCTGGCTCTAGAGTATATATCAAAAATATGAAAGTGCCTACCGAAATTATAGAGCACGAAGCTAAAATTGAAGAAATTAAGGAACTGAAACAAAAGGCAGTAAAAGCTCAGGATTATTTAGAAGCCAGAAAACTAAAAGATGAAGAAGAGCAGTTACAAATGGAACTTTCTGTAGCCCAAGAAAAATGGGACAAAGAAGTAAAAGAGAAAAAAGAACAAGTAACCGAAGAAAATGTAGCTGAGGTGGTTTCTATGATGAGCGGTGTTCCGGTAACTAAAGTTGGCAAAAACGAAATGGACAAATTGGCCAATATGGATAATTTGCTCAACGGAAAAGTAATCGGGCAAGAAGATGCTGTAAAAAAAGTAGTAAAAGCCATCCAAAGAAATAGAGCAGGTCTTAAAGATCCTAATAGACCAATCGGTACGTTTATTTTCTTAGGAACTACAGGTGTTGGTAAAACTGAATTAGCAAAAGTAATGGCTCGTGAATTATTTGATTCTGATGATGCTTTAATCAGAATTGACATGAGCGAATATATGGAAAAATTTGCNNTAACCGAAGCCGTAAGAAGAAAACCATATGCGGTAATTCTTTTAGACGAGATAGAAAAGGCGCATCCAGATGTTTTCAATATTTTGTTACAAATTTTAGACGAAGGTCACGTTACCGATTCTCTTGGTAGAAAAGTAGATTTTAGAAACACCATTATCATTTTAACTTCTAATATCGGAACTAGAGACTTGAAAGATTTCGGAGATGGAGTAGGTTTTGGTACTTCTGCTAAAAAATCTAATACAGATGCTAGAGCCAGAGCAACCATAGAAAGCGCCCTTAAAAAAGCATTTTCGCCAGAATTTTTGAACAGAATAGATGATATTATTATCTTTAATGCTCTTGAAAAAGAAGACATTAAAAAGATTATAGATTTAGAATTAAACAAACTATACAAACGTTTAGAAAAACTAAATTACAGCATTCAATTAACAGATGACGCCAAAGATTTCATTGCAGAAAAAGGTTGGGACAAAGATTTCGGAGCTAGACCTCTAAAACGAGCCATCCAAAAATACATAGAAGATCTTTTGGCAGAAATGCTAGTGAACAAACAATTTACCGAAGGTGAAGAAGTCGTTCTAAAATTAAACGAAGCCAAAGATGCTTTAGAAGGAGAAACTTCTAAGAAATCTAAAGAAAAAGCTTAAAAATAGAAACCTCCGAATTTTCGGAGGTTTTTTTTAGTTTATTTCGATTGAACTAATTACTTTTTTAAATTCTTCTTCATAAGAATCAATGTTTGTATCATTCAAAGTTATTTGATAAAAAGTATTATTGTCAGGAATTGCAATTAATATGCTTCTAAAAAATACTTTTTCGCCATTATTTGTTTTTAGATTTCCTTCAAATTTAGTCATAAGCCCATCTTTTCCTCCAATTTTCACCTCTTTAAAATCATCAGTAATTTGAAAATCCTCAATAGAATTTGAAAATCCTTTGATGCTAATTTCTAATGATTTTTTGAAATCTGAAAAAGATTTGGTAGCGTTAGGTCTTAATAGAACTTGAATATTTGGAGAATAAGTTCCTTTTTTAGATGAAGCACCAAATCTTGAAATTTGTACAGACTGATTATTTTTAATGATGTCTTGCTTTGTTTTTTCGGGTAAAACGTATTTATTGTTAATACTATTTATAATGTCGGATTTTTGAAATTCTTTCCAGTCTTTAGGCGGAATTATTATAAAATTATTCTGTGAGTAGATTAAATTTATACTAAAGCTAAAAAGTAATACAAGAAACATTTTTTTCATTGTCTATAGTTTTAACATTAAAATATTATTTTTTAACAAAAAATTACAACCCAAAAACCACTCCAATTTGTGGCGCAAAACCACTGCTGAAAATACTGTTGTTTTCTTTCCAAAGTACGTTATACATAGCGCCTAATTGCATATAAGCATTGTTGCCAACTCGGGTCATATAACCGCCTCCTAAATAAAGTGCAGCTTCATCAAAACCGTGTCTTTGCCCTGTAGTTTTGTCTTTTTGGTTGATAATGTATTCCTGAAATTGTCCGCTTAGATAAAAATTTCTCCCGAAATAGTAATTGGCAAAAGGGCCAATTCCGAAGAGAGTAGAAGAGTAGTAATCTGTGTTTAAGAAGTTAAATCCTGCAGAAATTCCTGCTTCTACATTTTCTGAAATTTTGTAACCTACTCTTGGCGCTACAGAAATTCCGAAGCCAGAATTGCTGCCGAAACCGCCAGAAATACCAGCGTTTCCTCCGAAAGTCCATTTAGAATTGCCAATTTGTGTAGAACCACCAATCTGCGCAGAGAGAGCAATAGATGTGGTGATGAGTAAAGAAAGAATAATTTTTTTCATCTGTTTTTGTTTTTTTGAATATCAATTTCTTTGTAAATGTATAAAAAATGCCAAAGTTCTGAAAGTGGAAACAAAAACTAAGCCAGTTTATAGCCCCGATGGAAGCATTGTTTGAGCTCTTTTTAAAATTTTCTTTGGAAGGAGAACCCTTTTTGCGTTCAAAACGCAGAAAGGGTTGAGGAAGGGAGAAAATTTTAAAAAAGCGAGTGCGTACAGCGGGACTGCGCGTGATAGAATTTCTAAATGTCTTGCTTCTAAAAATTTATAAAATTATTGTTGTAATTTTGCTGCATCAAAACTAAGGGCTCCCGTGAAGAGTCTCGTAAAATTGAAAAAAATGAAAATAGTAGTAGGACTTTCTGGCGGTGTAGATTCTAGTGTTGCCGCTTATTTATTACAAAAACAAGGTCACGAAGTTATCGGACTTTTTATGCGAAATTGGAACGATGCTTCCGTAACTTTGGAAGACGAATGTCCTTGGATTGAGGA
>DDFD01000105.1 GCA_002337005.1 Flavobacteriales bacterium UBA1937 | reverse complement strand
AAATCCTTACGAAATATTGGTTTCAGCGGACTTTAAACCGACTAAAAAATATGCTTTAACCGTAATAAAGGGTTCTGTGAAATCTTATTTTGAAGGAATTGTAAAATCTTATAAATTTGAATTCCAGGCAGATAAACCAGAAAACTATGGCGGTTTTGTCATCAAGAAATTTGTGAATAAGCCAAAATCAAAATTTTGGGTAGAATTGACCAACGAAAAAGGAGAGGTGCTGTATTCTAAATACACCAATGATGATATGGTTTCTTTCACCAATTTAAAACCAGCGGTGTACATTGCAAGAATAAAAGTAGATGAAAACGGAAATGGAATCTGGGACGAAGCTGATTTTGCAAACAATATTTTAGCAGAGCCAATCTATATTTATGAAAAAACAATAGAAGTAAGACCACTCTGGACCATAGAAGAAGACTGGGAAATAAAATAAAAGATGAAAAAAATAGTATTTTGGATTTTAGGGATTTTCGTGGCGATACAGCTCATCCCGATTGATAGAACCAACAAGCCGGTAGATAAAGCTCAGAATTTTGTAGATGTTATAAAACCGCCAAAAGAAGTAGCACAAATTCTAAAAAATGCGTGTTATGATTGCCATTCTAACGAAGTGAAATATCCTAAGTATGCTTATTTAGCCCCTATTTCTTGGTCTGTGAAGCATCACATCAACGAAGGTAGAGAAAGAGTGAATTTTTCTGTTTGGACTACTTATAACACAGACCAAAAGAATCACATCTTAGATGATATTATGGAAACCGTAGAAAGTAAGGAAATGCCATTAAAAGGTTATTTGCCAATGCATCCTGAAGCTGATCTTACAGATGCACAAAGAAAGTTTTTTAATGATTATTTCAAACAATTACAGAAATCTGGCAAATTCTAAATATGAAAAAAGCTCCATTTTTTGGAGCTTTTTGTTTTATAGGTAAGATTCCAAAAATTTTCTTTGAGAATCAAACGCAATATCATTTAGATTAATTTCTGATTTTTTAATCCAGATGGTTTCAGAAATTTCGTGGAGTTCTAAATCTTTTACTTCAAATTTTTCTTCCACTTCATATTCAAAAAATAAGTCTAGTGTGTTGTAATCTATTTCTTTGTAGTGATAAACATTAGGCAAACTCATTAGAAATTTTAGTTTTTTGGTGTCAATTTCTAGTTTTAATTCTTCCCAAAGTTCTCTAGCGCAGGTGTTTTCGGCGCTTTCTTTTGGGTCTGTAAAGCCACCAGCTAAATCTAATTTCCCAATTTTAGGATTTTGATTTCTTTTGGTTAAGAAAACCTCATCGCCGCATCTTATCACTACAGCTACTGCTGCAGCACAATTGTGATACATTACGAAATCACAATGGCTGCAAGAGAATTTTTTTTCTCCATCAAAAATGAGGGAGTCTTTTCCACACTTCGGACAAAATTTTAAGTGTTTCATATATTTCTAGGATGATATTTTAAAATCGTGTCATGTAACTCTTCTGTATTTAAATGAGTGTAAATTTCGGTAGTGGTAATACTAGAATGACCAAGCATTTCTTGTATAAAACGTAAATCTGCACCATTTTGTAACATATGAGTCGCAAAAGAATGACGAAAAGTGTGCGGAGAAATATTTTTTCTGATTCCTGCTCTGTCTGCCAATTCCTTGATGATAATAAAAACTATTACTCTAGACATAGAAGAGCCTCTGCTGTTTAGAAACAAAATGTCTTCGTATTTTTTATTAATTTTACTATTAACTCTCACATTATCTATGTAGTTTTTAATTAAATGTGAGGTGTATTTTGCTAGAGGAACATACCTTACTTTTTGACCTTTTCCTTCCACTTTTAAGAATCCTTCTTTGAAGTTAATATCGGAAATTTTCAGTTCTATTAGTTCTGAAACGCGTAGTCCGCATCCGTACAAAACTTCTACCATGCACTGGTTTCTTACCCCTAAGTCTGTGCTTAAATTGATGTTTTTAGTAATTCGTTCTACATCTTCTACACTAAGCGTATCAGGAAGGTAAAGTCCTAACTTTGGACCTTCTAGTAAAGTAGCAGGATTATCATCTCTTATTTCTTCTTCTAGAAGATACTTGAAGAATGATTTGATAGAAGAAATCCATCTTGCTTGTGTTCTTTCGCTGATTTTTTGTTTAGACTGCAAAATTAAATATTCTTGCAAATCTTCATAGGTAATTGCTTTTGGCTTATAGCTATCAAGGTTTTTTTCAGCATAAAGGCTAAATTTTTTAATATCTCTGATGTACGCATCGAGAGTATTGTCTGAGAAATTTCTCTCGAACTTTAGAAAGTTCGAAAAATTCTCAATCGTTTCATTCCAATCCATTTGTGTTTTTTTTCTGTGTTTTTCAGGTTAAAAAATTATTTCTGTGTCTTTTAATGTGTTTTTAGAGTTTATATAATTTATTTTAAAAAATCTTCTTCAACTTGTATTATTTCGACATCCGCGTTTTGTAGGAAATTTAATCCTTCTGTGTCTGAATATCTATCTATAAATACCAGCCTTTTAATTCCTGCTTGAAGTATTAGTTTGCTACATTCTTTGCAAGGCGATAAAGTAAGGTACAATGTTGCTCCTTTTGCAGATTGCGTGCTGGCTGCTAATTTTAAAATAGCATTGGCTTCTGCATGCAAAACATACCAATGTGTTTTTCCGTCTTCATCTTCGCAGCAATTTTCTGCACCAGATGGTGTGCCATTGTATCCGTCAGAGATAATCATCCTGTCTTTTACGATGAGAGCACCAACCTGCTTTCTTTGGCAATAAGAGAGCTTTGCCCATTCTTTTGCCATTCTTAAATATGCGATATCAAATTTATTATGCATAATCCTATATGAATACAAAAATCGTGCTAAACTTTGATTTTTTTTGTTAAAAATTAGGTTTTCTTTTGTTTATAAATGCAGATATGCCTTCTTTTTTGTCTTCCATATCAAAAAGTTCTCCGAAATATTTTATTTCTAATTCGTAACCATTCTGATTATCAGAAGCATTTACTGCTGCTATAGCTTTTGAAATTCCTTGTGAAGAATTTTTAGAAATTAAAGATGCAAGTTCTATTGTTTTTGGCAAAAGGTTTTCTATTGGATAAACTTCGTTTACTAAACCAATTTCTTTGGCTCTCTCTGCGCTAATCATCTTGGCAGAGAATATCATTTCATTTGCAATTCCTTTTCCTACTAATTTTGGTAATCTTTGCGTGCCTCCGTAACCAGGGATTAATCCAAGAGTAACTTCCGGGAGTCCTAATTTTGCATTTTCAGAAGCATATCTTATATGACAAGACATTGCTAACTCTAGACCGCCACCTAATGCAAAACCATTTATGGCTGCAATTACTGGTTTTTTTAGATTTTCTATTTTATTAAAAAGTAGGTTTTGTCCATTTCTAGCCAATTCTTCGGCTTCATTTTGTCCAAAATCTGAAAATTCTTTAATATCTGCTCCGGCTACAAAGGATTTTTGCCCACTTCCTGTGATGATGATGACTCTACAATTTGTATCATTTTCTAAGATACCTAATGCGTCACTAATTTCTTTAATCGTCTTTCCGTTTAGAGCGTTTAAGCTTTCGGGTCTATTGATGGTGATGATGTTTATTTTTTCTTGTTTTTCAAGAAGGATATTTTCAAAAATCATAGTATTTTATTTTATTAACATAATATTTTGATTGTACAAAATAACAAATTTTAAGCTTTAGAATAAAGAAAACCAAGCTTTTTTGCTTGGTTAATCTCTATATTAGTGTTAGTTTTTACTATTTTGTGTGTTTCATTACATTGTCATCTATTTTTACACTAAGTCCAGAAGCTACTCTCATCCCGAGTTCTACATTTGCCCTAAAGAAATGGCAAAGTTGACGATTGATAATGAGATCCTTGTTTGATCCCTCTATTTTACTCATGTGTCCTATAATGTTATTAACCAAATTGGTTCTATCTTCAGGGTTCATTGCTTTGGTGTAGAGTAATCCTGGTTGCGTGTAATGGTCGCCATCATCTTCATTTCTATCAAAAAATGAAACTTTGTTGCTGTCTAGTTCTTCTTCGAATTTTTTGTAAGAAGCGTCTGGTTTTATATCATCAAAACTATTAGGATGATAATTAGGCGCGTCTTCGTAATCTTTAGCATCTGCCATATAACCGTCTCTTTGGTAATTATTTACTTGAAAAGGACAACGGTTAACTTCTAGCTGATGAGCGTTTACGCCCACTCTGTATCGGTGTGCATCAGGATAAGAAAACAACCTGCCTTGTAGCATTTTATCTGGAGAAAAGCTAATTCCATCTACAAGATTACTTGGTGAAAATGCAGATTGCTCTACATGCGCAAAATAATTTCTAGGAATTTCATTGAGTTCCATTTCCCCAACTTCTATCAATGGAAATTCACTTTGAAACCAAACTTTAGTAATATCAAAAGGATTCCATTTGAATTCTCTGGCCTGTTCTTCCGTCATTACTTGGATGTACATTGTCCATTTTGGGAAATCTCCATTTTCTATAGCATTGCAAAGGTCTTCTTGTGCAAAATCTGGATTTTCTCCACCCATTTTTGTGGCTTCAGCATCAGTAAAGTTTTTAATTCCTTGTTTTGTTTTTAAATGAAATTTTACCCAAACTCTTTCGTTTTTAGCATTAATCATAGAAAAAGTATGAGAGCCAAAACCGTGCATATGTCTGTAACCATAAGGTGTACCTCTGTCACTCATTAAAATTAATACCTGATGAAGACTTTCTGGATTTAAACTCCAAAAATCCCACATCATGGTATGAGATTTCAGATTTGTTTTTGGGTGTCTTTTTTGGGTGTGGATAAAGTCTGGAAATTTTTTAGCATCTTTTATAAAAAAGACAGGGGTGTTATTACCAACTAAATCCCAATTTCCGTCTTCGGTGTAGAATTTTAAAGCAAAACCTCTAGGATCTCTTGCTGTATCTGCGCTGCCTTTTTCTCCGCCTACAGTAGAAAATCGGGCAAACATTTTGCAAGTATTTCCAATTTTAGAAAACAATTTTGCTCGGGTATATTGGGTAATATCTTGAGTAACGGTAAATTTTCCGTATGCGCCAGAACCTTTAGCGTGTACCACTCTCTCTGGAATTCTTTCTCTTACAAAATGTGCTAGATTTTCTTGTAGAATGAAATCTTGTAATAGAACTGGGCCTCTAGCTCCCACAGTTTGAGAATCTTGATGCTCAAAATAGGGTATTCCTGATGAATTAGTGAGTTTTTTGCTCATGATTAAGTTATAATGTTAGAAAATTCAAAGGATAAAATTAAGTGGAATTAATCAAAATTCAAAGAATTATCTATGAATAAAATCAATTGTTTTTTTGTAAACAAAATGTGATGATAAATAGGTTCAGAAATTAGTTTAATTCGTACTTCTTCTCTATATTTGTCATAGAAATTATAAATATTTATGAATATTCAACAATTAGAGTATCTAATAGCAGTAGATAAATATAAACATTTTGGTAAAGCTGCACAAGCTTGCTTTATTACACAGCCTACACTTAGTGCTATGATACAGAAGTTTGAAGATGAAATGGAGGTGAAAATCTTTGATAGAACCACCCATCCTATTAGAACTACAGATATTGGTGCGCAGATTATAGATCAGGCTAAATTAGTTGTAGATTCTGTAATGGAACTAAAAAACAAAGCAAGTATTCTAAATAACGTGCTTGCTGGTAAAATTAATTTGGGGATTATTCCTACGGTATCTAGTTTTATACTGCCAACAGAAATTTTTGAGTTTTTGTCTAGCAATCCAAAGATTGAACTCAATGTAAAAGAAATGACCACAGAAAACATTATCAAAGGGTTAAAATCGGGTGAGTTAGATGCAGGAATTATCGCAACGCCATATTCTGATGCCGAAGAATTTTTTGCCGATTTTCTTTTTAATGAAGAATTAATGGTCTATTCCGCAGATAAAATGGCCAATGAAAAAGGAGACCAATTTATAATGCCAGAAGATATAGATGTAAATAAAGTTTGGCTTTTGGAAGAAGGAAACTGTCTAAGAACTCAGTTTGAAAACATCTGTCATCTTAGAGAAAATTCTTTGAAACCAAAGAATCTAGATTTTATGGCATCTAATATCAATACTTTGGTACATATGGTAGATAAAATAGGTGGTCTTACCGTTTTACCAGAATTGGCGGTGTCTCAACTTTCTGATGGGCAAAAAGAAAAAATTCATCGATTTAAAAAGCCTTTCCCAAGTAGAGAGATTAGTTTAATCTACTATAAACCAACGTATAAACAAAAGATTTTAGATGAATTGGTAACTTCTGTTAAGAATTCTTTGAAACCAAAACTGAACTACACGACACATCCAGAAGATTTTGTAAACATTAGTCCTCAATAAAATATAAAGCTTTGTGAAATTTCACAAAGCTTTTTTCATAACTATTTTGAAATTAGAAAAATACTCTGTAATTTTGTGGCTCAAATTTCAGAGGAAAAATTTGGACTGATTGCAACCTCAATAAAAAATGCTAAAACAGATAATTTCTTTTTAGTTCTTGGTGGCTATCCCTCTTTTTTCTGCTGGATAATATTAATCTTAATTTTTGTAAAAAAGAAAATATGCCTTATTTATTCACATCTGAATCCGTTTCAGAAGGACATCCAGACAAAGTAGCAGATCAGATTTCTGATGCACTTATTGATAATTTTTTAGCTTATGATAAAAATTCTAAAGTAGCTTGTGAAACATTAGTAACTACTGGTCAGGTAGTTTTGGCTGGTGAAGTAAAATCAGAAGCTTATCTGGATGTACAAAGCATTGCAAGAGATGTAATTAACGGAATTGGTTATACCAAAGGAGAATATATGTTTAATGGTGATTCTTGTGGAGTGATTTCTGCTATTCACGAGCAATCTTCAGACATTAATCAAGGAGTTGACAGAAAATCTGGTGAATCTTTCGAAGAAAGAGCTAATGCACAAGGAGCTGGAGACCAAGGAATGATGTTCGGTTATGCTACCAATGAAACCGAAAATTATATGCCACTTGCTTTAGATTTAGCGCATTCTATTCTTAGGGAACTTTCTGCGATTAGAAGAGAAGGTACAGAGATTGCTTATCTTCGTCCAGATGCTAAATCTCAGGTTACTATAGAATATTCTGATGATCATAAACCGCAGAGAATAGACGCTATCGTAGTTTCTACTCAACATGATGATTTTGCAGAAGATGAAGAAATGCTAGCAAAAATCAGAAAAGATATTGTAGAAATTCTTATTCCTAGAGTTGTTGCTCAGCAAAAACCAGAAATTCAGGCATTATTTAATGACCAAATTAAATATCATATCAATCCTACGGGTAAATTTGTAATTGGCGGACCTCACGGTGATACAGGTCTTACCGGTAGAAAAATTATTGTAGATACATACGGCGGAAAAGGAGCTCACGGTGGTGGTGCTTTCTCTGGTAAAGATCCTTCTAAAGTGGACAGAAGCGCGGCTTATGCTACCAGACATATTGCTAAGAATCTAGTTGCAGCAGGTGTTGCAGATGAAGTTTTGGTGCAAGTTTCTTATGCAATTGGTGTTGCAGAACCTTGCGGTTTATTTATCAATACTTATGGAACTTCCAAAGTAGGAATTAATGATGGGGATTTAGCGAAAAAAGTTCAAGAATTATTTGACCTAAGGCCTTATGCTATTGAACAGAATTTGAAATTAAGAAACCCTATCTATCAAGAAACTGCAGCTTACGGGCACATGGGTAGAGATTATTATGTAGCGAGTAAAACCTTTAATAAAGGGCAAAAAAATGAGCTTACCATAGATGATTTGGAATTCTTCACTTGGGAAAAACTAGACCGAGTAGAAGATGTAAAAAAAGCTTTCGGATTATAAGAGTTCATTAAATTTATAACAGATAAACCGTTCATTTATGAGCGGTTTTCTTATTTTTACACAAAAATTTAAAATGAATTTCAAAAAGTATCTATTTATATTTTCTTTAATTGTGTTTTCTAGTTTTTCTAAAGCTCAGATTACCGTGCATCCTACCATTTTTGCGGGTTACGAATATCAAAATCAAAGTTTCGGAGAATTAGGAGCTCGATTTATACTCTTAAAAAAAGATGATGTTTTATACAGACTTTCCGGTTCGGCTTTAGTTGGTTCAGTTCATCATAAATTGGCTGTTTTGCCTAAATTACAAGGAGATATACTTTTTAATTTTAGTAAGAATGATGACATTAAACATTCTTTTTATTTTCTTTTAGGAGCAGAAGCTACACATAAATATCTAGCACCAAAAGCGGGCGTTTCTCTTTTTGGAATTGTAGATTTCACTGGCGGATATGCCTTTAATTATGGTCATCAATTGATTAATGGTAAGGAATTAAAAGGACTTAATTTTAATTTTAGCATTAATATTCCTTTGGTGGTTTTAGAATAATTAAGATAAAAATATTAGCCATTTTAGTAAATTTCTGAAAATTTGTTTTGAAATTATCACAATTTTTATAAATTTGTCATTCGTAACACGAAACCATCAACTATAGAAAAAACATTTACTTCATTTAATAAACTACAAAAAAACGTTAGATACTAGCACTAGTGCTGGTTTCTACTATAATGAAGTAACGTTATGGCTACTACAATAATTACAGACAGTTTGCTTATTGCTAAATATCAGCAAGGTGACGAAGATGCCTTATCTGAATTAATTAGGCGAAATAAAAAAGAACTCTATTCATTCATTTTCTATAAAATAATGGATGAAGAATTAGCAAATGACCTCTTTCAAGATACTTTTGTGAAAATCATTATTTCCTTAAAAGAAGGAAGATATAATGATGATGGTAAATTTATTCTTTGGGCAAAAAGAATTGCTCATAATCTAATTATTGACCATTTTAGGCTGAAGAATAAATATGTGAAAATCTCTGAAACTACCTATGAAAATGATGAATTTTCGATATTTGATTTGTTGAGAGAAACCGAAGAAAATATAGAAGACAGACTTGTTACCAACCAGATATATGAAGATTTAATGAAGATTACGTTGTTTTTGCCAGAGAATCAGCAAGAAGTCATTAGATTGCGTTTTTTTGATGGGTTAAGTTTCAAAGAAATTGCAGAGCAAACTAATACCAGTATTAATACAACTCTAGGTAGAGTGCGCTATGCGCTAATTAATATGAGAAAAATAATGGAGGATAATCAAATAATTTTAACAAGGTAATACAATAAAATATTAGGCCGTTTCGTTATGGTAATAAACAACCATACTAAGCCTATGAAAAAAAATTACCCTCTTAAAAACCCGATTTTGATGCCTAAAAAATCTACCATAGATTTTTTATTAAACTTTTCAAAATCTATTGCTGTTTTACAGACAAATAACAAGAAATTTATAGTTTCTAAAAATTAAATTTAACTATTTTACCTAAATTTGTGCCCTATGAAAAACATAAGGCACATTTTTTTTGATCTGGATAATACACTTTGGGATCATCGTAAAAACGCAAAACTTACTCTAGAAAAACTTTTTGAAAAATATCAGATTCAAGAAAAATTTCAAATAAAATTTGAAGATTTTCATACCAAATATGATAAAATCAATGAACACCTTTGGGAATTGATTAGAGACGAAAAAATAGATAAAGAATACCTCAGAAAACATCGTTTTTATGATACTTTTTTGCATTTTGACGTAGATGATTTTGAACTGGCTCAGATTTTTGAACATCAGTTTTTAGACGAAATTATTGCTTTTAACGTATTGGTAGATGGTAGCATCGAAATTCTTGAATATTTGAAATCTAAAAACTATAAAATTCATATTCTATCAAACGGTTTCCACGAAGTTACTCATAGAAAAATTGACGGTTCTGGCATCAGAAAATATGTAGATATCGTAACCAGCGCAGATGATGTAAATGTGAGAAAACCCAATCCTAGAATTTTTGAATACGCTCTTAACCAAGCTAATGCAGCAAAGTCAGAATCTATTCTCATAGGTGATGATTGGATTGCGGATATCGAAGGCGCTCGGAATTTCGGGATTGAAGTAATTTTTTTTAATGCTTTACGAGAAAACAAAACCGAAGAAGGTTTGATAGTTATTCAAAAATTAGATGAAATTAAAAACTATTTGTAAATAACAAGTTGTTTTTAAAAATTCCATAGGAAAACACCAATGTGAAAAGGTGAATTTTATTTTTTTTCAAAAGAATAAAATTTATTTTGAATATATAAAAATTTTAGCTTAATCAAAAATAATAAGATAATTAGTTGTATAATTTTAATTTTAATTTTAATTTAGTTCTCATTAAACAATTAAATTAATTATTATGAAAAAATTATTATTTGTAGCAGCTTTAGGAGTTGTTGGTTTAGTGAGTGCTAAGGATTTAATAGGCAAAGAATCAGAAAAAAAAGCAGACGAAAAGCCTAAGAAAGAGGTTAAATCAAGTAAAAATCTTGACCCTGGTGACAATTGTATAACAATTACTACTTCTTGTGGAGCGCCTCTTTGGTATTGTGGAGATGGTAAAACATCAGATAGATTACAAGAACTTATGGATGCGGGTGAAGCTATTTTTTGTGGAGGAAATTAGAGTTGAAAATGGCGAAAAAAATTGTTGGCATATTTTTATTTATTGGATCTTTATTTGTTTTTTCCCAAGAAAAAGCAAGTTTAGTTTATGAGTATTCTTATATTAAAGATTCATTAAACACACAGAGCAAGAAAATTGAGTATTTCCAATTAAGAGTTTTAGATAAATTTTCACTATTTGTTAGTGAAAAAAATATCAAAAGAGATTCTTTGTCTCAAAGTTTAATCAAAAATTTTGAACAAAAGAAATCAAATTCTTTTGATTTAACAGGTTATCCTTTATCTGATTTTAAGTTTTATTTATTAAAATATTTTTCTGAAAATAAATTTAAGATATATCAAAAATTTGAAAAACAATTTTATTTCTACACAGAAGAAGAATTACCTATTTGGATTTTAAAAACCGAAGTTGTAAAGATTGGTGATTTGAATTGTCATAAAGCAGAGACTTTTTATAGAGGCAGAAAATGGATAGCTTGGTATACTACAGATGTACCAATCATTACAGGTCCATATAAGTTTTCTAATTTGCCTGGAATGGTTGTTCAACTCGAAAATTCTACAGGGACACTTTCTTTTAATTTAGTAAGTTATAAAGTTGGTTCAAAAAATGAAGATGTTTTTTTGCCTGAAAATATGATTTCGAATGCTAAAGAGATTAAAAGAAAAGAGTTTTTAATTTTGGAACAATCAACTAAAGAAAATTTGATTCTAAAGGCTAAAAATCTTGGTATGGGTATTTCAGCTGAACAAGAAAAAAGCTACCGAGATAAAATCAAAAAAGATAACAATCCAATAGAACTAAAATAACAAAAATCCCTTTCAAATTTTTTGAAAGGGATTTGTTTTTTATAGAATTAATCTTACGCCTCCTAAATCTTCAACTCTGTGGCTAAATCTATCACCAGGCGAAGAGATAAACATAAAGTTTTTAGGAATGTGCCATTTTTTGCTGAGTTCATCTACTTTTTCAGGGGTGAATTCACCTTGTTCTATGATATATTCCATATCTACTTCGGGATATGCTCTGTCTAGCGCATCAAAATCTGCCAAAAATTGTTCTGTAGGGTTTTGATATTCTTTTAGTACAGAAACTATTTTTATTTTGTTGGTGGTTTCATTTTCGTGTAGGTACATCATTACCTTGTTTAGAGATGCAATATCATCACCTTTAGAAAAGAAAACAAATTGTTGCTTGGTTAATTCTTTGATGGAATTGTAAAGTGATCTTTCGCTTAGAACGGTATGTTTTCTATATTTACCTTGTACAGACCTAAGTAATTTAGCTATGAAAACCATAATGTCTTTTCTTGCCAGCATTGCAGAAATGATTAATATAGATGGTACAAAGTACGTGAGAAAGGTTACCAAGTATTTCGGGTTAGAAATTACAGTTCCATAAATGGCAATAACTACGGCAATTAAGGCAATTAAAACAGAAAACGGACTAGCGATTTCGGGTCTTGGTAATTGGGTTCTTCTTAGTTTTAATAAAATATTGCCAATGGCAAAAAACGCCATAACTGTTAAAAATGATAAAGCATATACACCAGCCAAAGGTCCTATTTCTCCGTTGGTTACAAATAAAACCGAAATGCATAGTAAGAAAAACAAAGCCAAAATTCTATAAGTACTTCCTTTTTTGTTCTCCTTTAAGAAGTAATTCGGAAGAATTCTATCTAAAGTCATTCTTTTAATTAAACCATTTACTCCAACAAAAGAGGTAAGAACCGCACCGCTGAGAACAGTAACTGCATTAATGGAAATGAGTGTAGCCAAATATTTACCACCTGTAAGTTCTGCCATATGAGAAAGAAAAGAATTTTTATATTCATTTACTTCCGAAAGTGGCATAATCGAAATGGCTAAAATTGCCATCAAAGGATTAAGGACAGAAACGGCAATCCACATGTTTTTTAGCGTCTTTGGGAATACACCTCTTTCTTGTTCTTCCACAAAATTTGCAGAACTTTCAAACCCAGAAATGCCGAGCATGGCAGCACTGAAGCCTAAAATTAAAGCTTTAAAAATTCCACCAGATTGTAATGGCATTTTCCAGTTTTGGATAAGGATGTCAAAACCATTATTGATGATAAAATATCCCGAAAATACAACCAATACGAGCATTGAAATCATATGAAAAACAAAAATAACCAATGCAACAATGGCACTTTCTGAGATTCCTAAAATGGTAATTCCCAAAAAGAAAAGCAATAAGAAAAAGGTAGCCCAAATTACATTAAAACTCGGGAATATGTGATGTAAATAATGCATTCCTTCACTTGCGGAAATTACGGCTGTTGCCATGTAAGACAAGATGGTAAGCGTAGCTGCTAGTGCTGCATTACTTTTGGAGGAAGAATTAAGCAGTACATTGTATGCGCCACCGTTTAGAGGAAGCGCACCTACTACTTCTCCGTAGATTTTTCTAAATAAAAAGAGCGTTCCGGCGACCATCAAAAGTGCAATCCACGCGTATTGACCAGCTACGCCAATCGTAAGAGCAGAAACGTATAATACAGATGAGGTAATGTCGTTACCGCAGATAGCAGTAGCATTCCATTCATTTAGTTTTTTGTGTGACATTATTTGTGTTTGTTTTGGCGTAAATATACAAATTACATTCCAAGACTCAATCTCACTCTTTTCAAAGTTTCAGCAGCTATTTTTCTGGTTTTTTCTGCACCTTCTTGTAATTTGGCATCTAGTTCAGAAAGATTGTTCATATAATAATTGAATTTTTCTCTTTCTGTTTTGAAATTTTCTAGAATTAAATTTAATAATTCGGTTTTCGCATGGCCATAACCGTAATTTCCACCCAAATATTTAGCACGCATCTCTGCAATTTGAGTTTCATTTGCCAATAAAGAATATATTGCAAAAATTTTGTCGGTATCAGGATTTTTCGGTTCTTCCAATGGAGTAGAATCGGTCTCAATTCCCATGATTTGCTTCTTCAGCTGTTTTTCAGGAAGGAATATATTGATGATATTTCCTCTAGATTTACTCATTTTTTGTCCATCAGTTCCAGGAACATATTTGGTGTTTTCTTGTAATTCAGCTTGTGGAAGCACAAAAACTTCTCCCATTTGATTATTAAATCTTGCACCTACATCTCTCGCCATTTCCAAATGTTGCAATTGATCTTTCCCAACAGGAACTATTTCTGCATCATACAACAGTATATCAGCCGCCATCAACATTGGATAAGTAAAAAGCCCAGCATTTACATCTTCTAATCGATCTGCCTTATCTTTGAAAGAATGTGCCAATTGCAATCTAGAAAATGGAAAAAAACAAGACAAATACCAAGAAAGTTCACAAACTTCAGGAATATCGCTTTGTCTGTAAAAAAAGGTTTTTTCGGTGTCTAAACCACAAGCTAACCACGCTGCAGCAATTTCGTAAGTGTTTTGTTTCAGCTCTTCTGCATTTTTAATTTGGGTTAAAGAATGCATATTGGCAATAAATAAAAATGATTCGTTTTCAGATTTTTTAGATAATTCTATGGCAGGAATAATGGCTCCCAATAGATTTCCTAAATGTGGAGTTCCTGTAGCTTGTATTCCGGTGAGGATTCTTGACATTTTTCTATGATTGATAAATGATGATTGATAATTGATTGTAAAGTGGAGCAAAAATACGGAAAAGAAAAAACTTCAAGAAATTTCTTGAAGTTTAATATTCTAATTAAAATATATTTTTTTAATCTAAGAATTTATTAAAGTAATTCTACATCAATTTTATAATCTTGGAAAACATTTAAAATATGATTAAAATTATTTTTTAATTTCCATCTACAGGTTTTGGAATTTTCCCAAATAATTTTTTTTAAATTCTTGGTTCCAAACTCGTGCGAACAAATACAGTCTATAAGTGAGTCAAGATTACGACCAAAATAACCACCTGGTCCGTTTAGTGCTTCACCTAGAGTACAATAAAAATCATCATAACAATTTATATTATGCCCACTAATTTTTATAGTATTCTTAGGGTTTTCATAATCTATATTCTGACAGCTTATTGCTAATTCTAACCAGCCTTGCCTTTCTGAAGGTTTTAGATTTTTCCAAAGGTTATATTCTTTTACACCTTTTGAATAATAGTTTTTCCATGCTTTTAGCATCCCTTTAGAAGCTCCATATAGATATACCTTAGTATTTACGGAGTTTTTTTCAAAATTTTTAAGTTCAACAATATTAAGAAAGTAAGTTTTTTTAATAATATTATTGTTATCAATCAAAATAATGCCATAATCACTTTCTTCATCAAGTAATTCCGAAGATAATTTTTCAATATCTTGAATATCTATTAATTTAATAGGGTATGTTTTACTAATTTTTTTTGAAAGTTCAAGTCCTTCAATATTTTTAATCCCAGTAATTATTTTGATTTCAGGGTATATTTTACCATAAAAAAGATTATACATTATTTTTATATTAAGGAATTAAAATTTTCTCACCACCAAATTTTGGTTCTACCTCCAAAAGAAAATCTACAAAAACTTTTGCTCTGGCTAAATATTCTCTGACTTTAGTTTTGAAACCAAAATATTTATTCACATCTTTTGCATTAAAACCATAGGCTTCAATTCCGTTTTTTCTAGCGAGATAAACTGCTCTTTCGTTGTGAAATTTTTGTGAAATAATGATGAAAGAATCTTGCCCGAAAATTTCTTTGGCTCTTACCACGGAGTCCAAAGTTCTAAAACCTGCAAAATCTAGATAAATATGTTCTTTAGGAATTCCTCTTTTAACGAGTTCATTCATCATGTCTTCTGGTTCGTTGTAATTCTTTTGTGAATTGTCTCCGCTGATGAGAACGTTTTTTATTTTTCCCGCTTTGTAGAGTTTTTCGGTGGCATCTATTCTGTAGAAAAAGTAGGCATTTTTATTTCCGTTGCTTAAGAATTTGCCCGTTCCTAGTAGCAAACCTACTTTTTTGTTGGGTGTTTTTTGAACTTCATCAAGCACAAAATCTTGGGTTTCAGATTCTATTTTATGATTTGCCCACAAAATAAAAAGGACTGAAATCCCGAAGAAAATCAGACCATAAATGATTATTTTTCTTAGAATTTTCATTTTTTAAATTTCTAAACCATTAGGAAATGCTTTTTTTCTAAAAATAAGCAATAATGCAGCTCCTATAGTAATGGCAGAATCTGCCACATTAAAAATATAACTAAAAAATTCAAAATGTCTTCCTAGTGCATCAAAAGAAAACATAGGAAAATGAAACATATCTACTACGCAACCCTTCATAAAATGAGAGTAACCTTGCCCTAAAGGAACCAATTTAGAAACGCCACTGTAACCAATCCAAGTTTTGGTAGATGCGTCATAAAAAGAACCGCTATCGAAAATCATTCCGTAGAACATTCCATCAATCAGGTTTCCTATAGCACCTGCAAAAATAATAGACATTGGGATGATGAGATAATTAGAAGCTCCTTCTTTCAGCCATTTTTTAAAAAGGTAAATCATTCCTCCAATCAAGAAAACCCTTAGTATTACCAATAAATATTTTCCTAGAAGCCCACCAAACTGAATTCCGTACGCCATTCCAGGATTTTCTACAAAGGTGATTTTCCACCAATCTAATCCAAAAACATTAATACTTTCATTAATGCTAAAGTGAGTTTTTATATAGATTTTAGAAGCTTGGTCTAACAATAAAACCAAAAATGTAATCAATGCTATTTTTTTCAAAACAAAAATTTTAAATTAATTATTTCTGAGAAAGTTCATCTAATCTTTTGCGGTCTTTTTCGCTTAAATCTTCGATTCCGTTTTTGCCCATTTTACTTAGAAGATGGTCTATTTCTTTTTCTCTTTCTCTCTTTGCTGCGTTATATCTATCATCAATGGTATAATTTTTAGTTTTATCAGTAAAAAAATTTTCTTTGATTGTATTTCTGAAAAGAAACAAAATCAGTCCTAAAATTATTAACCAAATAAGAATAGTAATCATATTGCGGTGCAAAAGTATAAATAAAAGGTTTATAAAGTGATATTTTTTACACTGTATAAACCTTTAGTATTGTTAAAAATTGATAAAATTATCTCTGCATGTTTTTCGCTTCTATGCTTAGCGTAGCATGCGGTACAGCCTTCAATCTTTCTTTTGGGATTAATTTTCCGGTCACTCTGCACACTCCGTATGTTTTATTTTCAATTCTCATTAACGCATGCTTTAGGTCTCTGATGAATTTTTCTTGTCTGCCTGCTAAAATAGCATTTTGCTCTTTACTTAGTGTTTCTGCACCTTCTTCAAAAGCCTTAAATGTAGGAGAAGTATCGTCTGTTCCGTTATTTTGGTTGTTGATAAAACTCTCATTAATCATTGATAAATCTTTCTCGGCTTTCTCTATTTTAGCTTGTATTAATGCCTTGAACTCCTTCAGTTCCGCATCACTGTATCTTACTTTTTCTTCTGCCATAATCTTTAAATTTGAGACTTAAGATTCGAGATTTAAGATTTGAAAGTTTCTTTATTTATGATTTCAAATTTCAAATTTCAAATTTTGTTAATGTTTACTTTAAAATTCACTTCATTTATTTCTATTTCTTCCGAAATTGGAAGTGAATTTACAAATTCTATTTTATCTGACAATACTTCTTCGCAAATATATTGTTCATTGTTAGTAAATTCTTGCTTGTAAGGGCAGCTTTCTTCTAGGATTATTGAAATTCTGTCTGTTAAGTCAAAATCTTTATCTTTTCTTAAATTCTGAATCCTATTGATAAATTCTCTCGCAATTCCTTCTGCTTTTAGCTCTTCAGTAATGGTTAAATCCAAAGCTACTGTAGTTTTTCCTTCGCTTGCTACCGTCCAACCAGGGATATCTTTGGTGGAAATTTCTACATCATCTAAACCAATTTCGTAACCAGCAATCGTCATTTTTCCTTCTTTTTCAATGCTAGAAATTTGTTCAGAAGTCATATTATTGATTTCACCAGCTACTGTTTTCATGTCTTTTCCTAGCCTTTGTCCTAAAGATTTGAAATTTGGCTTAATTTGTTTTACAATTAAGTGAGATGCTTCTTCCGCATTGATTAATTGTAATTCTTTTACGTTAACTTCTTGTTTGATGAGTTCTGAAACGGCTAAAATTTGCTCTTCTGTTTTCTTATCCAAAACAGGAATCATTACTTTTTGAAGTGGTTGACGAACTTTCACATTTTCTTTCTTTCTCAAAGAAAATACCATAGAAGTAATCGTTTGAGCTAGATGCGTTTTTTCTACTAAATTTTGGTCGATTAAACTTTCATTCACTTTCGGGAAATCAGTTAAGTGTACTGATTCAGCTGCGTCTTTTCCTGTAACCGCATTCAAATCTTGATACAATTGGTCCATAAAGAACGGAGCAATTGGTGCCGAAATTTTCGCCACGGTTTCCAAGCAAGTATATAAAGTTTGGTAAGCCGAAATTTTGTCTTCAGAATAATCTCCTTTCCAGAAACGTCTTCTACACAATCTTACATACCAGTTACTTAAATTGTCATTTACGAAATTATTAATCGCTCTCGCTACTTTCGTTGGTTCGTAATCTTCGTAGAATTCGGTAACATCTTTTACCAATAAATTGAGTTCTGAAAGAATCCAACGGTCGATTTCTGGTCTATTTTCTACTTCTTTTTCAGAATAATTGAAACCATCAACATTCGCATATAAGCTAAAGAAAGAATACGTGTTGTAAAGCGTTCCAAAGAATTTTCTACGAACTTCATCAATTCCTTCCAAATCAAATTTTAAATTTTCCCAAGGATTGGCGTTAGAAATCATATACCAACGCGTAGCATCAGGTCCATATTTTTGTAACGTTTCAAACGGATCAATGGCGTTTCCGAGACGTTTAGACATTTTTTGTCCGTTCTTGTCGAGAACTAAACCGTTAGAAACTACATTTTTATAAGCAATAGAATCAAAAACCGTAGTTCCAATTGCGTGAAGTGTATAAAACCAACCACGAGTTTGGTCAACTCCTTCAGCGATAAAATCCGCAGGGAAGGCTTTTCCGCTATCTATTAATTCTTTATTTTCAAAAGGATAATGCAATTGCGCATAAGGCATAGAACCAGAATCGAACCAAACATCAATCAAATCAGATTCACGTTTCATTGGTTTTCCGCTGTCTGAAACCAAAGTAATGGCATCAACAATATTTTTGTGTAAATCTATTTTTGCGTAGTTTTCTGCAGACATATTTCCAACGGTAAAACCGCCAAAAGGATTTTCCGACATAAAACCAGCTTCTATAGATTTTTGAATTTCGTTTACCAATTCTTCTACAGAACCAATAACTTTTTGCTCCTTCAAATCTTCAGTTCTCCAAATTGGCAACGGAATTCCCCAATATCTTGAACGAGAAAGATTCCAATCGTTTACATTTTCTAGCCAGTTGGCAAATCTTCCTTCTCCTGTTGATTTTGGTTTCCAATTGATGGTTTCATTCAGTTCTACCAAACGATTTCTCACGGAAGTCATCTTCACGAACCAAGAATCTAAAGGATAATACAAAACAGGTTTGTCGGTTCTCCAACAATGAGGGTAACTGTGAACGTATTTTTCTACTTTGAAGGCTTTGTTTTCAGTCTTTAACAAAATCGCGAGTTCTACATCCCAAGATTTTTCGGGAGCAGTTCCATCGTCGTAATATTCGTTTTTAATATATTTTCCAGAAAATAATTCAGGAACGTTTTCACCTTTCAAAAATTTACCTTGCAAATCTACCAAAGGAACGAGATTGTCATTTTCATCTTTCACCAACATTGGCGGAATTCCGTTTTCTTGAGCAACTCTGTTATCATCTGCCCCGAAAGTTGGCGCAATGTGCACAATACCAGTTCCGTCTTCCGTTGTTACAAAATCTCCGATAATTACTCTAAAAGCTTTTTCTGGATTTTCAGCAGGTGAAAACCAAGGAATTAATTGTTCATAAGTAGTTTCTGCCAAATCTTCTCCGGTAAATTCTGCTAAAACTTGGTAAGGTATTGTTTTACTTTCAGCGGTATAATATGCGAAGTCTTCATCTGTTCCTTCTACAAATTTTTTCCCAAATTGTTTTTCAAATAACGGACGAGCTAAAATAATATTGATGGGCTCAAAAGTATATTGATTGAAAGTCTTAACCAAGACATATTCTATATCTCTACCAACTGCAAGTGCTGTATTAGAAGGCAAAGTCCAAGGTGTGGTTGTCCAAGCCAAAATACTTAGATTCGAGATTCGAGATTCGAGATTCGAGATTTTAGTTACCGCTTTTTCTGAAAGATTTTTTATTTTAAATTGTGCAACAACAGTAGTGTCAGAAACATCTCTGTACGTTCCTGGTTGGTTTAATTCGTGAGACGAAAGTCCAGTTCCTGCTTTTGGAGAATATGGCTGAATGGTGTAACCTTTGTACAATAAATCTTTGTTGTACAATTGTTTCAACAACCACCAAACGGTTTCCATATATTTTGGTTCATAGGTAATGTATGGATTGTCTAAATCTACCCAATACCCAATTTTTTCTGTTAAATCATTCCAAACATCAGTATAACGCATTACGGCATTTCTACAAGCTTGGTTGTATTCTTCTACGGTAATTTTTTTGCCAATATCTTCTTTGGTAATTCCGAGTTCTTTCTCTACGCCTAATTCTACAGGCAATCCGTGTGTGTCCCAACCTGCTTTTCTGAAAACTTGCTTTCCGTTTTGTGTTTGATAACGACAAAAAATATCTTTCAACGCTCTTGCCATTACGTGGTGAATTCCAGGCATTCCGTTGGCAGAAGGCGGTCCTTCGTAAAAAACGTATTCAGGTTTTCCTTCGCGTGTTTCTACGGATTTTTTAAATGTTTCATTGGTTTTCCAAAAATGAGCAACATTGTCTGCTACAGCATTAAGGTTCAGTTGCTTGTATTCTGTGAACTTCTTCATTATATCTCGGTTTCTACTATTAAATTTTAAGTCTGCGAATATAATGATTTTTCGTGAAATTTTTGTTAAGTTTTGTTTAAAATTATTGGTTTTAAGAGGGTTAAGTTTTAATTGGTTTTCACTTTTTTTCACGAAAAAGATTTAATAAAAAATAGAAGGCAAAACCTACAATTACTGAAGAAATACTTGCAAAAATAAAACTGCCAATCACATATTGTAATAGATTAGCTTTTACCATTTCTAGATTAAATTCTTGTTCTGTTAATGGTTTTTCTTCGCCGATAAAATAAGAGCCAAAAAATAGAGAAGCTGCAATAATAAAAGGTACAAATGGAGGTAAACTAATCTGAGAAAAGATGAAGCTCAAAAATTTATTGAGTCTGAAAATAGCAGCTAGAGAAATAGCCAAAACGGTATGGAATCCCCAAAAAGGAGAAAGACCAATAAAAACTCCTAAAGCAATTGAAAAAGCTTTGTTCTTATTGCTTCCGTCACTTTCCAAAATATTTTCTTTGAAGAATCTCTTAAAGCCTTTCCTGCGAAAATATCGGTAGAATATTTTTTGACTTTTGATGGAATTTTGGATGAAGTTCTTCAAATGAATGTAATTTTTACAAATGTAAATTATTTTCAAACGATTATAATTTAAATAAAAGTTAATTTGATTTTATTCAAAAAAATAGGCAAAAATCTGTGTTTAAAAAAAACTTCCTACTTTTGCAAAAATTTTGTGTATGTCAAAAAATTTAGTAATCGTAGAATCACCAGCAAAAGCCAAAACCATTCAGAAGTATTTAGGGAAAGATTTTGAAGTGAAATCCAGTTTCGGACACATTAGAGATTTGCCTAAAAAAGGAATGGGAATTGACTTGAAAACTTTCACGCCAGATTACGAAGTTTCTGCCGATAAAAAGAAACTCGTAACGGAACTGAAAGCCGCAGTGAAAAAGGCAGAAATGGTTTGGTTGGCTTCCGATGAAGACCGAGAAGGTGAAGCAATTGCGTGGCATCTTGCAGATGAATTAAAACTAAAAGACGACAACACAAAACGAATTGTTTTCCACGAAATTACCAAGAATGCAATTTTAAAAGCAATTGAAAATCCTAGAAAAATTGACCAAAATCTCGTAAATGCACAACAAGCTAGAAGAGTTTTGGATAGAATTGTAGGTTTTGAAATGTCGCCAGTTCTTTGGAAAAAAGTAAAAACCGGACTTTCAGCAGGTAGAGTTCAATCGGTTGCTGTGAGATTGGTAGTAGAAAGAGAACAAGAAATTAGAAGTTTTAAATCAAGTTCAAGTTATAAAGTGGAAGGCGTTTTCACGAATGCTGAAAAACAGGAGATTTCCGCAAAACTAAAGAAAGATTTCGCTAAAGAAAATGAAGCGGAAGCTTTTTTAGGAAAATCTCAAAATGTAGAATTTAAAGTGCTAAATGTAGAAACAAAACCAGGTTCTCGTTCTGCTTCTGCACCTTTTACAACCTCTACTTTACAACAAGAAGCGAGCAATAGATTGGGTTACAATGTAACTTCTACGATGAGAATTGCACAACGTCTTTACGAAGAAGGGTACATTACTTATATGAGAACCGATTCTGTGAATTTGTCTCAAGAAGCGATTAATTCTGCAAAAGATTTCATCGAAAAAGAATTCGGTGTAGCTTATTCTTCGCCAAGAAATTACACTACGAAATCTTCTTCTGCACAAGAAGCGCACGAAGCGATTCGTCCGACTGATTTTTCGGTAAAAACGATTGGCGATGCTCAACTCAATAAATTATATCAATTAATATATAAGAGAACTTTGGCATCTCAAATGGCGAATGCAAAAATTGAAAAAACCGTGATTGAAATCGGTAATTCTGCTTTGCCAAGTCATTTCGAAGCGCAAGGTGAAGTGATTGTTTTTGATGGTTTCTTAAAAGTGTATGGAATTACAAAAACCGATGAAGATGAAGATGAAAACAACGAAAAATTGTTGCCGAAGGTAAAAATCGGAGAAGTTTTAAGTTATAAAAAAATTACCGCCACCGAAAAATTTACCAAACCTGCTGCAAGATATACGGAAGCTGCTTTGGTAAGAAAATTAGAGGAATTAGGAATCGGACGTCCTTCTACTTATGCTCCGACCATTCAGACGATTCAGAATAGAGAATATGTAGATAAACGCGAAATTCTTCCGCAAGAAAGAGAAATCGTGAAACTTTCACTCGGGAAATCTGGCGTGAAAAAAGAGGTTTTGACTGAAAAATTTGGCGGAGATAAAAATAAATTCGTTCCGACGGATATTGGCGAAGTGGTAAATGAATTTTTGATTAATAATTTCAACGAAATTCTTGATTATGGTTTTACGGCGAAAGTAGAACAAGATTTCGACGATATTGCCAACGGAACCGAAAAATGGAAGGAAACTTTAAAGAGTTTTTATGATAATTTCCACCCGAAAATTGAAGATGTAGAAGAGAATGCAGACAGAGCAACTGGCGAAAGATTGCTAGGGAAAGATCCTAAATCTGGCAAAAATGTGTATGCAAGAATGGGACGTTATGGTGCGATGATACAAATAGGTGAAGCTGATGACGAGCAAAAAACTTACGCTTCGATTATGCAAAACCAAAATATTTCTACTATTTCTTTGGAAGAAGCTTTAGATTTATTCAAATTACCTTTTGATTTGAAAGAATTTGACGGAAAACCAGTTTCTGTAGGTGTTGGTAGATTTGGGCCTTATGTAAAATGGGGAGAAGCATTTATTTCTGTAGGAAGAGGAACTGATCCTTTTTCGGTAACACAGGAAATTGCAGAAAATTTCATTAAAGAGAAAATGGAAGCTGATGCGCCAGTTGCCGCCTACAAAGGTGAACCTGTAACGAAAGGAACAGGAAGATTTGGACCTTTTATCAAGTATCAATCGATGTATATCAATGTTCCGAAGAAATATAATTTTGAAAATTTATCTCAAAGTGATATTAATGAATTGATAGAGGCGAAGATTGAAAAAGAAGCCAATAGATATATTCAACAATGGGAAAAAGAAAAAGTTTCGATTGAAAACGGAAGATGGGGACCTTTCATAAAATTTGGAAAAGGAATGTTCAAAATTCCTAAAAAAGAAGACGGAAGCAAGTATGAAGCAGAAGAATTAAAAGCCATTTCTTTGGATGAAGTTAAAAAATGGATTGCTGCACAGAAATAAAGCTTCTTAATAAAAACACAAAAATAATATAATGAAAAAAATATTTTTTTTACTCCAAAGAGTCACTTCTTCTGGAAATAAAATTCTATATATTGATGGGCTGAGATTTTTTGCTGTAGTGAGCGTTTTTTTGTTTCATTTTGTGGATTGTTATAATGATCAAAATATTATATTTAAAGAAAAATATGATTATGTATATAATAATTTAGTAGGTAGCGTAATTGGTGTTTTTTTGTTTTTTGCGATTAGTGGTTTTATTATAGCGATGCCTTTTTATAATAATTATGTGAATAAAGTACCTAGCTTTAGTTATAAAAACTATTATTTTCGAAGAGTTACAAGGCTAGAACCCCCTTATATTATACATTTATTGTTATTGTTTTTTTTAATGGTTTTTGTTTTAAAAACGAAAACTTTTTCTGAAACATTCCCAAGACTTTTGGCTTCCATTTTTTACTCTCACGAAATTATATACAATCAAAAGCCTATTATCAATACGGTTCTTTGGACTTTAGAAATTGAAATTCAATTCTACATTATTGCTCCCTTACTAGCATTTGTTTTTAAACTGAAAAATACCTACAGAAGATTAATTTTGATAGGATTGATTGTATTATTTAGATATTCTGGGCTTAGTTTTTTTAGTTTCCCCACTATTTTTAATTATTTTCATTTCTTCATCATAGGTTTTTTAGCACTGGATGTCTATATGCAAATTAAAGACAAAATAATGCCGAGTCTTATTTACGATATAATCTGTTTAATGGCTTTGCTTTTTCTCTGGTTTAGTGTGATGAATTTATTTTTAGTTGTTTTTATTTTTATTTTATTAACATTTTCTTCTAAAACTCTATACTTTATTAAGATGTTAGAAAATAAATTTATTTATACAATTGGAGGAATGTGTTACACTATTTATATGTTACATCAAAAAATTATCTATTTAGTAATTAATTTGATATTTCCTAAAAATCTTATAGGAGATGCTTTTTTAGTTGATTTTTTTGTAAGATTATTGTACGTTTCATTAGCGATTTTAGTAATCAGTTCAATATTTTTTATATTTGTAGAAAGACCAACAATGAAAAAAAATTGGTGGAAATATAGATCACTTAAAAAATTATTTTTCGAATAATTATATTGCCTGAAAAATGGACAAAGTTATTGTCTGCTTTTTTTAAACTTAAATGATGATATGAATTTAGAAGATTTTATTTTTCTCCCACCAAAAATAGAAGCCCAGCCTTGGCAATTGGGAAATATTATTACGAATAAAATTCCAGAAAACGGAATTTTATTGGTTTTTTGTAGCGATTACCGAGGCGGAAAAGGAAATGCAATTGCCAAAAATTTTGATACGGTAAGAGAAGAATTTTACAAACTTTCTAAGTTTGATTTTGAAATCCCAATTTGTGATTTGGGAGATATTATTTCTGGGAAAACACTTCAAGATACGCATTATATTTTACAAGAAATATTGTCGGCGTGTTTGTATAAAAATACGGTTCCGATTGTTGTGGGCGGTGGAAATGACTTGTCTATTGCGATGATTCACGCGCTTAATTTTCATCAAAAAAACATCAGATACACTCAAATTAATAATAAAATAGAACTTTCTAATGAAGGCGAAGAAATTTCGGAGAAGAACTTTTTGCAGAAGATTTTCAATTCTAAATTATTGAGTTTGAAAGATTATCATCATCTTGGTTATCAAAAACATTTGAATGAAATTGATGCGGTGAAATTGATGAAAAGTGTGGAATTTGATGTGATAAGATTGGCTGAAATGATGGGAAATACCGATAGAATAGAGCCGTTTTTTAGAAGAGCAGATTTGGTAACACTCAATTGCGATGCGGTGGAAAGTTTTGCCGAAGCTTTTTCTGTAAATCCTCAAATTAATGGTTTGAACAGAAGGGAAATTTGTGCGGTGATGAAGGAAATTGGTTTGGGCGAAAATTTGAAAATGGCTGGAATTTTTAATTTTAATGCTAATGCTGAAAATGTTCTGAACCATCAATTATTAGCGCAAATGATTTGGTATTTGTTGGAAGGAATTGATATTCAAAAAACACATCCTAAAGAGAGGAAATATGATACTTTTTGGGTTTTAATTAATGATAGTGAATTTGCTTTCAAACGCGATACTTTTACAGGATTGTGGTATTTTGGAAGCGAAGAAAATATACAAAAATGTGTGCCTTGTTCGCAATATGAATATAATTTGGCAAAGAATGGAGTGTTGAGTGAGAGATTGATTGTAAAGTCGTAAAACTGTTGTAAAGTTGTAAAAACTTTTTAAGCGACTTTAAAACTTTACAACTCAACAACTTTACAAAAAAATAAATGAAAATATCTGTAATTGTTCCAGTTTATAATGTAGAAAATTATCTAGAGAAATGTCTCAGTTCTCTGGCGAATCAGACTTTGCAAGAGATTGAAATTCTGGTAATTAATGACGGAAGTAAAGATAATTCTCAACAAATTGTTAATCAATTTCAAGAAAAATTCCCTGAAAAAATAAAGGCTTTTTATAAAGAAAACGGAGGTTTAAGCGATGCCAGGAATTTTGGGATTGATAAAGCAGTTGGTGAATTTCTCGCTTTTGTAGATTCTGACGATTACGTTTCTGTAAATATGTTGGAAGAAATGTATGATTTGGCGATTAAAAATCAGGCAGAGCTTGTGATTTGTAATCTTCAAAAGGTAGATGAAAACGGAAATGTGACTCAAAAATTGACTCAAATTCCGAATCTTTCTGAAAAAATTGATTTGGAAAAGAATTTTTCGGTGTTTTCAGATATTTCTTATTTTGCGTGCAATAAAATTTTTCGAAGAGAGCTTTTTGAAGGAAGGAGATTCAAAAAAGGAATGCACTTTGAAGATATTGAACTTATTCCACAGCTATTGCTTCAATGTAAAACTTTAGCTAAGACAGATACTTTTCATTACCAATATTTGGAAAGAACCAATTCTATCTCAAAATCTCATACAGAAAGAGGTTTAGATATTTTGAAGGCGGTAGAAAATGTAGAAAATGCTTTTGAAAATTCTATGTATTCTGACAAAAAAAAAGAGCTGAAAGGTTTTCAAATTTTGGAAGGAGTTTATACGTTTTTGGCGTATATTGCTTTTGTGAAAGATGATGAGGTTTTTGATAAAATGAACCTAAAATTAAAGAAATTTATTAAAGAACGAGATATTTCTTTGAAAGAAATCCTTATTTATAAGCGTTTTGGAAGAAATTATCTATTATCTTTGCCATACAAAAAGATAGTTTATTATCTGATGTGTTTCTTAGGTCTAGAAACATTAGTGAGAAAAATTTTATAAAACACACATGGTATTTCTTCATCCAGTATTTACATTGTTATTTGTATTTATGGCAGTTTCTAGCTATTTAGAGCTTTATGTTCTAAAGAGGAAAACACCTTTTTTCTTAATTGTTTTAGGGGTGGCACTCATTGTTTTAGCTGGTTTTAGATATTTTGTAGGAGCGGATTATCCTATTTATAGAAGTCTTTATACTGGTTTTTCTTTGTATGTTGATTATTCTGAGGTTTTTAAAAAAGCAACTTTTCAACCGTCAAAAGAGCAGATAGAATGGATTTATGTCTTGTTAAATAAAATTCTATTTGATTTTGGGATGCCATTTTATATGGTAACTTTTATAATGGTGTTAATGTCTGTAACACTCAAATTTACAACTATTTATCAAAATTCACCGTTGCCAGTTTTAGGAGCAATGATGTATTTTATGCCTTTGTTTTTCTTTGAGGATTCTGGTCAAATAAGGCAAGGAATGGGGGTGGCAGTTTGTGTGTTTTCATTTAGGTATATCAAAGAACGAAATCTGCCCATGTTTATCCTGATGATGTACATTGCTTTAGGGTTTCACAAAACGGCGGTAGTGTTTTTTCCAGCATATTGGATAGTTAAGATCCCGATGAATAGTAAAAGGATTTTGACAGTGATTATTATCGCAATTTTATTATCCCCTTTTGAAATTTTTAGAATTTTTGGAAGTCTTATAGAATCTGTAGGCTCTCAGGATGTATCTGATGGTTATGCGGGATATGTAGATGATAGTCAGTTTGGTCAGTCAGTAGACTTTGGATTGAGTGATATCGTTAAAGTTTTTTTTATCTATATTTTAGTAAAATATGATAAAGAAGCATGTAAGGAGGTTTACTACTATGAATATATGAGAAATCTGGCAGTTTTTGGCTTGTTTCTTTTTTATATTTTCAGAGGAAATAGAATTTTTGCCATTAGATTACCTGGAGCTTATATGTTTTTTATGAGTGTTTTTGTAGTGCCAAGCGTGATATATGCGGTAAAGTTTAAGGTTCAAAAAATGCTATATTCTAGCTTTATGTTATATTTGTTTTTAATGTATTTTAATTTTTCCAGAGGGAATGGGGTTGGAGGAAATTTCACAACAGATAGATATAGAAATCATTTGTGGCTTAAATAATTATTATGGATAAAATAGATCTTTTATTGCAGCAGATAGACTTTCCTATTTTTTATTTAAAAGTAGTTTTATCATTTGTGTTTTCATTTTTGATTACATGGTACTCTATACCTACTGTCATCAAAATTTCGAGAAGAAAGAATCTAATGGATGAACCTGGACAAAGAAG
Organism: Flavobacteriales bacterium UBA1937; assembly: GCA_002337005.1. Taxonomy (GTDB): domain Bacteria; phylum Bacteroidota; class Bacteroidia; order Flavobacteriales; family Weeksellaceae; genus Cloacibacterium. The sequence goes on along the minus strand of DDFD01000105.1, from coordinate 5,981 downwards.
TTCTCACGAAAGAAAAATACCTAATTTAGGGGGTATTGCCATGTTTTTTTCAATTGCGGTGTGCGCATCTATTTTTGCATATCAATTGTTCGACTTGTATAAGTTTCTATTTGCTTCATTGGTTATTTTACTATATGTGGGTGTTATGGATGATATTGTAGTAATGAGAGCTTATAAAAAGCTTTTAGCTCAGGTTGTTGTTTCCGCATTGTTAGTAATAGGATCAGATGTTAGGATTAGAAGTTTGTTTGGGATTTTTGGGGTATATGAACTTAATTATTTTTTGAGTGTACTCTTCAGTATTGTTACTTTTATCATATTGGTAAATGCCTACAATCTTATAGACGGCATAGATGGTTTAGCTGGCGTATATGGGGTAATCTGTTTTTCATTATTTGGAATTAGTTATTATAGATTAGGTGAATACAATTATCCATTAGTTATTTTATCAACTACAATAATAGGCACAGTTATAAGTTTTTTATATTACAATTTATCTGATAGAAGCAAAAAAATTTTTATGGGAGATACAGGCTCTATGCTTCTAGGTTTTCTATTGACATTTACTGCCATTTGTTTTATGGATATTTTTATTGTAAAGAAAGTACAAGGAGCTGTGTTTTATCACCTAAATACTGCACCAGTAATGGCCATAGCAATTATGATTTTACCAATAATAGATACATTAAATGTAATAATTATAAGGTTGGCGGAAAAAAGATCACCTTTTGATGCGGATAAGAACCATATTCATCACAAGTTATTGAAACTCGGGATTACACACAAACGAGCTACTTTTTACATTATTTCTTATTATTTATTTATTGTGATTATTTCTTATTTTTTAAGACATGTAGAAGTTAATTTGTTGTTGATTATAATTCTTTTATTAGGTTTTTTGGGAGCTTATTTGCCGGATTTTTTTATAAAAAGAAAAATTAATAATTAAATATTATCTTTGCCAAAGTTAAAAAATACAATGAAAAAAATTAGATTATTCCTTTTACTACCACTTTTAATGCTCTTTGTTTCTTGTTTGGGAATTAAAGATGTAAAATATTTACAGCCAAATGAAAATCTTCAGCTCAACTCTGAAGGCTTAATTCCTTATGATAATATTCCTAAATATAGAGTTACAAGACATGATGTTTTAAAGCTTAATATAATAACAACACCAAAAGGAGACGCGGCTCAATTTTATTCTAGCCTAAATACGCAGCAAGGTCTTTCTGGTGGAGCAGGAGGAGATTTTTATTTTTCAGGATTAAATATTGACGAAGAAGGCTATGTATATGTAATGGGGATGGGTAAGATAAAAGCCGAGGGAAGAACTATTCCTGAAATTGCTGCAGAAATGCAACAAAAAGTTAATGAGAATTTTTTACCTGAAAAATCAGAAGTGCGGCTTTTTTTAGAAGGAATTAGATATACATTTATCTCTGATGTAAATGGCAAAAATTTTGTAAAAACTACACCTAGAACTACACTTAGTATTATAGATGCCATTGCAGAAAGTGGAGGATTAGATAAGCAAGTGGATAGAAAAAATATAATTGTTTATAGACGATTACCTGAAGGTATAAAAAAAGCACAAATAGATATAACTAGAGAGGATATACAAAACTCACCTTACTTTTGGGTTCAGAACGGAGATACATATATGTTTAATACAAGACCTAGAAGTTTCTACGGTTTTGGTAAAGAACCTATACAAACTTTAACTACAGGTATTAGTTTAGTTACTACTGCATTATCTATTTATTTACTATTTTCAAGATTTTAAACAATGATTCCAGAAAATAATACAAAAGAAGTAGCGCAAGTAGAAAAAGAGAAAGTGGGTTCTTTTGATTTTTTTAATATAGAGCATTTTATAAAAAGGTTAATTAAAAACTGGTATTGGTTTTTGATATTAGGAATATTAGGCTATTCTATAGCCTATGTTTATAATAAGTATTATGCTCAAAGAATTTACGCTTCTACTACTACTATAAGTATATCAAATAACTCAGCAAGCTATTTTACTCCTGGTCAATCGATTAATTTCATTTGGGGACAAGGAGGCAATACAGAAGGTCTTTTTTTGAAAAAATTGTTAATGTCTCGAACTCATAATGAATTTTTATCACAAGAACTAGATTTATTTGTAAATTATACAACAAAAGGAAGGCTAAAAAGTACTTATCTTGATAAGAATGATTCGCCAGTTTTTTTTGTTATAGACAAAGAACATTTACAAACGGTGAATGTGGCTATATCGCTAATTCCTAGATCTGGTGGTAGATATGAAGTTGTTTTGCCAGAAGATTTTAGTGTAGGAGCATTATATGATTATAAAACAGAAAATTTTAGAAAAGTGGCGGGATTTGGTAGGATTCCCAATAAAATAATTTCTGTAAATCAATGGTATGAGACTCCTTTTTTGAAATTTAAATTAATCAAAAATACACTACCTAGAGATGTAGAAGTTGATAATGTTGTTGTAAATTTGACAACAATAGATCAGACTGTAAATGAAATAAAAGCCAATTTGTCAATAGATTTTGATTCTGAAATTAGCTCATTTATGAATATAACAAAGAAAGGTTATAATCTTAATAATACTGTAAGTTTTCTTAACGAGAGCGTAAAAGCTTTAATTAAAAAGAGACAATTAGATAAATCTACTATTGATATTAATACAGTAAAATTTATTAAAGATAATCTTCAAAAAGCAAAAATAAAATTAGACTCTAGTTCTGCTGTTCTAAACAATGTTAAGGTGAGCGAAAGAATGACAGATGAAAAAGGCGATGTAGATGGTGTTCTTTCTCAAATTAAGTCTTTGGAAGAAAAGAAAGCTGAGTTAATGACTAAACTAAATGCTCTAAATTCAATTAAAAACTCTGTCGGTAGAAATATCGATAATTTGATTGATATAAATACTGCAGGTGTAGAAGATCCTAGTTTTAGTACTTCAGTTTCAGAATTAAAGTCTCTTTATAAGCAGAGAGCAGAAATGGCAAAGATTTATACTCCTAGATCAGAGCCAATGCAAGAAATAAATAGATTGATAAATGAAGCAAAGCTAAATTCTGGCAAACACCTAAATCGCTATTATAACGTTTATGAAGATCAACTAAGTAAATTAAATTCTAAAATTGTAGAATTTGAATCAAGCCTTGGGGAATTACCGTATAAACAACAAAAATATTTAGATGCAGAAAGAGGCTATTCTATAGATGCAGCAACCTATAATACTTTATTAGGGAAGCTTTCAGAGGCAGAAATGAGACTCAAAATAAATGTTTCAGATATATCCGTTATAGATAAAGCTAAAAATCTAGGACAAGGACCTATAGCTCCTAATACATCTTTTATCAGAAATTCACTATTATTAGGGATGTTATTGATTCCGTTTGTTATTCTTTTACTCGCAGAGTTATTAGATAATAAAATAAGAGTAATAAAAGAAGTGGTGAATGCTACTAGAATTCCTCTTTTAGGAGTAATAGGGAAAAACAATCACGATAATAACCTTACTGTTATAGAGCAGCCTAAATCATCCGTTTCTGAAGCTTTTAGAGGGGTAAGAGCTAATCTCAGGTTTTTGCATAATGAAGATGGAGCAGGCAAAGTAATTTTAGTAACATCTTCCATCGGTGGTGAAGGTAAGACCTACGTGTCCATTAATATTGCTTCGGTTTTAGGTCTTAGTGGTAAAAAAACAATATTATTAGGGATGGATCTTAGAAAACCTAAGATTTTTGGAGATTTTAAAGTAAATAATAAATACGGAATTTCTAATTATCTTACAGGTGAAGTAGCTATGGAAGATATAATAAATAAAACCTCCATTCCACATTTAGATGTAGCCACTTCTGGGCCTATACCGCCTAATCCTTCAGAATTACTAATGAGTGAGAAAAATATGAATTTTATTGAAGAGCTCAAAAAAAATTATGATTTTGTGATTATAGATTCTCCTCCAATTGGTCTCGTTGCAGATTCTTTTGAATTGATGAAATATACAGACGCGAACGTCTATGTTGTAAGACACGAATATACAGAAAAGTATATGCTGAAAATGATTACAGAAAAATACCATAGTAAGGAAGTACAGCATCTAGGATTAATTTATAATGATTTTTCTGTAGAAAAAGGCTATGGTTATGGCTACGGTTATGGCTACGGATATGGCTACGGATATGGCTACGGATATTTTGAAGAAGATGCAAGTTATAAAGAGCCTACACTAATTAGATTAAGAAATAGGATTAAAAAAATTTTTAATAGATAAAATAAAATGCTCCTTTGCCTAAAAAAGGAGCGTTTTTATACATTAGACAATATTTAAGTTTAAATTGGGTTTTACATAATATTAATTTATTATTTTTTTATGCTTTTTACAAAAATATTTAACTAAACATTAAGATGAGTCTTAATGCAAAAATGTTTTATATTTGCACATTAGTAATAAGCTGAAAGTTATAGTTAACATACAGCACCAATGAAGAGAAACATAATAGTAATTTTTGCCATTTTGATGGGTAATCTTTTTGCTTTTGCACAAAGACACGAAATCGGTATACAGCTAGGAACAAGTAATTTGGTAGGTGATATAGGAAAAACCAAATATCTTAATCCTTTTCCCAATAACCTTGATAATATCTCTAATGAAGGGATACCTTTCTATGGAGCTATTATGTACAGAATGAATCTTAATCCTTACCAATCCTTAAGGTTTAGATTCGCATATAATCATCTTCAGTTTAATGATAAATACGCTCAGGAATATTATAGACAAAACAGAGGGCTAAATGGTCAGAATTCAGTATATGAGCTTTCTGCAATTTTTGACTACAATTTTTTACCAGTAAATGATGAGCAAAAAAGTATGCTTAGCCCATATATTTTTGGCGGACTTTCAGGAATTGTGTATTCCAGCAGTCAGATTATAGCAGCCAATGATTTTAAAAGGGATGCTTTCGGTAATGCAATTAACCCAGATACTGAGCAAGATTTTGTTACCGATTTTGTTTATGGAAAAAGTGCTAGTAAATTTTCATTAGCCATTCCATTCGGTGTTGGTTTAAAATATAAATTTAACTACAATTGGGCTATTTTTGGAGAATTTATGTTCCGCCCTACGTTTACAGACGATATAGACTATAGCAAATTAGAAACCAGTAGTGTAAGTATGACCTACAATAAAGATATTCTGGCATCTGCTAATAGTACAAAATCTCTATTGCAAACAGAGCCATTTCTTACAGTGGCGAAACAAAGAGTAGATGATTATTTGAAGTCTAGAAATGTGGGAAATATAAATTCTAAAGATTGGTTTAATAGTATCTCTTTAGGGATTTCTTATTCCTTCGGAAGACCACCTTGTTATTGTCAAGATAAATAAAAATGAATCCAGATTTACTAGATAGCATAGATAAAACTAATATCCCAAAACACATTGCCATAATTATGGATGGCAACGGAAGATGGGCTAAATCTAAAGGACAAGAAAGAACCTTTGGTCATAGAAATGCCATTTCTGCGGTTAGAAATGCCATTGCAGCTTGTGCTAAAGCAGATGTAGAATATCTTACACTTTATACATTTTCTACGGAAAATTGGAAAAGACCAGAAGATGAAGTAACTACATTGATGACACTCTTATCAGAAAGTCTAATCAAAGAATCTGATGAGCTCATGTCAAAAGAAATAAGAATGCATGTAATCGGGGAGATAGATAAACTACCAGACCTTGTAAAAGAACAATTAATGAATGTGGTAGAAGTTACAAAAAATAATTCTAAAACAAACTTAGTATTGGCTCTTAGCTATGGTTCGCAAAGAGAAATTTTAAACGCTGTAAAGAAAATTGCTCAAGATGTAAAACAAGGAAAAATAAATGTAGAAGATATAGACGAAAAAATTTTTGAAAACCATTTATATACCAAAGATTTTCCTCCAGTAGATTTATTAATCAGAACCAGCGGAGAAGT
>DDFD01000025.1:1320-50268 GCA_002337005.1 Flavobacteriales bacterium UBA1937 | reverse complement strand
TTGTTTCTTCGCTAGAAGTATTCATCACTACTACTACAGTTTCTCCGTTTTGATTAACAAAAGAAGTAGAAGAGATAAAATCTCTATTGGTGGTAGTGCCTAATCTTCTGGCATTATTTTTTACAAATTTTGAAATGTGACCTATGTAATAATATTCTGGAGTGTAATGCAGCTCACCTGTTCGGGTATCTGCAATAATGGGAGCATAGCAGAAATTACCCACATGATTAGGTCCACCTGTTTCGTCTAAGAGAATGTTCCAATCCGTCCAAGCTGATAAGCCATTGTTAAAATCATTAATCATGTTTTTTCCGTAGAATTCTCCTAATCTCCACTCGTAAATTTGATCAAATTTAAAATTCTCAATACAGCCTTCTGTGAAAATTAAAAATTTATCTGCAAAAGCTTTTTTAGTTTCTGCAACATTGTTGAACATTGGCTGAGACTTCGTCCAAGTTTCATACCAGTGAAAGCCAATTCCTGTAGCATACTTATTTGCCAAACTATTATTTAATGTAGTAGTTGCTCTTTGATAAAGCAAGTCTCTGTTATGATCCCAAATAATGACTTGCTTGTCTTTATAACCATTTTTCCAAAGGGTAGGGCCAAGGTTTTTTCCTAAAAATTCTGCTTCTTCTTCGGCGGTGTAGATACAAGATTCCCAAGTCTGAATTGCCATTGGTTCATTTTGTACAGTTAATCCCCAAACAGGAATTCCTCTTTTCTCGTATTCTTTTATAAATTTCACATAATAATTAGCCCAAGATTGATAGTATTCTTTTTTGAGCTTACCTCCGTGCAGCATATCATTGTTATCCTTCATCCAAGCAGGTGGAGACCACGGACTGAAATAAAATTTAAAATCTTTGCCAATCGTTTTTTGAGCCCATTTAATCATCGGGATTTTATACTTTTCATCGTGCTGAATATTGAACGTTTTCAGTTCTTTATCATTTTCTTGAACATAGGTATAAGAATCGCTACTGAAATCACAAGAATTCATATTGGTTCTCACCAAATTATAGTTCAACCCATTTTTGCCAAAATAAGCATTAATGATTTCTTGCTGTTTATCTTTTGGGAGTTTATAGAATGTTTCTGCGGCGGCATCCGTAATGGCGCCACCAATTCCAGAAATTTTTTGATATTTAAAATCCGGATCTACAAAAACACAAATGTCTCTTTCTGTAGGTTGAGGAAAATTCTGAAAACTTGCTTTCGTGAGCGCAAATTTTTCGGTTTGATTTTTTGCAGTAGTGTAAATTCTTGCTTCTTTCGCCATGTTTTTTTGCTGTGCGAAGCCTACGCTAAATGCAAATAATGAAAGCATTATTGCAGTTTTCGTTTTCATAATAATAGTTTTTGGATCGTTTATTTTAGTTCTATTTTGGCAATAATTGGTAAATGGTCTGAAGGATATTTAAAATCATAAAAATCAGTAATTGTTCTAAACTTTTTTACCATTGTATTGTTTTTTGACCCGAAGATAAAATCTATCTGTTCGGTTGGTTTCTCGTTGAATTTGAAGCCGTTCCAAGTGGCGATTCCACCGTAAGGTTTGGTAAGACTATTGCTGCTAGCTTCTTGAAGATTTTCAAAAAGAGGCTGCATCCAAGGATCTTTTTTCTGAGAATTGAAATCTCCGGTTAGAATTGCAGGATAGTTCTTTTTACGCTGTAATTCTTTCATTTTTTTGAGAATAATTTCCGCAGATTTTTGTCTTGCAACAATTCCTACGTGGTCAAAATGGGTATTAAACACCCATACTTTTTTCTTGGTTTTAAGATTTTCAAAAAGTGCGTAGGTTACAATTCTAGGATAGGCTGCATCCCAAGATTTGGTAGATTTTTCTGGAGTTTCGGAGAGCCAAAACGTGTTTTGTTCTAGAACTTTGTATTTATTTTTGAGATAAAAAATACAAGAGAACTCAGAATTTTCTCCATCATCTCTAGGTTTACCTAAGAAACTGTACAATGAATTATTTTCTAGCAAATAATTAATCTGAGGTCTTTGCGCTTCTTGCAATCCTACGAAATCTGCCTCGTAGTAATTGATAAGGTCTTTTACTTTATCTTTTCTGATATTCCAATGGTTTTCTCCATCATCTACACTACCTAATCTGATGTTAAAACTCATCACCTCAATGGTATTTTGTGCAAAATAAGATGCAAAAAACAATAGTAAAACCGCTGAAAGTAAGTTTTTAATTTTCATTTAGTCTTTATTTATTGATAAATTCTAACGTAATCTATATAAAATTTCTGAGGAAAAATACTTTCATCAATTCCTTTTGCTCCACCCCAATTTCCACCAACTGCTAGGTTCAAAATCAAGTACATTTTTTGGTCAAAAGGCCAAGCTTCATAAGTTTTTTCGGAATTGATGTAGGTAAAATATTTTTGATTATCTACGTAAACATCTATTTTATCTGGTGTCCAGTCTGCTCTATAAATATGGAATTTTTCGCTGGCGTCTTTAACCACCAAAGTGTCTGTTTTCTGAGTTCCAATAACATGATTGTACTTTTTGGTGTGCACAGAAGCATGTATAAAGCCCTGGTTGTAGCCTACGTGTTCCATAATGTCTAGTTCGCCATCATCTGGCCATTTCTTCATATCTTCACTCATCATCCAGATGGCAGGCCAGGTTCCTCTGCCTTTTGGGAGTTTTGCCCTTACTTCTACAGAACCGTATTTTAGACCAAAAATTCCTTTGGTGTATAATTTTGCAGAAGTATATTGATTCTTTTCCCAATTCTCTTTTTTGGCTTCTATTACTAGATTACCATCTTCTACTCTAGCATTGGCTGTTCTATTTTTAGTATAAAACTGCGCTTCATTATTTCCGTAACCATCTCCACCTACAGCATAATTCCATTTAGAGGCGTCTGGTAAACCTTTGTAATTAAATTCATCACTAAAAACCAATTTCTTGAATTGAGATTTCGATGGGTGATTGGCACAATTCATCACAGAAATCAATAGAACTCCAGAGAATAAAGCCCAACCTAGTTTAAGAAAATTAATTTTCATAAAATTTTATTTTTCCCAATTAATACGTTTTGTTTGTACATCTGCAGAGCTGGTTCCTACCATAATGTCAAATTCTCCAGATTCCCAATCGTAATTCAAATCTTCGTCGTAGAATTTTAAATCTTCTGGAGTTAATTTGAAGTTTATGGTTTTGGTTTCTCCTTTTTTCAAGTAGAGTTTTTGGAAACCTTTCAGTTCTTTTACAGGACGAACTACTTTTCCTACCAAATCTCTGATGTACAATTGCACCACTTCATCTCCGTCATAATTCCCTGAATTGGTAATATTTACATTGATATCAAGCGTTTGATTTCCTTTAAGATTTGTAGAACTTACATTAAAATCAGAATATTTAAAAGTGGTATAACTCAATCCAAAACCGAACGGATAAGCAGGATCGTTATCTAAATCGATGTAAGCTGAAACGTAGTTTCTGTCTTTATCATCTTTTGCAGGTCTTCCTGTATTGTAATGATTGTAATAAATCGGGATTTGACCTTCAGTTCTTGGGAAAGTCATTGGTAATTTACCTCCAGGATTTACTTTACCAAAAATTACATCTGCGATAGAATTTCCTGCTTCGGTTCCTAACCACCAAGTGTATACAATAGTAGGAATATTTTCTGAAGCCCAATCAAAAACCAAAGGACGACCAGCGTTAATCAATAAAACAATAGGTTTCCCTGTTTTTGCAATTTCTTTTAATAAATCTTCTTGAACTCCCGAAAAATGGATATTGCTTCGAGATTTTGCTTCGCCACTCATTGCGTGACCTTCACCTAAAGTCATAATCACCACATCTGCTTTTTTAGCAGTTTCTACCGCTTCTGCAAACATAGAAGTATCTTTATCATTTACATTACAACCTTGAGCGTATAATAATTCTGAATTTTTATCTAATTGCGCTTTAATTCCGTCAAATTGAGTAATAATTCTTTGGTTATCATCAGGAAAAGCGATAGACCAGAATCCGTGATTATCTACCGTAGCTTTCGCAAAAGGACCAATAATCGCCACTTTTTTAGTGGTTTTAGAAAGCGGAAGTAATTGTGTTTGATTTTTTAATAAAACAATACTTTTAGCACCAATTTCTCTAGCGAATTTTCTGTGTTCGAGGTTGTTGGTTTGTTCTTTTTCGCGTTTTTCGTCGCAGAATTTATACGGATTATCAAATAAACCGAGTTCGTATTTTTTGGTTAAAATTCTACGAACGGCATCATCAATTAATTTAATATCTACTTTTCCTTCTTTTACTAAATCTGCTAAATGATTGATGTAAGAACGGCTTTCCATATCCATATCACTTCCCGCAATAATCGCTTTCAAAGCTGCATCTTTATTGTCTTTAGCAAAACCGTGAGGAATCATTTCACCGATGCTTCCCCAGTCAGAAACTACAAATCCTTTGAAATTCCAAGCGCCTTTTAATAAGTCTCTTTGGATGTATTTATTTCCAGTTGCAGGAATTCCGTTAATATCATTGAAAGAATTCATAAAAGTAGCAACGCCTGCATCTACAGTAGCTTTGTAAGGAGGCAAATATGTTTCGTTTAATTGGCGAAGACTCATATCTACAGAATTATAATCTCTACCGCCAACTCCAGCTCCATACGCAGCGAAGTGTTTGGTACAAGCCATTACTGCATCTAAATTTCCTAAACCATTGCCTTGGAAACCTTTTACTCTGGCTTTTGCCACCAAACTTCCGAGATAAGTATCTTCACCTGCACCTTCCATTACTCTGCCCCATCTTGGATCTCTGCCAATGTCCACCATTGGTGCAAAAGTCCAATGAATACCATAAGCCGAAGCCTCTGTAGCGGCAATTCTTGCAGATTTTTCAATTAAATTCATATCCCAAGTTGCAGTTTCTCCTAATGGAATTGGGAAGGTAGTTCTAAAACCGTGAATTACATCTTGTCCGAAAAGTAAAGGAATTTTAAGACGAGATTGCATGGCTTGATCTTGCCAATTTCTGGTATTTTTTACACCAACTGCATTAAGTATAGAACCTAATTTACCAGCACGAACTTGTCCTGCTTTGTCGGCATCTTTGGTAACAGGACCAGTAGCGGTGATGTCATCATTATATTGATTAAGTTGCCCAATTTTTTCTTCCAAAGTCATTTTTGCCATTAAATCAGTGACTTTTTGATCGATGGATTTTTGAGCAGAAACAGAAATTATCCCTAATCCTGCGATGAATATTGAAAGAAATATCTTTTTCATAAATTACCTTTTATTATTCTAGAATATATAAGTTGCCACAGAATTTGCAGATAAAGTTGTTGTAGCAATTTTATCATTATATTTTATATTAAATGTTTCAGTATTTGTTCCATCATTTAATATGATAAGTGCTATTTTTCCCGTTGGTGTTTTGAATGCAACTGAACTTAGATTTCCTACTTCCGTGGAGCTTATTCTTACAGAATTTTGAGGGATAAATTTAGAAGCCTGTGCAATAATGTAGTAGCCTACATTTCTAGTAAATGTTTCACTATTGTTAATTGTTATTGCACCTTTACATTCGGTACAACCACCTGGAGTGTGAGGACCAAAAGAAGCATCATTGGCAAGATTCCATTCTAGGGCAATTTTACTCCAGTTTCTCATAGAACCTATCACTACATTTTTTGTATGCCACAGTAAATCTCCTGAGAAAGCCCCTGTAGAACCTGTCCATTGTTCTGTGAAATACACATTTTTGTTTGGATAAGCATTGTGCACATTATTAAGAACTAAAATATTCCCAACATATAAATGAAAAGCTGAACCATCAACAAATTTAGAAGCTTCAGTATCCGCTAAAATAGTTAAAGGGTACTCTGGTTTGTCACAGTTATGATCATAAGCTATTATTTTCGTAGAAAGATTTGCAGTTTGGAAAGCTGGACCTAAATTATTTTTAATAAAATCTCTTTGTTGCTCAGCGGTCATATACATACTTGGGTTATTTCCTGGATGCAAAGGTTCATTTTGAGGTGTAATAGCATCGATTGTGATCCCATTTTTCTTCATTTCTTGAATGTACTTCACAAAATACTGGGCATATACTCCATAATATTCTGGTTTTAAGCTTCCACCTTTAGAACTACCATTATCTTTCATCCAAACTGGTGGAGACCAAGGTGTAGCAATGATTTTAATATTTGGGTTAATCGTTAATATTTTCTTTAGCATATCAACCAACGCTTGGTCTTTTGATAAGCTGAATTGTGACAAAGTAATATCTGTTTGTCCTGCAGGAAGATCGTCATAAGAGAAAACAGAACTATTTAAATCTGAAGCTCCAATACTTAACCTAAGATAACTTATCCCGATCGAATTGTCTCCGTTTCCAAATAATTCTTGAAGCAACGCCTCCTTTTTTGATGCTGACAATTGGTTAATAACCTCTACGCTTCCTCCTGTAAGAGTATAGCCAAAACCGTCTATATTTTGATATGTTTTAGATGGATCTATTTCTATATTTTGAAAAGAATTAGAAGCCGTAGTAAAGGCTAAAATAGATGTTTGCTTTTGTAACTTTATTGTTTCATCTGCTTTTGTAATCCAAACGTCCACCTCATTTTTTACAATTGGAGGATCTACAGGAGGGTCTGGCTTTTTATTCTCTTCAGTGGCTCTAGAACAGCATGATACTGTAAATAACGCAAAACCTGCAAGTGCAGCTCTGCTAAAATTAAATATATTCATTGTTTATTTTTTGAATGTTATTGATACACACGTATATAATCTATTTCCATGGTAGAAGAAGTAAAATTAGGATCTACTGCCCCTCCGAAATTTCCTCCCATGGCAATATTCATTATAAAGAAAAAATTTTGATTAAAAGGTAAGTTTGAGTTATTAGCGAATGTATAAAACAGTTGATTATCTACATAAAACTTAATTTGAGAAGGCCCCCAATCTAGAGAATAAAGATGAAACTCTGAAGTTACATTGGGAATGTTTACAGTGGCTCCATCTCCATTTGCCCCGGAATGACCAGGATGATGAAGTGTTCCAAATATTTTATTCAATTGATTACCTACGTGTTCCATAATATCTATTTCGCCACAAGCAGGCCAATTGACCGTTGAAATATTATCTCCTAGCATCCAAAGAGCTGGCCAAGTTCCTCCTCCTGCTGGTAGTTTTGCTCTGATATCAACTTTACCATATTTAAAAGAAAATTTTCCTTTTGAAAGTAATCTGGCTGATGTATAATTAAATCCTTGATATGCTTCCTTTTTAAGAACAATTTTTAAAGTTCCATTGCTTACATATGCGTTCTCTTGCCTATTTGTATAATACTCAAGTTCATTATTTCCCCAACCGTTATTATTCCCTGTGTCATAACCCCAGTTATTAGGATTAGGCACACCATCTGTGTTGAATTCATCTGACCAGAGTTGTGCAGGTAATTTATAAACTGTTACGGTTGTGCTAGATGAGATGGATTTATCACCATTGTATGCCGTTACATATACTGTATATGAATTCGTACCGGATATATTTGCGGTATAATTAAATATTCCATCTTTAGATGAAAAAACGTCAGCTCCAATTCTCATACTATACGATGTAGCATTATTAGCCTTTGCTGTAATTTTAAACGCTCCTGTACCATCTCCATTAGGATTTGATGTAGAGGCTCCAATAATATCAACATTAATTGTTAATGATGACAAAGTATTGTTTGAATTCGAATCGTCATTTGATCTACTACAAGAAATAGAGAATATCAAAGAAAACATCCCAAGTATTAAAATGTTTCTTGTAATATGAGATTTTAGGATTTTCATAGAATGGAAATTTAATTAAAAATACAATAATCTTGATTAAAATATTTAATAAAAAGGGAGATTAAAATCTCCCTTTTTAAATAAAATCTTTAAATTTTAATTAGATCCTCTAAATTCTACATTAGTTATTGAAATTCCTGATTTCAAATCATTCCCTCCACTTCTAATTGCAAAATAAGCGGTACCTGTTTTAGTAGCTTTAAAGGTTCCTGTTGTATTGTTTGAGTTTACTGAACCTACATTTGATATCTTACCTGAAAATGGAGAACTTCCACTACCAGCCCAAGTGTTAATCCCTCTAAGCCAAGTATTATCAGCTCCGTCTCCTGTGTAATCTGTATTTGGTGTTGGTTTAGTATAACCTACATAAATTTCAAACCATGTATCCGCAACTCCAGAAGTAGAACTTACAACGGCATCTGCTTTATAAGTACGTCCTGCTACTACTTCTACTGCTTGATATAATACGTTTCTATCCCAACCACTGGCAACAAAAGTAGCTTTACCATCTGTAAAACTCCATAGCGCATTACCACTAGGGTTAGAAAAATTCATAGTCCATTTACTCCACTCTGTGGCATTTGCAAACTTACCTCCTTGAATTAGATTTCCTGCTACAGGATCAGATTTTGTTACAGTTATTGTCTGAGAAGATGTAGCTCCAACAATACCTCCTTGTCCTACTGCTTGATGTTGTACTTTATAGACACCAGCATCTGGAAGAAAAATATCTTCTATCATTTTCCCTTTGTAGAACCCTGCTCCATCTCCTAAATCCCATTTAGAAAATAAATATGATTGATCTTTAGAAGTAAGTTTATAATGATTAGCGGATGTCTCTGTTACAGCAAATGTAGCATCTAAATTCCCTGGTGTAAGACCATTGCCATCGCCATCTGCTCTGTCTGGAGTACAACTAATTGCTAAAGAGCCAGCAAATACTCCAATTACTATTTTATTTAAAAAATTTCTTTTCATAGGTTGTAAATTAATAATTTGGATTTTGTTTTAAGGCAGTTCCTGTCATTTGAGTAAAAGGAATTGGCAAAATTTCATTTTTACCTGCTTTGAAACCCCTTGCTGCTAAAGCACTTGTGGCATCTCCCCATCTTACTAAATCAAACCAACGGTGTCCTTCGCCTCCTAATTCTCTTCTTCTTTCATTCTTAATAGCCTGCATGTTTACTGGAACAGAAGCTAACCCAACTCTAGCTCTTACAGCATCTAGAAGGGCTTGAGCTCTAGCTCCTGTACCTCCTAAAGCCTCTGCTTCCATTAAATAAGTATCTGCAAGTCTAATTACTATGTAATTTTGTCTAAAGTTAAGTTCTGTAGAACCTGGTAAATTTGATTTATCCGCTGTTTTTGGCATATATTTATTCAAAAAGTAACCAGTATCTAAATAACCTGCAGTATATGAAATATCTCCATTGTCAGATAGTTGTTTAGCATTGAAAATTGTAGCATTGAAACGTGGGTCTCCTTGCATGAAATTTGCGTAATCATCAGTTACTGTATTAAATGACCAACCAGCCACTAAATCTGGTGCATTTGCAGTTTTCTTATTATAAGATCTTAATCCTACCATGATACATATAGAGTTCCCTTCGTCTCTTCCAGAGCCCCAGAATCCCCAATCAGAATTTGATTTATTAGTGTGCATAACTTCTAATATTGATTCTGATGTAAATTTATTATCTACTAACCATAAATCATTATAGTTACCTACTAATTTATATCCATATTGGCTTGCTTGACCTGGCGTTCCATTTACTTGTGCCAACTGTGCTGCTGCTTCAGTTTTTTTATTATCATATAAATAAATTTTCCCAAGTAAAGCTCTAGCAGAACCTTGAGTTAACCTTCCTCTATCATCACCCGAAACTGTCATTGGTAAATCTGCAATTGACGATGATAAATCAGTTTCAATTTGCTTATATACTTCTGCAGGATCTGCTTGAGGAATATTATAGAAATCACTACCAGCATCTATTGGTTCAAGAATTAAAGGAATATTTTTGAACATTCTAACTAATTCAAAGTAATATAAAGCTCTAAGAGATTTTGCTTCTGCTGTAAATCTTTTTTTAGTAGCATCGCTCATTGATGCACCAGGTATTTTTTGAATCAAAAGATTTGCTCTTGCTATGCCTTGGTAGTAATCTCCGAAATAACTTCCTGGCATTGTTATAGGATTGATGGTATAATTTGAGAAACCTTGTATTCCTGCTCCATCAGTGGAACTACCACCTCCAGAGTAAAAATCATCAGAAGCTGCATTGAAAAATGTTACCATATTCTCAAAACCTCCTGAATATTTTCTCATTAAATCATAAACTCCTATTAATGCACTATGACATTGGTCTTCATTTTTGAAATAACCGTCCATATCAAATGCTCCCAAATTTTTAGTATCTTCAAGATTATTGTCGCTACATGAAATAGGAACTTGTATGAAACTTGTAGCTGCTAAAAGTACTATAGCAACTTTTTTATTAATAAATTTTGATATTCTCATTTTAATTAATTTTAGAATTGAATATTAGCTCCTAAAAGGATTGTTCTGGCTTGTGGATAATACGCTCTATCTATACCATATGAATCTCCTGCAGCAATTTCTGGATCATATCCTGTGTATTTAGTAAATGTGAATAAATTTTCACCTGTTACATATATTCTTACTTTACTTGCTCCAAAATTGCTAATCATTTGTTTTGGTAAATTATAACCTAATTGCACCAATTTTATTCTTAAATAATCACCTTTCTGCAAATAATAATCTGACATTCTTGTGAAATTTTTATTTGGGTCATCATTTGTCACTCTTGGTATATCATATGATGTTCCTTCACCTGTCCATCTTCCAAGAATAGCAGTTTGATAATTTGCAACAGAAATCATATCAAGTCTTCTCAAACCTTGAAAAATTTTATTCCCTGCCTGTCCTTGTGCGAAAACAGTTAAATCAAAATTTTTATAATTCATATTTACTGTGAAACCAAAAGTATATTTTGGAACAGAACTTCCTAAATTTACCATATTGTCATCATCAGTGATTTTCCCATCTCCGTTAGCATCTAACCATTTGAAGTCACCTGGCTTAGCATTCGGCTGAATTAATCCACCTGTAGAATTTACATAGGCATCAATCTCTGATTGGTTTTGGAATATCCCTAATGTTTTGAATCCGTAGAAAGAACCATAAGACTCATGAATTTGATTTCTAGAAACAGACCCTAATGATTGAAAACCTGGCCCATAAACAAACTCTTTATTATTCTCTAATCTAATTATTTCATTTTTAAGATAAGCGAAATTTCCGTTAACCGAGATGCCATAATCTCCCCAATTTTTTTTATATCCTAAACTTACCTCAATCCCTTTATTGTCCATGTCTCCTATATTTCTATAAGGAGAGTTAGCTACTCCTACATATCCAGGTAAATCAACTTGTCTAAGTATGTCTGTTGATTTCTTTTTATATACATCTACTGTTAAATCAAAATTGTTTAAGAATTTAACATCTGCTGCGATATTAATTTGCTCTGTTTCTTCCCAATGGAGTGATCTATTTTCAAGGGTATTAGGGATATATCCCGTAATTACAGTATTTGAGCCATTAGTATAATTTCCACCAGGAACCATAAAGTTTGCATAAAAGAATGGCTTTATAGCGTCATTTCCTAAAACCCCATATCCACCTCTAAGTTTTAATGTATTTATATACTTATTAGATGGCCAAAAATCTTCGTTAGAAACATTCCATCCTAATGAGAATGATGGGAAATTACCCCAATGCTGATCTGGGCCAAAGTTTGAAGATCCATCTCTACGTACTGTACCTGTAAATAAATACTTATTAGCATAATCATAGATTAATCTAGCAAAGTAAGATGTTTTATGAGTTTGTAATCCATCCCAAGCTGATGCGTTTATATTTTCAGTTGGAACACTAAAATTGAATGAAGCATCTTGCCAATTGTTAACAGGCAAATTGGTATAGGTAATACTTTGTCCAGATGAAATATTGTATTCATAATATCCTTGCCCTAAAAGTACATTTAAACTGTGTGCTCCCCATTTATTTTGGTAGGTCAAAGTATTTTCTAAATTCCATTCTAATTTTTTCTGAGTAACTCTGTTTAAGCTATTAAAAGTATCGTTTTTATATGTCGCACTTAAATAGTAAAGTGGAGAGAACCCTTGATTTCCCCAATAAGCGAGTTTACCGTTAATCGTAGGTTTAAAAGTAAAGTGTTTTAAGAACTTCACTTCTGCATAAGCGTTTCCTACTAAATCATCTGACCATCCATATCTACCTAGTTGTGTATATTTAAAAGCAAGTGGATTGGTCATTTCTTGTCCTACATATTGAGAGATACCATAAGGATTTCCATTTGGATCTCTTACTATATAAGGACTTGTGTAGTATGAAGGATCTACTTTAGTCCAATCTGTTACAACAAGAGGGGTAATTGGGTCTAAATTGATAGCAGAACTTAAAGGCCCTCCGAATTCATCATTACCAGCAATTCCTTGAGATTTATTGTGTGTATATGAAAAAGTTTGTCCTACAGTTAGCCAATCTAATACTTTATGGGTAGAATTTAATCTTACATTCATTCTCTTATAGTAAGAAATATCTTTCATTACGATTCCTTCTTGGTCATAATAACCGAAAGATGAATAAAATGTTGATTTTTCATTACCTCCACTTATACTAAATTCATGAGAAGTTCTCGCAGCAGAATTAAATATCGCATCTTGCCAATCTGTGCCAACACCAAATGATGAAGGATTTGCAAATTTCAAAGGCTTTCCATCATTAGCAAGAGCCTCGTTCATGATAGTTGCATATTGGTTTGCATTAAGTAAATCTAATTTTCTAGATGCACTTCCTATACCATAAAACCCATTATAATTCAAAGTTAATTTGCCTTGTCTTCCTTTTTTTGTGGTAACCAAAACAACACCTCTTGCAGCGGAAACACCATAAATTGCAGCAGAAGCTCCATCTTTAAGAACTTCTACGTTTTCGATATCAGACTGGCTTAACCATCCAATACCATCTACCATTATACCATCTACTACCCAAAGAGGATCATTACTACCCGCTCCAAAACTTGTAATACCACGAACTCTAACAGTAGCCGAAGCTCCAGGTTGTCCAGTATTTGTAATTACAGATACACCAGCAGCTCTACCTTGTAAAACTTGCTCTGGTTTACCTGCTGGTACAGCCTCAATATCTGAAGCTTTAATACTAGCAATGGCACCAGTTACGTTACTTTTCTTTTGCGTACCATAACCGATTAAAACGACCTCATCAATTTTTTTCTCTTTTACAGCGGCGCTATCGCTTTTAACTTGAGCTTGAAAACTGGAGGTAAAATAAAGAACTGCAATTAGTCCTAAACCTTTTTTAATACTCATATTCATAACTATTTATTTTTTTATCTCATTTTGAGACAATAAATTTATATTAATTTCTTTAACAAAAAAATATTTTCTCAATTATTTTAAAATTCCGTTTATTTGAGGTACTTTTGGCGTGGTTAATTCGGGGAATTTGGTACGAAAACACCTGCTTTTTTTAAAAAAATTTAACTAAAATCTAGCACTACATTTAATTTTTTGTTAATGAGTACGAAAAAAAATATCTTAAATGTTAATTTAATGTTAAGCTTCATCGTGTTTTCTATGTTGTTAAACTCTATGAGTGTTATAATTTTACAATTATCACAAAATCAACGACATAGCTATACAGGTCTTGGGATGCTAGAGTTTTTTAAAGACATTCCTATAGCATTGGTTTCTATTTTTATGGTAGATTATATCAAAAAAAGAAGCTATTATAGCTCACTTTGTATTGCATTGGTTATTTGTACATTGTGTAGTTTCACGATTCCTTTTGTAAGCGAATTTTGGTTTCTAAAAATTTGGTTCATCTTGATTGGAATTTCTTTTTCTATAGGTAAAATCTGTGTATTCAGTATTATTAAAAATATTTCGGATAACGAAAAAGACTTCTCTAAAACAATGAGCAGAACCGAAGCTGCCTTTATGCTAGGAGTATTTATTGTAAATATAGAATTTGCGATCATATTAAATAGTGATTACAAAGATTATTGGAAATTCGGATTTTGGTTGGTTGGTGTCATTTCTTCTTGGGCTGCTTTACAGTTTTATAAAATAGACAAACAAAATGTTTTTTTGGTGGATAAATCGCAAGGCAAAGAAATCATTGATTTTAGAATTTTGTTTGATTATAAATCTATATTATTTTTTACTATTGTAGTTATTATTGTTTTTACAGAACAAATATTTAACTCTTGGCTACCTACTTTTTATAAAAATACACTTAAGGCTAATTCTTTTTTTGCCCTACAATCTTCTGCATTTTTAGCCCTATTTTCTTTTATTGGGAGATTACTAGCAAGTAAAGCCGTAGTGAAATTCTCTCCGATGAAAATATTCTTTTTTTGTCTTATCTCAGGTATTGTACTTACATCTTCGGCATATATTATAGGACAAGACACTGATGTAAAAGTTAAAATACTAATGTTCCTCTTCCCAATGGTTGGGATTTTTACCGCACCCTTATATCCTATGCTTAATTCTAAATACCTGTCTAAATTTTCCGAAAGAAAAGTTGGTAAGATAGTTTCCATCATTATTTTATTCACTTCATTAGGCGGTTCTATAGGTTCTATGAGCACTGCATATATTTTTCAAAAAAATTTAGGAAATTATTACTTGTTATTTGCTACAATTCCTTTAATTTTGATACTCATATTTTCAGCATTTTTTTCTATCAAAGAAAAAATATCAGAATACATCAAATAAACTACTATGAAACTTGACGATTCTAAGAATAAGATGAACCTACAGGAGTTGATTGATACCAATAACTTTATCAATCATTTATCTGTAGACTGTGCTATTTTCGGATTTCACGACAGTACCTTAAAGGTCCTTCTCCTTAAGTACCACGAACTAAATCTCTGGGCAATACCTGGCGGTTTCATTTTTGAAGACGAAGATTTAGATGATGCTGCTTATAGAATTTTATATGAGAGAACTCATCTAGAAGATGTATATCTAGAACAGTTCTACGCATTTGGTCATAAAGACAGAACTGAGAAAAAAAATCCTCACAGAAGACTGCTTGATAATAAGGGAATTAACATTAATAAAGACCACTGGATTTATAAAAGATTCGTAACCATAGGTTATTATGCGCTTATCGATTACACTTTATCCCATACATTTCCAGATGCATTTAATGAAACCTGTGCATGGTTTGATGTAAATGATTTACCAGAAATGGCTTTTGACCACCAAGAAATTATAGAAAAAGGGCTAGAATACCTCCGAAAAACTATTGATTATAAATTAGTAGGAAGCAATCTGCTTCCCGAGAAATTTACAATGAAAGATTTACAAAATCTATACGAAACTATACTAGGTGAGAAATTCAGAAGAAATAATTTCCAAAGAAAAATGCTAAGTTTCAATATCCTAGAACGTCACGAAAAACTTTTTGACGGCTCAGCAAACAAAGCACCCTTTTTATACTCTTTTGTAAAAAAATAAATTACACTTCTTTTTTTGAAGTCTTTTTAAGATAAAAAAAATTAAAATGGACTAGAGGATTTTATATAAATCCTCTTTTTTTGTACCTTTGCGCAAAACTAATGATAAAAAACTGATAAAAATTTTCATTACTTATTTTTCCGAAAATTACTATTTCAAAATTTTATTATTGATTTTTTGCATTTACAAAAATCTTAACGACAAAAAAAGATAAGTATAAAATATTATGTTTAATTTTGTCTAGGGTCATTTCTTGTAGAAATTTTTTACGTCCAATATAATAGACAATAAAAGATAAATCCTAAACAGTATCTAATAGATTTTTGTTAAGAATAAATGTACTTATAAAACACTATGAAAACAAAGTTTAGTCTTTTAAAATTATTAGATTTCAAATCTAGAAAAGTAATTCATTACTCTTTATTAGTCTGTATTCTACTTATACAAATACTTATTGCCGGCTTTTTTTATAATGAGTTTATTTCGAAAAAAAATTTAACTCATATTGAAAATCAACTCAAAGAAATCAAATTACTAGAAACTCTAACTGCAGATTCTAGAAAAGAATTGCTATTGGCACAAAATAGTTTCCAAAAATATGGAGTTACTGAAGACAAACAATACCTTAAACCTTATTTTGAATCCTTAAATAAAGTAGGAAACAACCTAGAAAAAATTAGTCATTATGAAAATAAATACCCCAAGTTAAAAAACATTACTATTTCTCAAAAAAAAGATACCTCTCAGGTTAAAAAATTAAAATCTCTAATTGACTCTACTTATCAATATTCTAACCACTCTAACATAAGGATAGATAACACTTTCCCAAAATTACACAAATACAATCTAGATTATAGTTTTGATAAATATGATATAGAAACCAAAACATACTCAGATACCGTAAAGAAAAAAGGTCTTTTCGGACGATTAGGAGACGCCATTGCAGGAAAAGAAAATGTACGAAAAGAAAATACGGTAATTACCATAAAACAAGGCAAGAAACCCAATTCGGAACTCATAAAGAATGATTTTGACAGTATTATTAATGTAGTAAACAATCATTATACGGGTCAAATCAAAAAAATACAAGTAAATGTTACCAAAAATCAAAAAAATACAGATAATTTTTACAAAATATTTAATAATTTGATGCTATACAGCAATGAATTAATGAATATTTATGAAATTGCAATCAAAGACTCTAAGGCTAATCTTCAAAAAGAATACGAAAAACAATATTCCAAAAACAACAGGTCTAGAATGTATTTACTTTTTGGAGCTATTATATTGATGTTTATTGTATCAATATTAATTATGATTCTTACCAGAATAGCATTTGTTTATGAAAGAAAACTAAATAAAGCCAATAAAAGAATAAAAGAAAACCTTAACTTCAAAAATAGAATTTTAGGAATGCTAAGCCACGAATTAAGGTCTCCTCTAAAAATCATCGGTCTTTTCATCAATAAAATAAACAAAAAAACCAATGACGATAGTATAAAAGAATACCTAAAATCTATAAGTTTTACCAATAACACACTTCTTATACAAGCTAATCAAATTTTAGAATATACAAAAAATCAACAAGTAGAAAATAAACTCATTCCTGTAGTATTTAATTTGCAAGATGAAATAAGCTCAATTTTAACTTCTATAAAACCATATATAGAAACTAGAAATAATGAATTTATTATCACCGAAAACATAAATCCGGAAATCACCATCTACTCTGATAATACCAAAATCAATCAACTTTTCATGAATATCCTTGGCAATGCCAATAAATTCACAGAAAATGGCAAAATAAAAGTCGTTACAAAAACAAAACCTATAGACCAAAACACCATCTCCCTGATCACAGAAATTACAGATACAGGAGCTGGAATTTCAAAAAAAGATTTAGAAAAAATATTTGAACCTTATTATCAAGGTGTACTGTCAGATGATGTAGAAAATTTAGGAGCTGGTTTAGGTCTTAGTTTATGTAAAGAAATGGTAGAATTATATTCTGGAGAAATTTCTGTTACCAGTGAAATAAACAAAGGAACCACCGTAATTTTTACTCTTAATCTTACCCTAAAAAAATGAACCTATTAGATAAAGATACGATAACTATTCTATTAGCTGATGACCACAGCCTAATAAGGCAAGGCATAATGTTCATTTTAGAAGAAATAGAAGTAGATGCCAAAGTGATACAAGCATCTAATTTACAGCAAATTACAGAATATATTTCTGCTAATAAAATTGACATTGCGATAATAGACGCTCATTTCCCAGACGGAAACAGCATTACCATATTGTCAAAAATTAAAACCATGGCTCCCGAAATTAGAATTCTTATTTTTACAGGAATTGATGAAACCGCCAATGCTCTCAAATTTTTAAAAGCAGGCGCTAATGGTTTCCTAAATAAAATGAGCGAAGAAGAAGAGATTAAAAATGCAATTTTAAAAATAATGAAAGATGGCGAATATCTCTCTCCTCAAACTCAATCTTTGCTCATGAATTCTGTGAGAAATTCTAAAGCGACAAATCCGCTATTTAAACTTACCGAAAGAGAACTGCAAATAGCAAAAATGTATGCCTCAGGAAATGGTAATCTCGAAATCGCTAATCAATTAGATGTTAAACAAAACACGGTAAGTACCATCAAAAGGAGGATTTTTGAAAAATTAGAGATAGAAAACATCGTAGAACTCATACAAATTTTACAAGACAACTCGTAAATTCGTAGATAAATATCTACAAATTATCGATATATATCTAGTGATTTTATTGGGATTTAAAATGACTTTCGTAATATCTTTGTACTACAAAAACACAAGTGATGAAAATGCCAAATTACTCTACATAACACTGTAGAATAATTGGAAAAAAAAGATCTCATGAAATTTCATGAGATTTTTTTATTTTCTATCCCGAGAGAAGCTGGATTTAATACCTATGAACATTGGTTCTAAACGAAATGTTTAGTTGTTGAATTTTTATTTGGCAGGAATAGAGAGTTTATTGTGGTTTGTCTTTAGGCTTTACTAGCCTCTACGCTCACTTTTCTAAACTCTTTGAAAAGTTTGCTTAATTCTAAAACAGATTTTCTTGCTCTTGTTCCGACCGTCTTGTTTCCTTTTTTGGATTGTTGTTCTGCTTCCTTTGAAAAAACATCATGCTTTGCGTTGATTTTTCTTTCGATTAGCTATTTCATAAAAGTAAATTTAAAATTATTTTGTAAATATTAAATTTGGTATAAAATTTGCATTAGCCTTTTCCTATTTTAATTGATTAATAACCATTTTCAAACTGTTTCTTATCACAATTCTTTTAAAATTTCTAAGTTTAAATAGTTTGAGAGGTAATAATTATTATTACTTTTGATAAAACGCAAATTAAATGAAAAAAATCTATTCTCTTTTCATTATATTTTTATGTCTTTACTTTAACAATCTCAGTGCAAAATCCACTAAAGATTCAATTCAATCTATAAAAAAGACATTTCCAACGAGGAATACAGTTAAAGATAATAATCCATCTGAATATCATACAGATGCCTTTTCTTTATTTTCCAATAACGATCCAGAAACCGATAAAGAAATTGGAAAAGCTATCGGATCATTTGATGAGTTAGAAAAAATTGGACACTTTAGCAATACCATCAATCCCAATGAACTTACCGAGTTCCCAATAGGAATTAGAGAAAATATATCTAATGTAGAATATGGAATCGTAGTAACCAAAGCCAAGTTTACTCCAGAATATGCTATTATTAATGCATATGCCCGAATTGTAACACCACAGGCTGGTGCTGAAGGCGGAAAGAAAACACTTTATTTTGGAGCGGAAGGCATAAAACTTTCTTACAACGGAAGAATCATAGGCGATGCTAAACTCTCTCTGTTGGGAGACATCAATATGCCTTTCAATCAAAACCAGTGGATGTTGACCCTAGAAGGTGGAAAAATAAATAAAGCCAACGGAGAAAGCAATAATGACAACACCTACGTAGTTATTGATTGCGACGGCATTAAAGAACTTTCTTTAAAAGGAAACGTTCAGATTTCTAGAAACGTTCTTGTTCCTTTGGACGATAAAGGAGCAATGCTTCCCGAAATCGGGACG
Source organism: Flavobacteriales bacterium UBA1937 (assembly GCA_002337005.1). Taxonomy (GTDB): domain Bacteria; phylum Bacteroidota; class Bacteroidia; order Flavobacteriales; family Weeksellaceae; genus Cloacibacterium. The sequence continues at coordinate 30,734 of DDFD01000025.1, read as the reverse complement.
ACCGGAAAAACCAACAGAGTTCGTGGAGATTTTGCCTTAAAAGCCAGTGATTGGAATGATTTATTGGTCAAAGTTAGTATCACGCCATTTGCTATTACAAAGCAAGCTCAGGATAAAGACAAAGGCTATTTTTCATTTTTCGTAAATAATGCGGTACTGGATTTAAGTGATTTACGAACAGATGCCAGTGTAGTTTTTCCAAAATATTATGCTACTCATGGATATCTTATTGCAGGAACAGAAACTTGGCGTGGGCTCTATGTACAATCTTTATATATAGGACTTCCACAAGAATTTAAGACCGAAGACTATATTGACAACAGGGTTTCTTTTCAGGCACAAAACCTTTTAATAGATTCCTATGGTGTATCGGGAAGTTTTTCTGCCAATAATGTATTTCCTTTAGAAAAAGGATTAACAAGCAATCAAAATGCTTGGAGATATTCTCTGGATCAAATTGGAGTTGATTTGGCGGCCTCTAAAATTGTAGGAGCCAACCTGAAAGGAAAAGTCCAACTCCCTGTGCAAAAACAAAATAGCGATAATCAAAACACTTCCATTCCTAACTATCTCGGTTATCAAGGAATGATTACCGAAGAGCAATATTTAATCTCTGTTACTACCTTAAGCGACATTAATTTCGATATATGGAGTGCCAAAGCCACCATTGCTTCAGGTTCTTCCATTGAGATGCGGGTAAAAAACAGAGAGTTTCTTCCCAAAGCAATTCTTAATGGGAGTCTGGCTATCGGAGCCAATGGAGACCCTAACGACAATAGCGACCCCAATGCCAAAAAAGATGCGGATTTTAAAGGAGTGAAATTTCAAGGTTTAACTTTACAGACCAAAGCTCCTTTTATTACAGCTCAGTATTTTGGAGTACAGGGCGAACAAAAACTGGCAGGCTTCCCTGCGAGTATCAAAAATATATTTGTAGAGGCTGACAACGGCTATGCTAACTTAGGATTTGAAGTCACCGTAGGATTGCAGGAAGAACGATTTTCTGCATCGGGTGGTATGAAAATCAACGGCTTGATTGTCAATGAAAACAACCGTCAAAGATGGAAATACGACGGATTTACATTAACCAAACTAGAACTCAGAAATGTAGATATAGGAGTGGCCACTGTTTCAGGTTCTTTACAAATTATGCGTAAAGATCCATTATATGGCAATGGTTTTATGGCTTCGCTTAATGTAAAAGATATAAAGGGACTTAAAAATGCTGAAATTTCAGTTAATGCCGCTTTTGGATACAGCACATTCCGCTATTGGGGATTTGACGGCTCAGTTGATGGGCTCAAAATCCCTGCAGGATTGGTTGATATTACAGGTTTTACAGGGGGTGCATTTTATCATATGATTCCAGACAGAGACATGAGCTTGCTTCACAAAGATAGACCATTGGTAATGAAACCAGATAATACCATTGGTCTTGCATTAAGAGCTGGTGTTTATGGAGTAGTAAAAGATAAAAGTGTGGCATCCTTTATGGCGGGATTCAATATTTCTACCAATCCTAATGGCGGATTGTCCAATATTGGATTTGTAGGAGAAGCTTTGATTATGTCTGACATAACGGCAATCGCCCCAGCTCCATTTGCAAAAGTTCAAGAGAAATTTAGAGAAATGACAGGTAAATCTAAATTCTTGAATGATTTAAAAGCAGACAGCCATGTTAATTCATTCTTAGATGTTAATCAAGTAGATGAAAACTACCCACTTGAAGTCACCATTCCGTCTAAAATTTATGGAAAACTAGCCATGAATTATGACTTTAATAATAGTGTTTTTCACGCTAGCTTAGATGTTTACGTTAATACTCCTGGAGGAATTATTAAAGGCATTGGACCGAATGGAAGAGCTGGTTGGGCGGTTCTACATATTGCTCCAGACGATTGGTATTTGCATATTGGTACTCCAAGTGATATGATAGGATTGAGAGTAGGTTTTGGTAATTTCTATCTTCAATCAGGCAGTTACTTTATGGTAGGAAACCATATTCCAGGAAGTCCGCCACCACCTGTTGAAGTTGCCCAAATTTTAGGACTTCAGTTAAACGATATCGACTATATGAAAGACCTTAACGCTTTGGGTGATGGTAAAGGTTTTGCATTCGGAACGCATTTGAAGTTTGATACTGGCGATATGACCGCCTTGTTTCTTTATGCAAGATTTCAAGCAGGTTTGGGAGGTGATATAATGCTTAAAAACTATGGAGAAGCTAAATGTTCTAATCGTGGAGGAGATCAAATAGGAATCAATGGATGGTATGCCAACGGACAAGCTTATGTATATTTGCAAGGAGAATTAGGAATCAAGATAAAATTGTGGTTCATTAGAAAGAAAATCCCAATTATAAAAGCAGGTGCTGCTGCACTCCTTCAAGCAAAAGGACCGAATCCGTATTGGGCAAGAGGTTACTTGGGTGGATACTATAATCTTTTAGGAGGAATGATTAAAGGAAAATTCAGGTTTAAATTGGAATTTGGAGAAGAATGTAAACTCGAGAATGAATCCGTTTTAGGTGGAATGAAAATCATTACCGACCTTACCCCTAAAAAAGACGACACCAATGTAGATGTATTTGCTATTCCGCAAGCAACTTTTGCCGTTCGGGTAAACGAACCTATTATAATACCAGAAGATGACGGCGATCATACCTACAAAGTAGTAGTGGAAAAAATGACCATTGTAGACGACCAAGGCAAAGAAATAAAGGGTGTGATTGAATACGCCAATTCTAAAGATGTTGCCAATTTCGTTTCCGATGATATCCTTCCTCCAAGTAAAACTCTAAAAGCGATAGCTCAAGTGAGTTTTATGGAGAAGAAAGGAGGAATGTACGAAGTAGTAATGGTAGATGGAAAAAAAGCGATTGAAGTAGAAGAAAGAACTTTCACTACAGGAATAGCTCCTAATCTTATCCCATTAAGCAATATCAAATACGCTTATCCAGTAGTAGAACAAGAAAATTATTATCTAGGAGAATCTAATAACGGCTATATCAAGTTGAAAAGAGGTCAAGATTATTTATTTGATGACCCTAACTGGACGACGAAAACAGTCTTTGCTGCGGACACAAAAGTAGAAAGCAATTTTACCTATGATGCAAATGAAAACACCGTGAAATTCACTGTTCCAAATCTTAACAAACAGAAAGATTATACTTTTGCTTTGATTGCCAAAAATAAAAATGGAGTTAGCAATTCTTCTGGAAATCAAACTGAAGAACAAACGGTAAAAACCGAAGAAAATGAAGAAGAATCTGGAGTTTCTGTAACCTCAGAAGTAAAAAAAGCCCAAAGTCTTTCTAAAGATGGAGAGATTGACAGACTTTCTTTCGTGTTTAGAACCAGTAAATACAATACCCTTTCGGATAAATTATCGGCGTTAAACTTTAATCCATTGTGGATTAAGATCAGTTCTGATGTAGTTACGCTTCAAAACAATATGAATGCCGACGAATATTTTGATGTAACCGAACTTACAGGATCAAAATATACCGACAACAAACCACTCATCAATCTTACCGCTTTGATGGATGATTCTTTTGCCAATAAATTCAAAGGATTATTTTATAGCAATTATCCTATTGACCAAATCACTTTAATCCGTGTAGAAAGTGATGAAGATTTTGCAGGAATTCCTCCAGTAAAAGCATTCCCTGTGTTTACTTCTTATTTGCAATATTTAGGAAATGACAAAGGCAATGGATTCCTAAAACAAACCTTCCCGTATAAATATGACCTATTTAGTTTTTACAAAGCCGATTGGTACGAACTAGTTTCCAAAGCTGCCTCTAAATATGTGGGCTCTCCTGCGAATACAAGACCGCTGTTGATCAATACTTTATTACAATCTACTTATGGCACTATCCCGACTGTAAAATACAAAGTAAAAGCGAAATACACTTTACCGGGAGATAAGGCGGGTTCTGAAAAACAAATAGACTACGAATTTAAATAGCAATGTAAACATTACGCAGTAGGCTTTAAAAATATATAAATGATGAAAGAAATAAAACATTATTTTCAACTAGATAAAACTCAAAAACAAAGCTCTTATGGTTTGAAGTTAGTTGCATTGCTATTGCTTGTAGCATATAGTTTACTGCCTATAACAGCAAAAGCCCAGCAATATCCTGTAAGATTAATCCCTGTGGTTATCCCTCCATATAGTTTAAAATTAGGAGATTATGCCACGAGTACAGACAACAAGCTCCAGTTGCAGGTATTGATGACGGACTTGATGGAGCCACAGCACCAGACAGGCATCAAGTTCACTTTAGAGGCAGGATTAAACGCCGTCCCTTTTGCCCAGAGCAATGATTTTGTAGTAGGGATGCAACCGTTCATGCTGTATCCAGGAAGTAACATTACATTGACCAATGTAGATTTACGGGCTTTATTTGAGTTACAAAATTTAGGGGGCATCAATGCGGTGCAGTACGCCCAACCTTTATCAGATGGGGTTTATCGCTATTGTTTTCAGGCTTATGATTTTTACACCAAACATAATCTCTCGGATAAAAGTTGTGCCACCGTATTTTTGGTACAATATGACCCGCCAATGCTTAACCTGCCACAGAATGCAGAAAAAGTACAGGCAGTTTCTCCATATTCTGGTGGAAGCGGAATTGTTTTCCAATGGATGCCGAGACAGATTGCCCCCAACACCAAATACATCTTTACGCTAAAAGAATTGTGGGATACAGGACAAAGTCCAATTTCTGGGTTTTTGTCATCTCCTCCATTGTGGAGAGAAGAAACTTATGCCCCAACTTTATATTACGGTGTAGACAAAACACAACTCATTCCCGGCAAGCGCTACGCTTGGCAAGTACAAGCAAAAAGCGGAAATCCAGTAATTGGAACTAACCCAACAGATGATAATGGTGTTTATAAAAACAACGGATTATCCGAAATTTTCTATTTCGATTATGTAGAAAACTGTGCCGTACCTACTTTATTGATGGCAAAAAATTCAGGCAGGGGACGTGTGGAACTTTCTTGGAATTTGGCGGGGCAACCTTCTGGTTTGTACAACGTGCAGTACCGCAAAAGAGGAAGTACCTCAGAATGGCAGGCCGCACAAAGCTACCAACCCAAATACATTGTAACAGGTCTTGAAGACCAAACAGAATACGAATACCGTATCGGAAGTGTTTGTGGAAACCTGCAAACCTTTAATAATACGAACCCTGTTACAGACGGAGACAGTGCAGGCAATGCATATGCTTTTAGCGGAATACAATATTTTACCACCGATGCTAATTCTACCAACAACAACTACCAATGCGGTGTAATGCCTGCGGTAGATATTGCCAACAAATCCCCACTGCAAAGTCTTCTAGGAGCCAATGAAGTTTTTACCGCAGGAGATTTTCCTGTAACCGTTATTTCTGCACAAGGTAGCAACGGAATTTATACAGGCACAGGTTATATTGTAGTACCATATTTGGCAGATACTAAAGTAAAAGTCTCTTTCAATAATATCAAGCTCAATACGGATAAGAAATTGATTGAGGGAACAATAGAAACCACTTACGATCCTAATGAAACAGCCGTCTCTTATGCTTCTGCAGGATTGGGAGAAACCTTTGGCGATGCTGGTGTAAAAGAAGTAACCATAAATTTCCCAATTGGTGGCATTACCTACTCTGCCACACCACCTCCGGGGAAAATAACCATCACAGGAAGCGATGGCGGTGGTGGAACAGGAAGCACGGTAGATTATCCGGGTGGTAAAGATTACCAGTTTACAGACAAAGACGGAAATATCTGGACGGTTGATGAAAATGGAACGGTAACCAAAGGAGGTAAGGTAGCCGAAGGTGGAGCATCTAATTCTACCAATACCGATGGCGTAACAGGTAGTGGAAACAATGCCACTGTAAACCAATACACCGCAAAAGGTATTAAGATAGTTTGGGAGGAGAACACCAACGGACAATATGCCTACGATACCCAGAAAAAAACAGGTTTGCCAGAGGATAAATACCCATCCGTAAAAGATGCGGATGGTAACCCTATTTCTGTTTCTTACAAAGCAACTGTAAACAAACAAACTGAGCTTTTTAATGCCAAAGTAAGCATTACAGACCCTGCATTGAAGGATGCTAAAATAGAATTTAAAACCCTGAGTATTGGTAAAGCTATTGACGCAACAGAACTTAATAAAACCGATGCAGAAAGAAACTACCAGTTAAAATTGGTAGGAGCGTTTGACTATGCCGAGGAAGAAGTGATTGCAGTACTAATGCCGAAAGATAGCAAAGACAAACAGCAAGTGATCTCTAGCTTTAGATTGGTACACCTAAGCCCGAAAACGGTAGATGTTAGTTTAGTGCCATTAGATGCCAATTCCCAATCTAAACTGCAATCGCAAGGCGACAAGCTGAACCAAATCTATAAAAAGATAGGGATTAACTTCAATGTGACGAAAGAACCTGTTTTGGATGTTAGCAGTATTGTAAGCGGAGACACCATTGGTAGCGAAGATGCAGATTTAATGAGTACCTACAGTCCGCAACAGCAACAGATTAATGCACTCTACAAAGGAACTGACGCACGCTATGTTCTTTTTGTAACCGATAAAAAATCTTCTACAGGGCAGAAAGGTTATATGCGACTGAACGGACAGTTTGGCTATGTGTACAATAATGCACAAGACAAAACAGGTGCTCACGAATTAGGGCACGGAGTCTTTAAACTAGAACACCCTTGGAAAGCCTACGGAACTACCCAAAGTGCCACTCCTCTTCTAATGGATTACAGCACAGGGGAAGAACTATCTCACCTAGATTGGAAACAGATAAATGACCCTGCTTTTAAACTCTATGCCTTCCAAAGCCAAAGTAGTGGGGAGTTCTCTGATATTCAACTAACACCTGAATGGGAGCCGTTTAAATTTTCGGGTTCAAGTATTTATGTTTCTGGAGAGATAAAAACTCCAAATGGAGCTGTGCACGGAATTGCGATGTGTAAAAATGATAATTGTTCTGTGAAAGAATATTATTATTGGATTAATGATGGAACAAAAAAAGGTTATTATGCAAAAGGAATTTCTGAGCCTCTACCTATAATTTATCTTAAACAAGATGAAAAAGATAAAAATCCTGCTATTACATTATTTTGGAACTATGGTACTTGTGGCTACAATAAAACCTATTCAACTACTTGGAACTATATAAAAGATAAAAAAGGCTTTGATTTAACCAAGATTACAGACGAAAATTCAATAAAGTATAAAGAAACTATACCTTGTGTAGATGGCTCTGGAAATACAACAAGTCCAGAAGATATTTGTGTAGGCAAAGATGTCGCACAGATTAATCAAGGATATAATAAAATTATTAGCATACTAGATTCTGAGGATAAATCTGTTATAATACAAAATATTAATGATGCAGATATATGTTCAGTAAGATTACTGTCTTACGAACAAATTACTAAACTATTTAAAAAATTAGCTAGTGATAGCAATATTGCTGATGGAAAAGAAAAGGCAATAGTAAAGCTTGTTGCTTCAATAAAATCTGAAAAATTCAACGATTTCTTTACACTTGTACAGATAGACAACAATAAGATTTTAAGAAATCTTATGTTTAAAATAGATGATAAGACATTCTTCTATGGAGCGAATAATTATACCAATTTGGTTAAATTATTCTTGCAGATGTTCAATGATGTAAATAAAGACATCTTAAAAGGAATTAATGCAGATGAATTGAAAGCTTATACTGTTGTTCAAAATAGTTATTTGACGCCATCTAATAATGAGCCTATTTTCCATATGTACTTCCAAAATGATAAACCTGAATTACAGATTTCACAAGGAGTATGGGAAGTAACCCAAGATTGTCATTGGGTAGCAGAATCTGGAGGAGATGGATATGAAGAATGTACAACATCCCAAAAAGTGAATTATGCAGACCCTGTGTATGTAAAACCATTTGATATGGTTGTCTTGGCTGACAATTCTGATTACAATCTTATCAATGGTATTACAGATGACACCAAAAAAGTTACTGTTATTCCTGCTATAATATTATTTTATGCACACGAAAAAGGACAAGTTGAGAATATCAAAATCTATATACAGAATACCTTAGATGTAGTTACTTTATTAGTACCTGTAACCAAAATAGCTACAGGACCAAAATGGCTTGCCAAGACATTTACTTTTGTTGATAAATGGAGCAAGGTAAATGCTGCTGTTAACTTGGCAGTTAATAATACTCCGCTCAACCAAATACCAGAAATAAAATCTGCATTAGATGCCTACAATGCTGTTACCGCTGTGATGAATATTACCTCGTTAGCAGGTGCAATTGGTAAGAATAAAATAGCTAATTTCTTTAAAGAGCTTGACAATCCTGCAGCAAAACAAATCTTATTAAATCAGGCTAAAAATGGCAGTGATGATGCTAAAAAGATTCTTGATGTAGAAGCAGAACTGAAAGCTTACAGTGAAGCTAAATTAGGTAAAGGTTGGTGGAAGAGTTTTGATGATGTTCTAGGAAGTGTGAAAAAGTTAGCTGGAAAAGAATCTTCAGTAAACATTGTTTGGAAAAATTTAGATGATAAAAATATTATTTGGGCAAATCCTAATAGTAATATTTTGTCTACTGCTAAGACTTTTGCTAAAGAGAAAGGAAACTTTCTATATGATATTGTATTATCTAATGGATACTACGCAAAAATAGATATAAACGATGGAAGAATACTTTTAGGTAATACAGATGGTACTTATCACGCTTTTGCAGTAATTAGTGATGCAGAAATAGGAGCATTTAGGTCTTCTACACTTAATGCTAGTGACGATGTGTTTAATACAAAATTATCACAACTAATATCTACTAATGCAGATAAGTTAAAAATTCTATCTGGTGTTGTTACTAGACAGTTAAGTATAGCAGGTCAGACATTTACTTTGAATGGTAATAAAGTGAGTACAATGCTTGGAAGATATTATCCTGATGTACAAAATTTATTCAATGAACTTGGTAGTTTTAAAAATGTAGGGTTAGGAGAAACGAAAGGAGGAATTAATTTACTAAATAGACCTAATCATTATCCCTATACTGGTCCACAGCAATGGTGGGATGCATTTAATTACAATTGGCTAAAGAATGCACTTGACAGAGGAGATGATGTTTATTTAGCGACCAAAGATTTTAGTAAATTAGTAGATAAGGGTAATATTACTACATATGCATACGAAGTTAGATATTTAGCACAAAGAAACTATAAACCTGTAAACGTGACTAATCAAGAATGGATAGAATTGAAGACGTTAATTAATCAAATTTTTAAATAATATGGATGCTTATATACCGCAATTTAAATGGAAAAAACTAATAGAAGAAAGTATTGGTAAAGAATTAGAAAAATTCAATCTGAGTTATAACAAACAAGGCGACAACTCATATTATTACGTAAACGATAAGATTGAAATGATAATTATTTATTTCCACAAAGAAATAGGGATAAATTTTAAATACGGAAATAAAACTATTCATAGTTCAGATATTATAAGTAATTGTTCTGATTTTAATGAAAAATTAATAGATGAAAGCAAGTTTGATAATATAGAAGAATATTTCAAATACTTATTAAAATTTGAATTTTCAAATGTTGAAAAATGTTTACCAAATGTTTTTTATGGGAATTTTTAAATAAGTTGAGGAGACGATATTTATTTAGCAACAATTCCAACAAAAGCAGATGATATTATTAAAGATGGTAAGTTATTAGGAGCATATGCTGAAGAATTAAACCATATAGTTACACGTAATTATAAACCTAAAAATATTACTGAAGCAAAATGGATACAGATTAAATCTTGGTTGAAAAGTCGCCCTAATTGGAACGGTTATACCAATATTTTTAAAGCTACAACTGATGAAATAGCAGAAGCAACCACGAAAATTAAAAATTATAGAATAGGCAATAATTTAAAAGGTAAAAATATTGGATATTTGGAGGGTTCTGTAAATAGCAATACCATTGATAATAAAATGTGGTTGAGTGGCAATGTAATAGATGGAGAACCTCAAATATATGAAGCAATAAGTGTTACAGGAAATAGTGGTGGTACTTGGTTACGAAATACAGATTCTGAGTATAAAATGCTCAATAAATTAGCTGAAAGTTTAGGAGCTGTTAAAAGTGGTAAATATCCAAATATAACTGGCGAATTAAAAATTGTTTCAGAAAATCCTTATTGTGCTTCGTGTACTGGAATTATCCAACAATTTCACGAAATGTACCCAAATGTAAAATTAATATTAGTAGATGGAGCTAAATAAAAATCTAAGATATGGAAAGCTATAAAAAAACTTCTTTTAGAATAATTTGTGACAGTGAAGAGTATTTGCAGCAAACATTAAAATGGTATAATGAAATGTATAATACTGATTTTAAAATAGTAAATATAATTTACGATGAAGTAAATTTTGTTGATTTAGAATCAACAAAATTTACTTTAACTGATATATTTAATATAGGCTATCAATTTGGAATAAAAATTCAAAAACTTAGAGAAGAAGGAACAATAGATTGGTAGATATATTATACCTAGAATAATATATGATAGAATTAAAATATAGTTTCGAATATTTTTGCTCACCTATATGGATAAGAGAAGGTCTAAATAGTGTATTTGAAAATGTTTCTATAGAGAAATTGCCTTTAGAAGAAGATTTAAAAAAAGAAATATGTGATTTGAGTACCATATATCAATCGACTTATAATGAAGAGTATCCTCCAGAACCTATTAATCTACCGTTAATGGAAGAGTTTATTTTTTGCAATAGAGTTATAAATTCTTTTCTACAGATGAAAGAATTTTTACCTTCTCATTATACTTTAATATCTAACGTCTCATTATGGGAAGAGAGATTAAATGAAATAAAAAAAATTAGTGATTATGATAGATGAACAAATAAAAATGATTAAAAAGCTTAAAGAAAATAATAGTATTACTTATGAAGAAATTCTAAAAATAACGAATGCTTTTCAAATTGCTTCTGGTCAAGGATATGCAATTGGAAAAACTAAAGGAATTTTAGATTATATTAAAAATTATGGTGAAGTTATAATTGAAAATAATTCTGAAAATAAAAATTTTATAATAAAAAACAAATATGATTTATCAAGATTTTATGAAAATATAGACAAAAATATTAACATTGAAATAGATGTAAATTTTAAATCTTATTTTGATTAAATGAAAATTGCTGATTTAATTAAAAACATAAATATTATTTCTCTTGAGGATGTTTATAAACATTTTGAGAGCACAGAGGATATATTTATTATTAAGTATGATGGCGTTAGAATAGAAAAAAAATATACTATTCTTATTATTGGAAAAGAATCAAGATTTGAAACAATAAGGGTAATGTATCAGATTTGTGGGTTTTATAATAAGTAATTGAAAATCAAATATAAGTAAAAGTGATAATCAAAAAAAACTGAAAAAATAAGAGATAGTAAACTACCAAACGATAAAAAACAATAGAAAACAGACAACTTAAAATATTGAGGTACTGTGTAAGTGTATCAGATTTGTGGGTATGATCATAGAAATAGAAAATTACAGACAAGAAAATTGTTTACAATGTTCCCAAAAAGGAACAAAAAACGGCAAGAACACCAATGGAGTTCAGCGTTTGTATTGCAAGTTTTGTAAAAAGACTTGGCAAATTTCTTATGTGTATAATGCCTATTTTAATAAGACCAATGCGCTTATTATACAATTTATAAAAGAAGGTTGTGGCATCAGAAGCATTGCGAGATTACTGGAGATTTCTACAACCACACTTTTATCAAGAATTAAAAATATCGCCAGAGAAATAAAACTCCCTGCACTATCATTGCATAAAAGTTACCAGATAGATGAACTCTGCACTTTTGTAAAAAGTAAACAAAATAAATTTTGGATTACCTGCGCATTAGAAGAAGAGAGCAAAAAAATAGTACGATTTTTTGTAGGTAAAAGAACCAATAAAACCTTAAAAAAAGTAGTCAATGATATTTTATTCTCTTCACCCACTCAAATAAAAACCGACAAGCTAAAAAACTATCAATTCCTAATTCCAAAAGAAATTCATAAAACGTTTTCCAAAGGAATACAAAATATAGAAAGAGTGAACCTCAATTTAAGAACACATTTGAAAAGACTCAGTAGAAAAACCATTGCATACAGCAAAGACATTTCTGTGCTAAATGCAGTAACCAAAATTTATCTTCTAAAATAATCAAAAACACAGTCTATGCTGAAAAAATACATCCTCGGAATATTACTACTCCTATCAGGCTTTGCCCTTTCCCAAGAACAAGAAAAGCCCATTATCCCACACATTCGTCTGAAAACCGATAGTAAGAAAGATCATATTTCTTTACGTTGGGCAGTAGATGAACCTTTGGCTTGGCAGAAAGCCAACAAGACAGGATTCCAACTCAAAAGATATACCTTGATGCGGGACGGAAAACTTCTCCCAAAACCAGAAGAAAAAGACTTAGGAATATTCCTGCCTGCACAGGAAAAAGAATGGCAAAAAGTAGTAGAAAAAAATGACAATGCCGCCATTGTCGCCCAATCCCTTTTCGGAGAAAGCTTCGAAGTAGAAATGGGAAACCCTAAAGACAAGTTGCAGGGAATTGTCAATAAATCCCAAGAAACAGAACAGAGATTTGCGTATGCCTTGATGGCGGCAGATTTGGATTTTGAAGTGGCAAAACTCGCAGGTTGGGCTTACGTAGATAAAGACGTAAAACCAAATGAACGCTATCTCTATACCGTTACCATCAACCAAAAAAATGTTTCGGGAACAATCGTAATGGTAGAAAAAGGAGATGCCGTGGCTTCTACTTCTGAAAATACAGAATTACCAAAACCGATGGACTTTATCGGGATTTTTAAAGACAAAACCGTTACTCTATCTTGGGAATACCTACAATTGAGAGATACCTACACTTCGTATTATGTAGAGAAATCCGAAAACGGAAGTCCCTTCAAGCCAATGGGAAATCTTCCTGTGATGAATATGAACGATTCCGACGGAAGACAAGCACAAGGAATGACCTATGTAGATTCCTTGGCTCAAAACAATGCCAAGTTCAGTTACAGAATAAGAGGAAAAACCATCTTTGGAGATTATGGGCCGTATTCCGATGCTGTTTCTGGAGAAGGAAAGAAGAGTTTGGAAGCTAGCCCGAGAATTTCCAATTTTGAAATTTCTGATGATGAAAATATTACCATCAATTGGGAATTTCCACAAGAAGCTGAAAAAGACATTGCCTTTTTCGAACTCCTCCACTCCGAAACTGATTTGCAGAATACCTACAAAGTGGTAAAAAACAAAATTCCAGTAAATACTAGAACGCTGGTTACGAAAAGTTTAGCGCCATCCAATTATTTTAAAATACAAGCCATAGGAAAAGCAGGCGATAAGAGAGAATCTTTCTCTGTTTTAGCACAACCTAATGATACCACTCCACCAGAAACTCCAATAGAATTTAAAGGGAAGATAGATTCTTTAGGTGTGGCACATCTAGAATGGAAAGCCAATACCGAAAAAGATTTAGAAGGTTACCACATTTTCCGAGGCATACAGAAAGGCGAAGAATTGGTAAGGCTAACACCACAAGCCATCACTAAAAACAAATACGAGGATAAAGTGGTATTAGAAAACTTAAACTCCAAAGTCTATTACTATGTAACGGCAACCGACAAGCGTAAAAACCAATCCAAGCCTTCCCTAATTTTGGAATTGGAAAAACCAGACAAAGTAAAACCACAAGCTCCCGTTTTCACAGAATACAAACTGGAAGAAGACGGAAGAATAACCATAAAATGGCTAAAAAGTTACAGTGAAGATGTGGCACTGCATCAATTGTACCGACAAGACAAAGAAGGTACAGACAAAAATTGGAAACTCATTTATGAAACCAAAGACATTCAACCCGATTATTCTTACACCGATAAAAATGTAGAGGCAGACAAAAGTTATGTGTACTATCTTTTAGCAATAGATAAGAGCAAACTAAAATCTGACAAATCGCAAGAAATTACGCTCAGAAGCAACAGTTTTGAGCCCAAATCTGTTTTAACCAATCTTTCAGGTTCTGCAAATAGAAACAAAAATCAGATAGAACTTCTTTGGAAAATAGAGGATAAAAATGTGGGAGAAATTGTTGTTTACAAACAAAGAGGAACAGAAAAACCTACACTTTTTGGAACATTACAAGGAACGACTAACTTCTTGGAAGACAAATCGGTGCAAACTGGTAATGCTTATACCTACCTCCTAAAACCTATGTTGAAGAACAACCAAGTTGCAAAAACTGAAAAAATAACCATAGAATATTAAAAACACAAACACACAGATGAAAAAGATTTTATTTTTATTGCTCCTTATTATAAATAGTTCCTTCCTTTGGGGACAAACAGGTATTTCTTCGCAGGATAAATTAAATAATAAATATTTGTTAAAGATTACAGATTTTTATCATGTTGTCGATCATGAGGATAAAATTTGTGATAACTACTCAACTTTTAGGTATGTTAATAGCACTAATATTCAGAAAGATATACTTTTTATAAACAGTGGTGGCAATGATAATCATTATATTCCGCTTAACAATGTTCTTATACCTGAAGACTTTCAAAGTATATCAATTTATGTTTATAGTCATGAGGCAAGGCAAGCACTAGGTTCCGAAAAATGTAATGGAGGTAGTGTTTCAGAATTTTCAGATAACTTGTCTAAATTATTTTGCAACATAAATTCTTACAATCGAAATAAACCTGATCAGGAAATATATAAAAATACTGTAAAATTCAATTATAAAATATTTCCTCTACATACTCTAAATACAGAAATTAACCCAATAACCAACCAGTTAAATACCTACCTTCCAAGTGATGACAAGGCAAATCTATACGCCAAACAAGGTTTTGATGCCAGTTTGTATCATTATCAATACAGTTTAGATAACTTAACTTGGATGGATATTGACCCATCTTTATCAAATTTAGAAAAACTAAGTGTATCTGCAAAAGATATACTAGGAACAAACTACTCACAATATTTAGGACAGAATATTTATTTTAGAGTAGTATCTTGCTTAGAAAATGGAGAGTATCAATCTTGGTCAGATCCAGTCGTATTAACCATTATACAATCTGCCCCTTACATCTCATCCAGTTCTTTTACACCAACGAAGTGTTTTGATACTACGGACGGAACGGCGACTCTCAATTTTGATAGAACGTTACTTTCAGGAGAAACATTAAAAATCTCGTTGGTTAATACGGTAACAGGGGCGGCTGTTCTTAATCAGGACATTACCAGTGATTTGCAAAACGCTACAACCTATACCTTGCAAAACCTTCCTCCAGGAACGTATAAACTGGATTTATTGGGAACCTTAAACAACGGAAACGAACCAACGTACACAGACAGCACTACACACACCGTCAATTTTGAGATTACAAAACCAACCCCTGTGCTTTTTGATATGACTTCCAAAACGGATGTCTATTGTTTTCAGGGAAACGACGGAAACATTGCCCTTACTGCAAGTGGCGGGCAAAACCAATTCCAATATATCGTAACCAAAGACGGACAACCTTTCTTGGATTGGACAAATTTCAGCAACGGAAATAATACCTTAATTCAGAATTTGAGTGCGGGATTTTATAAAATTAAAGTGAGAGATTCTAACCAGTGCGCAGCGAAAGACCCAAATAATACCAGCGTAGAAAAAGAAATTACAGTTACCATTACACAACCTTCTGCCGCTATTGCTATTCCAATTGCGGATATTGAAGTGGTGCAACCTACAGGATTTGGACTAAGTAATGGCTATATCTCGGTAAGGGTAACAGGAGGAACTCCCAATACTGATGGAAGCTATAATTTTGAATGGAGAAAAGACAGTCCAACAGGTGCCGTCATTTCTACAGGAATTACCACCGATGCCGTAAATAATCCATACACCATAAAATTGGCAAACTTACCTGCAGGAAAATATTACCTTACCGTAAAAGATAAAAATTATGCCAACGCGACTTCCCAATTAGGAAATTGCGGAATTATTTCTCAGGAATTTATTGTAGAACAGCCTCTACCTTTAGTGGCAACCATAGAAGTACAAAAACATATTTCGTGTAACATTGCCAATGATTATGCCTACAAAATAGATTTAGACAATAACGGAGTTCCTGACGAGGCAGAAGACGGCAACTTAAAGGCGGTTGTTACAGGAGGTGTCGGAGCATATTATTATCAATGGCAAATGCTTGTCGGAGGAACATTCCAAGATATTCTGGGAGCAACGCAGGCGGTTTTATCCAATCGTTCTGTGGGAACGTATAAGGTTTTGGTACACGATGCGAGTCTCATCCCGAACACTACCGATGCTTCCTATACTTTTGCTTATCCGCCACAATTAGCCATTACCATGTCAGCCAATACGATTTCTTGCTTCAATCAAAATACGGGAATGGTTTCCGTGAATGCTACTGGCGGAACAGGAAGTTTGTCTTATGAATGGAATACATCAGATATCACTCCTACCGTTACAGGACTACCTGGAGGAAATTACTTCGTACTCGTTACCGATTCCAAAGGATGCAAAGTAAAAGGCAATGTACAGGTTATTCAGCCTGACCAGATTGTGATTACCGATGTTTTGGTTCAAAACCCTATCTGTTTTGGAGCAAGCAACGGGCAAATCAAAACCAGCATTACTGGTGGAAAAGCACCGTATTCTATTTCTTGGTCTAATGGAGCTACCACCACAGACAATATCAGTATTCCAGCAGGAATTTACACGATGACGGTTACCGATGCCAACGGATGTAGCTCAACCAAACAATATACCTTAACCGATCCTGTACAACTTACCGTGGATTTAGGCGCAGATGTTACTTTATGTTTAGGAGACACCCAAACGTATAATGTGAAAATTGATGATGCAGGTGCAACCTATCAATGGAAAGACCAAAACGGAAATATAATTGGCACTTCGGCAACCATTACATTATCCGCAGCAGGAACATATTCGGTATTGATTACAGACTCTAAAGGTTGTACAGCAACCGACTCTGTTAAAATCAAAAATTCTTCGGAAGTCTTAAATCCGCAGTTTATGCTTACTACCCACGCTTATTCAGAAGCAACGGTTGTTCTGGTTAATACTTCTCCTACCAAACCTCAGGCGGTAGAATGGATAATTCCGACCAATAATAACATCCAAGTGATTAGTAAAACCGATGATTATTTGGAATTAAAATTCCTTACCACAGGTTCTTATGAGATTGGACTCACAGGAATCCAAGGGGAATGTGTAAAAACATTCTACAAAAAAGTAATCGTTGAAGAAAATACTTCAGGAGTTAATCTGAACCCTACAAAAGCGACCAATATTACCGAATTTACTGTGCTTCCAAATCCTAACAACGGTGTATTTAAAGTTTTGGTAGGACTGGGGAAAGAAAACCCTATAAAAATCAGAATCATCGATATGGTTTCCCACGAAGTATTTCCTGCGGTTTCACAGCCAAAGGCTACTTATTTTGTAGTTCCATTCAATACCACAATCCCATCTGGAACCTATCTGGTTATTCTAGAAACAGGAGATGAAGCAATGGTAAAAAGAATGATTGTGAAATAATGAAAAGATAAGAAAGAAAACGAGAACCGAAAGTCAAGACAAAAAAACTTATGAGAAACAAATTTAATTTAATATATCGCATATTGCTTAGCAGTATATTTTTACTAGTAATCTATTCCTGTGCAAGAGAAGAAGGAATCCCTGTAAAGGCAGGCTTTAGCATAAAAATAGTCAATGAAGATTATTCTGTTCCTGTAAAGGTAGAGATTACCAATAAATCTACAGGAGCAGAAACCTATGAATGGGAGTTTGAAGGAGCGAACACAACAAGTTCTAATGAAAAAACGCCTAAAAATATTGTTTATACAGAAGCTGGAACCTATACCATCAAACTGAAAGCCTCCAATAAAGATGGCAACGAAGACGAGAAAACAATAGAAATAAAAGTAGATGCTGCAATGAAGGTCGATTTTGACTGGCAGATGCAGGGAACAGATATTTCGCCTGTTACCTTACAAATGGTAGATAAATCATTAGGAGCAACTCAATATTTATGGGAATTTGATGGTGGAAATCCAGCCACTTCTAATACTCAAAATCCTAGCGTAGTGTTTACTTCAGCAGGTGACCATACCATTAAACTTACTATTTCTAATGGAAAAGAAACTTATTCTACCCAAAAAACAGTTACGGTAAAACCTGCGATGACGATAGATTTTAACTGGAGCGTAGATCCTATTGATAACGATTATGAAGCACCCGTTTTGCTCCATCTGAATAATTTATCTACCAATGCCGTTTCTTATGAATGGAATATTGCAGGAGCTAATCCTTCATTAACGACAACAACCAGCCCTGATATTAATTTTGCGAGTGCAGGAACTTATACCATTGTACTAAAAGCTACCAATGATAAGGAAACTAAAGTTTTACAAAAACAAGTGACCATTCAACCGAATACCAATCTGCTTACTTTTAATGATGTAAAGTTGGGAATCAGCAGTGCCCATGCTACAATTGGATGTTTCTTTTCCTCTTATTTAGGGACAGTAATTAAACAAGGAGAAGTTACCGCAACAAATGGATCTAAAATAGATTTCGGATTTTTCGGTTTAAATTCCTCGTTTACATATAACCAGTTTGTTTCTCCGGACGAAGTACAGAATACCGCGTTTTCTGCAATCCCAAATGCAACACACACCAAAGTAATTAATTCTCAAGAATTGGTAGGAACACAGCTTTCGAGTTCAGGCTTTAATGCAATTAATTCTGGAAGTGATTTTAATTCAATGACTGTGAATGAAACCAATGCAGGAAAAACACCTTTTAATAATTCGGTTATACCAAGAGTAATTCTATTTAAAACAGAAGATGGAAGAAAAGGAGCTATAAAAATCAAGGATTTTGTTGCAAATGGCACAAGCTCATATATACTCGTTGATATTAAAGTTCAAAAACAGCCTTAATTTATGAAGAAAATTTATTTCAAAAGTTTCCTAGTATTGTTTTTGACATCAGCATTTATATTGAGTAATGCTCAGGACGTAGATTTAGAAAATTTAGGAAAAAGAACTAAAGAAGAGCTCAAGAAAAATCCGTTTAAAATTAGCGGTGGGATTTCTGCAAACTCGGTCTTTTATAACTCAAATGTATATAGCGGAAGAGAACCGTTTACCTATTTTCTCAACGGAAATTTGAATTTAGGTTTATATAAATGGACAATGCCTATCTCGTATAGTTTTACCAATCAGGGAAGTAATTTAGGCTACCAAGTGCCATTCAAATTTAATAGACTAAGTATCACACCCAAATACAAATGTGTAAAAGCATATATCGGTGATGCCAATATGACATTTTCACCATATACTTTTAACGGATTGATGTTTACAGGAGCAGGATTAGAATTAACTCCAAAAACTCCTTTGAAAGTAGCTTTAATGACAGGACGACTCAATAAAGCAGTAGAAGATGACGGAAATCCCAATACCATTCCTGCCTATAAAAGAATGGGGTACGGAGCCAACCTTAAATGGGAAAAAGATAAATACAAATTAGGGTTGATTGGTTTTTATGCTAAAGATGATCTTCATTCTTTAAAAACCGCTCCTGATGCAAAAGGAGTTCTTCCGCAGGAAAATTTAGTATTATCATTTTCAGGAGCTTTTAAACTCAAAAAAAACCTTGAAGCATTCGGAGAATATGCCAATACAGCATTAATCAATGATTTAAGGGCAACTCCCAACGGTGCGGTAAAAAAGGGAATTGCCTCAAAATTTCTTTCGCCCAACTCCTCTATGGAAAGTTATTCCGCATACAATGCTGGAGTAAACCTTACTTTAAAAAAAGGAATGGTAGGTGTTCGATATGAAAGAATAGACCCAGGATACAGAACTTTGGGAGCTTATTATTTTAATAATGATCTAGAAAATATTACGCTTAATTCTTCTTTTACGATGTTGAAAGATAAATTATCTCTTTCTACTAATATAGGAAGACAGAGGGATAATCTCGATAGTAAAAAAGCCAAGCAAACCAGTCGTTGGGTAGGAGCAATAAATTCCAACTTAAAAGCTTCAGATAAATTGATGATTACCGCAAGTTACTCTAATTTTACAATGTTCACGAGCAAGCAGTTAAACCAGTTCAATACCATTAACAACAACCCCCTTCTTATCCAACAGCCCAAGGATTCTATTGATTACAAACAGATCTCGCAGAACACGAACATTAATATAAACTATATTATTTCCAGCACTAAAGAAAAAGTACAGAATATCAATGTAAATTACTCATTGAACGATATGGTCAACAGAGAAAATGGAATTGTAAGAAAGGGCGGCTTGTCAAGGTTTCATAATGCGAATTTCAATTACAATTTGGGCTTTCCCGAAAAAAAATTGAATATAGCGACTTCTTTTAACTTTACCCATACTTATGCTGCTTCTCAAACCTCAACCATTTGGGGGCCAGGAGTTACAGTTACGAAATCATTCTTGAAAGAGGAAAAACTCAAAACCAGTTTTGGAGCTTCTTATAATCATTCGGGAAGTTCAACTGCTAACATTAATGTGATGAATCTCCGTCTTGGAGCGAACTATATGCCTTGGAAAAAGCATAGTTTTAATCTGAACTTTATCCAGATGTTCAGAAATACCGATCAGGCAATTGCTAATCCAAACCTTAACGAGATGACTTGTACTGTGGGGTACAATTACAGCTTTTAGGAAAATCTAGTTTTCAAAAAAAACAAATCTCCATTGGAATACAGTGGAGATTTGTTTTTAATGCTTTTGATAAAAAATCTGCAGTTAAGTTTTAGCATAAAAAAAGCCCTCTTAAAAAAGAGAGCTAAATCGCTGAAAACCAGCTAGTACCCCAGACGGGACTACCATAATACTTTTCTCAATTTTTCTTGTTTTTAATCAACTTATATTCAGTAGATTTGATTAACAAAGGGAAATGGAACTATGCTTTTTTTTGAATTTTAGTTAAGTTAAGTTCAAATTTAGCCACCCTTTTAGCCACCCTTTATTATTTTTTATTAAATTTAATTTCACAATGAAGATAGTTTTTGAATTAAGAAAAGAAAAAATAGCTCAAAATGGTTTAATTCCAATTCAACTCGTTGTAAGACACAACGGAAAAAGATTAAGAAAAAACATAGGCTTATCTGTATTGGAAAACCATTGGAATGGCTATAGAGTTAAGCCTAATCTTAAGAAAGAACCTAACAA
The DNA here is from genome assembly GCA_002337005.1 of Flavobacteriales bacterium UBA1937. GTDB lineage: Bacteria > Bacteroidota > Bacteroidia > Flavobacteriales > Weeksellaceae > Cloacibacterium. The sequence continues at coordinate 9,367 of DDFD01000025.1, read as the reverse complement.
TAATTATGAAATAATAAATAGTGAGCTACAATTAATTGAAGAAAAAGTAAACAAATTATTTCTTTACTTAAAAGGAAATGAAATCCCATTCTCGGTTGAGAAGTTTAACGAAATTTTTGAAAATAAAGAAGAAATAATAGAAAATAAATTTGACTTCTTTATATGTTTTGAAGAATACATTGAAAAAGGAAAATTAACCAAAACACCAAATACAATAAAAGGTCAAATTACAGTAAAAAATTATTTAGAACTCTTTTGTAAAGAAAAAAACATTTCGCTTTCTTTTGATGAAGTAAATAATGATTTTTTTGAATCATTGAGAGATTACTCCTATGAAGTAAAAAAAATGAAACAGAACTACTTTGCTAAAGTAATTAAGGTTTTAAAATCATTTCTGAATTGGGCGATAGAAAAAGAATACAACACTAATCGTGAATTTGAAAAATTCAAAGCTGCTGAACATGATATTGACATTGTTTTTTTGACTTTTGAAGAATTAATGAACTTATACAATTATCAATTTGAAAGTGATAGACTATCTCAAGTCCGAGACTTCTATTGTATGGGTTGTTTTACAGGATTAAGATTTTCTGATTTGTCAAAACTACACCTAGCTAATATTTCCGAGGATCATATTGTCCTTTCTATCCAAAAAACGAAAACCCAAAACCACGCCATTAAACTCAATAAATACGCAAAAGCTATTTTGGAAAAATACAAAGGAACAATCTATGAACCGTTACCTATAATTTCCTCTCAAAAATTTAATGAATACATCAAGGAATGTTGTGAGTTAGTGGAAATCAATCAACTTTTTACTATTCATTGGTTCGTTGGTAACAAGAAAAAAACATTAACTCAACCAAAATATAAGTTTATTACTAGTCACACCGCAAGAAAAACATTCATAACCAATTCTCTACTTTTAGGAATGGAACCGAAAGCCATTAAAAAAATTGCAAACATCAAAAAAGATGCAGTGTTGGACAAATATATGAAAGTAACAGAGGCCTTTACAGACGAACAAATGGATAAAGCCTGGGGATAAAGTTATTGCATATCGCAATATGCAATATATGAAAAATTCAAAACAAAATATGAAACCACAGGACATCGTTTTGTTACTAAAAATTATTAGCCTCGATAATGATTCGTGGAATCAATCTTCCGTTGCGGCAGACTTAGGAATAAGCCAAGCTGAAATAAGCGAATCGGTTGCAAGGTCAAAAAACTCAGGCTTATTAGACCCAAAAGGAAAAGTAGTAATGAAGTATGCTCTTGCCGAGTTTCTACAATATGGGATAAGATATGCTTTTCCTCAGAAGCCAGGAGCAATAGTCAGAGGAATTCCAACCGCTCATAGTGCTTTACCGCTCAATAATGAAATTCAAAGTAATGAAAAGTATGTTTGGGCTTATGCAAAAGGAAATACAAGAGGTCAAAGTATAGAACCACTTTATCCATCGGTTCCAGAAGCAGTATTGAAAGATGAAAAACTATATGAATTACTTGCAATCACAGATGCTATTCGTGTTGGGCGAACAAGAGAAAAAGAATTAGCAGTAGAATACCTAAAAAAATATTTAAAAATTGTATAATAAGGCTTAAATATAGGAGTTTTAGCGGAGGTAGCGGAAGGTTTACAACAATATAGGGAGCAAGTAGTGTTCGTCGGTGGAGCTGTTATCAGTCTTTATACAGATGACCCAGCAGCTGACGAAATACGTCCCACGAAAGACATTGATTTTACAATTAATATCGTTAATGTAGGAGAATTTCACAAAACAATCGAGGAATTGGGAAAATTAGGTTTTCATCCAGACCCTTATGGAACATCTATTTGCAGTTACACATACAAAAAATATCCAGTAGATATAATTCCTGCCGAAGACAACGCCTTTGGTTCAACCAATCGCTGGTATAAAATAGGTTTTGAAGACTTATGGAAAGTGAAAGCAAAAAATCAGGAAATTTACATCTTATCAGCACCTTGTTTTCTTGCAACAAAGTTTGAAGCATTCAATAGTCGGGGAAAAGATTATAGAACCAGCCACGATATTGAGGACATTATCTACATCATTGATAACAGAATTACCATTGTAGATGAAATAGCAAAGTGCGATGAGAGAATTTTAGAATTTATTAAATCTGAATTGCAAAAAATCATTGATAAAGGTCTTTTAGAAGAACTCTTGCAAACACATATACACCCATTGATTATTGACGAAAGGGTTGAAATTGTAAAAGAAAAAATCAACAGCATTATGAATGCCTGAAAATATTGACGATGGATAGTTCTTGTATTTTAATCAAAAAACAACACACTTTATTTTTGAATCAAGTAAAAAAACGTTAAAATTTATTAAAACAGAAGCGTTTTAGTTAAATTTTGTTAAAATTAATGGTTTATTAAAAGTCTAATCTGGATTAATTAAGATTAATCTGGACTAATTTAGATTAAATTAGACCATTTTGGGTGATTCGCAACTATTTGATTTTCAGGCATTAAGTTGATATTATTGCATTTTAATTTAAACTAATTAAAATACAATAAAATGTCAGTACAACTTTTTTCACATTCCAAAGCAGATTTGGAAAAAGCGGTTGAAATTATTCTAAAAAAAGCAACCGACTTCACATTACCCGTTAAAAAAGCAGAAGAACAACCCGAAGATTTAATTTCTCAAATCGAAGCCACAAAATTTCTGCACATTTCTGTTCCGACCATTATTGACTGGCGGAAAAATAAGAGTCTGCCTCATTACAATTTTAATGGGCGATACTACTATTCTAAAAAGGAACTTTTGGAATACGGAAAAAACCGAAGAATGTAACCTCTGTTCGAGCATTACAATTTCTATTGTTTAACAATTTCGTATTAAAATCATTCTTAAAATGAACAAAAAAATTCCCTATTTACGAGTAGGCACAACATACTACAAAACCATAGAAAAACCATTAATTTCAGGTGATAAAATTTCCATTTTGTTTCGATGGAATCGGGAAACCATTATCAGCGACTGTGGAAAAAATTATCTTTCACAAATTCCAAAATACGATGGCTTTTGTTGTATTCCAAGTCATCTGAATTATGAAAAAATAATCGAAGGGTTTTACAATATGTACAATGAAATCCCACATCAACCAATAGAAGAAAGCTTAAATTCCGATGCACTAAAAGAAAAAATTAAGTTTTCTCTGAATTTTATGGAACATATTTTCGGCGAACAATTGGAGTTAGGATTAGATTACATAAAAATATTACTTGAGAAACCCACACAAATACTTCCGATTCTATGTTTGGTAAGCAAGGAGCGTTCTACAGGAAAATCCACTTTTATCAAATGGCTAAAATCCATTTTCGGGTTGAATATGACTTACATTAAAGGAGATTCCTTTAACAGTCAATTTAATTCAGATTGGGCGTCAATGCTCATTGTAGCTATTGATGAGGTGTTTTTCGACAAAAAAGAGATTACTGAGCGCCTTAAGTACCTTTCCACAACAGATAAAGATAAGAAAGAAGCGAAAGGAAAAGACCGAGAAGAAGTTGAATTTTTTGGAAAATTCATTCTTTGTTCCAACAATGAAGACAATTTTATTCAGATTGATGAAGAAGAAATTCGGTTCTGGATTATCAAAGTTAAATCTATAAAAACAGAGAATACTGAATTCCTTCAAAACCTAATTAAAGAAATTCCCTATTTCCTTCGCTATCTGATTCAAAGATCGTTCTGTAGCCAGAAACAAACCCGAATGTGGTTTACTGATTCTGAGATAAGAACAAAGGCGTTACAAAAATTGGTTTGGAAAAACAATAACAAACTTGAATCAAAAATTATTGAGCTCTTGTATGAGTTTTTTGAAAGTACAGAAGAAAAAGAAATCCAATTCATTCCACAAGACATTTTCAATATGCTAGGTAAAATGTTCAGAAACCATTATTGGACTGTAAACGACATCAGAAAGCTCCTAAAAGAAAGCTGGAAACTCGAACCACAAAATAACTCTTTGGCATACATCAAATACGACATTGATTATTCAGGAAGTTTTTATCAAAATAATAAAACTGGACGCTATTTCAAAATTAAAAAAGATTTCATTCTTCAAAAATTTGATGAAATGATGAATTAATTGATAATGAAAACAAAATCAATGGTTTATATCTCATCAAAACTCTCATCAAAATATAAAACCTTGATTTTTGATGAGAAACTGATGAGCAAAAAATTTGAAGTTTGATGAGATGATGAGTCTTTGATGAGAATGTAATCTTTTAAAATACAGCAACATATACGGCTATCTCATCAATTCATCAAAATATTTGCGAAAATTAAACCCTAACATTTTTCATCTATGAACTGCAAACAATTCAACTCTGTAAAGTTGGAAGAAATCCTTGTTTCACTCGGACACCATCCAACAAAACAAAATGAAAAAGAAGCTTGGTTTCTCAATCCTTTTTACACAGAAACACAAGCCTCTTTTAAAATTAATAAAAATCTGAATTATTGGTATTTACACTCCGAAGGAATTGGCGGAAACAATGTCGATTTTATGAAAAAATATCTAAACGCATCAGTAAAAGAAGTTTTAGAATGGGCAGAAAAGCAAAATTTTTCTTCTTTTCAACCGCAAAATAGTATTCAAAAACAAAATAGCTTAAAACAAAATTATCAAATCACAGAAATTAAAGAACTTCAAAATGAAAATTTGAAAGATTATCTTCAACAAAGGGGGCTTTCGACAAAGGTTTATCCGTTAGTCAAAGAAATTCATTTTAGGATTGACCAGAAAAACCTTTATGCTATCGGTTTTGAAAATCTTTCTGGAGGTTGGGAACTGAGGAATTCATTCTACAAAGGTTCATTACTAAAGAAAGATATTTCAATCCTAAATTTCAATAATGAAAGCCACAGTCAAAATGAAACAGGAAAAAGAATAGTCGTTTTTGAAGGTTTTATGGATGCATTATCTTTTGTTGAAATGAAACCATTTTACAAAGGCGATGTATTGGTGATGAATTCCATTTCATTATTGAATAGAACCAAAGAATATTTAAAAAACTATTCTGAAATCCATTTGTTTTTAGACAATGACAAAGCAGGCGAAAATTGTAAAACTTCAATTTTGAAATCATTTCCCGAAGCCAAAAATCATTCTGAAATTTATGCTCTTCATAAAGATTTGAACGACTATTTACAATTCAAAAACAACACTGAAATCGAAAAAAAACAGCAGGTAGAACTAAACCCAAAACAAGAACAGGAGGAAAGTGAAATCTATCAAACTTACAAAAGAAAACGCTGATTATGTGGGTTACCTATTTTTATCAACTATCGGCGAAAGTTAGGAGCTCATTCGCAACTTTGAAGGTCGATGCTCTCCCAACAAAGTTTCTACTTCGCTCTGCGAGGCTTTAACCTGGGTAAAATAGTAAAAGGTGTAACTTTTCAGAACCTGTATAAAATAAAGCAAGGATATCTTTTACCCTGTATAAAATAGATACAGGTTGTTAGGTAACCTGCGTAAAAAAGATACAGGTTACATTATTATCAAATTTAACAAAAATGAAGACATCAATCAATTTCAAAGCAGCAAAATCCGATTCCGAAATTCATAATTTCAGAAAGAAATCATTTGATTACATCCGCAAAGATTTAACTCATAAAAATGAATATTGGATGGAACAAAAAATTGCAGACCGAATCCAAAAAATAGAATCGTACTGCAAAGAAAAATCAGGCAGAAAATTACAGAAAAACGCGATGCCAGTTCGAGAAGCTGTGGTTGTGATTAAAGAAAATACCACGATGCAAGACTTGCATAACCTATCAAAAAGATTGGAAGAAGAACTTAACATCCGAATTTTTCAAATTGCCATACATAAAGATGAAGGTCATTATGACAAAGATACCAAAGAATGGAAACCGAATTATCACGCCCATTTAGTAGCAGATTGGCAGGATTTACAAACTGGAAAAACCTTAAAGCATCAATCTTTTCATTATTCCAAAATGCAGGATTTGGCGGCGGAATGTTTGGAAATGGAAAGAGGGGTTTCAGGTTCGTTAGCTAGATTGGAAGCGGTAGAATTTAAAATCAAGAAAAAAGAAGAAGATTTGAAAATTTTGGAAGAACGATACAGCCAAATGCAACAAGAGATGGAATCTAAAAAATCTGAAGAGTTAATAGTAAAAGAATCCGATTTTCTAGGTTTTCAAAAAATAAAAACGGACAAAACCATTGAAAACTACAAAAAGGCAATCAAAACGAATAATATTCAACTTCTCAAAAATAAAACAGAACTGGAATCCAAAGAAAAACAAATTGCAGAATTAAAAACCAACATTGAAAGTCTTAAAAAAGAGGTTTCCTTCTTCAAAAGCAAAAACTCCGCTCTGTTAACCAATGAAACTGTTTTTGCTGTTGAAAAGAAAAAATATTTGGATTCGGTAGAAAACACACTTAAAAAAGCGATTCTACAAGAAAGTATAAAGATCCCGAATCTGCAAAATCTAAATGATGCTGAACGAAAAGATAAAATGATTGAGCTATTGGAAAAAACATCAAAAGAAAATAACATTCCTTTTTCTGCTTTTGATGAGATTTTTAAGGATTCTGAGAAAAGCACAAAAATTTTTTCATTCCTTCGGTTCGGAGAAAGCAGAAAGAATCAGTTTGAGGAAACCAAAATAGAAGAAAAGAACAAATTAAGGCGCTAAAAACAATTTAAAATTCAATATCTGAATTAGAATTTTCATTAGTACAAAATCGAGCAAAGTCTAAATGTGAAAATTAGGATATAACATTACAGTCTAATTCTTTTTCACATAATCTTTAAATTTCATATCTACCTTTTGAAGATGATTTGCAGAAGAATTATTAATTAATATCTCACAAATTGTTTTTTGAAATAATCATTAAGGATAATTCTTATTTTACTAAACTCTTTAAATCTAATATGATTTTCTTTTTTAGATTTTAGGTTAATTTTAAATAAGTAATTATTACCATTTTTCCCGTTATGCAAACTATTAGATATTATATTTCCAGTTTAACTTTGCGTTATGAAAATTAGAGAAATTTTCTTTATAAATTTTTAATTTATATAATAATGCAAATCGTCTTTAATTTCTTATTATATCCATTTATTGAGCTAATAAAACTTTATCAACATGGTTTTAGCATTATGTCTAAAGAAAGTAAATCTCTTTGGGCAATTGCTATCATTAAACTGTTTATTATGTTTGGTATTCTCAAAATGTTCTTCTTTAAAGATTTCTTAAAAACTAATTTTGATAATAATCAACAAAGAATAGAATATTTACAAAACACATTAACTGAAATCAAAAAATAGAAAAATTACAATTTTATGAATCATATAGATTGGGAACTTGTCAATTGGAGCAGAGCGCAATTTGCACTTACTGCTATGTACCATTGGCTTTTTGTTCCGCTTACTTTAGGAATCACTTTTATCATCGCTATTATGGAAACCATTTACGTAAAAACAGGCGATGAAAAGTGGAAAGAAATTACCAAATTTTGGATGAAACTTTTCGGAATTAATTTCGCAATTGGTGTCGCCACAGGAATTATTATGGAATTTGAATTCGGAACCAACTGGAGCAATTACTCTTGGTTTGTAGGCGATATTTTCGGTGCACCTTTAGCTATTGAAGGAATTATGGCGTTTTTTATGGAAAGTACTTTTATTGCCGTTATGTTTTTCGGTTGGGACAAAGTAAGCAAGAAGTTTCACCTACTTTCGAGTTGGTTGGTTGCTATAGGTTCTAATCTTTCTGCATTGTGGATTTTGGTGGCAAATGGTTGGATGCAACATCCTGTAGGAATGGAGTTTAATCCTGATACTATGCGAAACGAAATGGTAGATTTTTGGGCGGTTCTTATGAATCCAGTTGCAGTAAATAAATTTTTGCATACCGTAATTTCTTCATATATCGTAGCTTCTTTGTTTGTTGCGGGTGTTAGCGCTTGGTTTATTTTAAAGAAAAAAGATGTGGTTCTTGGTAAAAGAAGTATT
>DDFD01000025.1:349-1237 GCA_002337005.1 Flavobacteriales bacterium UBA1937 | reverse complement strand
TTAAAATTCCGATGGCTTTGTCTTATTTGGCTTTTCTTCAAGGTGATGCTTTTGTTCCAGGAATTAATGATTTGGTTCACGGTAATAAAAAAGAAGGAATCGTTTCGTATCAAGAAAGAATAAACAGCGGAAAAGTTGCCATCGATGCACTCGGAAATTATATTAAATTCAAAAAATCTGGAGATGTAACCAATGCAGAAAAAGAATTGGCAACTTTCAGAACTCACGAAAATGATTTCGGTTACGGATATTATTTCGGGAAAGATCCTCATATGCTCATTCCGAATGTGAAAATGAGTTTTTATTCATTTCATATTATGGTGATTTTAGGAACTTGGTTTTTGGTTTTGTTTGCGCTACTATTTTATAAAATTATCAAAGAAAATTTAGAAAATAGCAAAACACTTTTGAGGCTTACACTTTGGAGCATACCTTTCGGTTATGTAGCTTCACAAGCAGGTTGGATTGTAGCAGAAGTAGGAAGACAACCTTGGACAATACAAAATCTTTTGCCAAATATTGCTGCAGTTTCACAGATTGACGCTTATAGTGTACAAATTACATTTTTCCTTTTCTTAATCATATTTACTACACTTTTAATTGCGGAAATCAAGATTATGCTTTCTGCGATTAAGAAAGGTTCTGCTCATTAATTTTAACTTCTAATTTTTACAAAATGTTTTCATTTTTAGATTATAACGGTTTACAGCATTATTGGTGGATGATTGTTTCACTGCTTGGTGCTCTATTGGTTTTTATGTTATTTGTTCAGGGCGGACAAACGCTTATCTTTTCGCTCGCCAAAACCGAAAAAGAAAAGACCATGCTTCTGAATGCAACAGGTAGAAAATGGGAGATTACATTCACTACTTTGGTTACTTTTGGTGG
>DDFD01000025.1:0-318 GCA_002337005.1 Flavobacteriales bacterium UBA1937 | reverse complement strand
AATCAAAATTTACAGAAAATGCCGATTATTTCTGCTTGGGAAACTCCGTTTCACGGGTTAGAGGCAGTTTGGACGGTTGAAAAACTCACATTTCTTCAAAATATAAGTTTAGGATTGGCAGTTTTTTTCTTGGCGAGAATTTTAGCGAATTTATATTTTCAAAAAATCATTGACAGTGAAAATATACAAAAAAATTCTATTAAAAGCTTGAAAATAAATAGTATTTTGTTCTTGGTTTTCTTTCTTTTTTGGCTGATAAGACTATTGTTGATCGATGGTTTTGCAGTAAATCCAGCTAATCAAGAAGTTTCAATGGAA
>DDFD01000101.1:197-5856 GCA_002337005.1 Flavobacteriales bacterium UBA1937 | reverse complement strand
TATTTTTGAATTTCGTTTTAGGATAAATTTTCTTAATTACCAATTATATCAAAACAAGATTATGCCACATAAAAATTTTGTAGGAGACGACATCATTACGCTAAAAAACGCTAAGATTGTTCAGAAAAACTTTACCGTACTTTCTAAAGTAGATCTTACGATAAAAAGAGGCACTTTTTGCTACATCATCGGGAAAACTGGCTCTGGTAAAAGTTCTTTGTTAAAAGTTCTTTACGGGCAACTTCCTCTGAAAGAAGGCGAAGGTGAAGTAGTAGGTTTTGATTTACAAAAATTAAGAGCTTCTGATGTACCTAACCTTAGAAGAAGATTGGGAATTGTTTTTCAAGATTTTCAACTTTTAACAGACAGAAGCATCGAAAAAAACCTTCAATTTGTGCTAGAAGCTACAGGCTGGAGAGACAAAGGACTAATGAACGACAGAATAGATGAAGTTCTTACCAGCGTAGGAATGCAAACCAAAAAACATAAAATGCCTCACGAATTGTCTGGTGGCGAACAGCAACGTATTGCTATCGCTAGAGCACTACTCAACCATCCAGAATTAATTCTTGCAGATGAACCTACAGGAAACCTAGACCCTGAAACATCTAATGATATTATGACTTTGCTAAAATCTATTTCCACAGAAAGACAGTGCGCTGTTCTTATGGCAACTCACGATTACCACATGATACAAAATTTCCCAGGAGAAGCTATAAAATGTGAGGACGGAGGTGTCGTGGTAATGAGTACTGCAGAACTTTTCGAATAAAAAACATCAAAATTCTACAAATATAATCTCTCGCAATTTGTGAGAGATTTTTTATTTCCCGAAAACATGAAAATTTTTTGTTAATTCTAAATATTGGTCAGAATATTTTCTTGGGCTTTTTTCTATTACAAAATCTGAAACCCCTAATGTTTTTTGAGACAAAGAAAACTCTAAAACATTTCTTCTTAAAACACCACCTTCTATCCCCAAAATATTAATTTTTCTAATGAGATTCAATTTAAAATTTAGTGCCAAATCAATGAATTCATCTGCACAAAAAGAAGGAATAATCACTGAAAAAACGCCTATTTCCGATAAATTTTCTGAAGCTTTTTTAATTAAATCATTAAACCCTAATTCTATTTTTTGTCTCGCCAAAACATCTTTAGCAGAAGTGTTTTCTTCAAAAAAAGGAGGATTAGAAACAATTACATCAAATTGTTCTTGACTCTTAAACATTTTAAAATCCATCAATTCCACCTTTATTCTTTCCGAAAAAATAGAATTTTTAAAATTGAAATCAGCAAGCTCCACAGCGTCTTTATTGATGTCAAGTGCTAGAATATTACTTTGTAGATTTCTTTGTGCCAGCATGAGAGAAACAAGACCCGTTCCTGTACCCACTTCTAAAATTTTTTTTGCATTTTTTACATTGCACATCGCACCGAGCAAGACCCCATCTGTTCCTACCCTGAAAACATCTTTGCTCTGTTGTATAGAAAATAGCTGAAAACGAAAGGGTTTCATAATGGTTAGATAATCATTGAAATAGTTTGAAAAAAATAGCTTTAATACAACTAAATATTAGTTGGCAAAATGATGGTAAACTTAGTTCCTCTACCTTCTTCAGACTTTACAGATATTTCGCCTTTGTATTCTTCTATCATCTTTCTTACCATAGTTAAACCAAGCCCCATTCCTGAATTTTTGGTCGTAAAATTGGGCTCGAAAATCTGCTCTAGTTTATCTTTCGGAATTCCAGATCCGTTATCTTCTACATTAATCACTACTTTTTTATTAAAAAGCTCAACATCTAAATTAATAATAGATTCTACACCTTCTCTTTCTGCTTGTTTGGCATTGGTAATCAAATTAGTAAATATCCTAGAAAGATAAACTCTATCCATATTGATAGGAATTTCCTGTTTATTTGAATGAAAATAAATACTCCCCTCTTCATTAAAAACCCTTACCAAATTTTCTAATTCATCTTTTAAGTCAAACCTTTCATCATTTTTTGGAGGCAGTTTTGCAAACTCAGAAAAAGCACTTGCCACAGTAGCAACCAAATCTATTTGATCTACCAAACTTCTGCTCAGGTTCTTTACTTTGGTGTCTATTTCAGGATCATTTTTATCAAATTTTCGTACAAAATTTTGTATCAATAATTTCATTGGCGTCAAAGGATTTTTCACTTCGTGAGCAACTTGTTTTGCCATTTCGCGCCACGCTTCTTCTCTTTCTTTATTGGCCAATAGTAATTTTTGGTCTTCTATCTGGTACACCATTTTGTTATAAGATTTCACCAGACCACTTAGTTCATCATTATTGAAATACTTAATAGGTCTCATATCTTTACCAAAAAGCGTAGTTCTGGTAATTAAATCAGAAATTTTAGTAATGGCTTTGGTAAGGTTTTTAGAAATTACCCAACTTAACCAAACACTCAGAATAATCAAAAATAAATTGACCAAAATAATATACTGCACATATTTATTAAATGCACCATAGTAAAAATCTTCATTGTGATAATACGGAAAATATACAATAGCAATAGGCTCTAGCATATTGTTTCTCATAATCATATAAGACGAGGTAAGTGTATTCCCTATTTTATTATCATAGGTTTGCACATCATATCTAGTGTCAGAATTTTTTACTTTTTTTAGAATATTTTGTGGTATTCTTTTTTGATCTACCAATCCTTTTTCTTTATTAGAGACCAGATAATTACCATCTAAATCATAGATAATCACATCGTGCTTATTGATGTCAGCAATTTGATAAATTTCATCTTGCAAAACATCTGGAAGGTTACTACCTGTAACGGTAGTATGACTGAGAGCATAATCCAAAGTTTTCATCAATGCTTCAAATTTATTCTGCATTTCTATTTTACTCTGGTCTTCTACAGATTTTTTAATAATTAGGTAAGACATAGCGGTAGAGCCTATGATACTGAGAAAACACACTACCATAAATCCAATAAAAACCCTGGTTCTTAAACTATAACCTCTATACCTATTAAACGCCATTATTTTTTTAGCAACTTGGCTATATATTTACCAATAATATCAAATTCTAAATTTACTTTATCTCCTGCTTTCAGCGTTTTCATATTAGTATATTCCCAGGTGTAAGGGATAAGCGCCACAGAGAATTGCCCATCTCCACTATCCGCCACCGTTAGACTTATTCCGTTTACCGTAATAGAACCTTGCGGAACGGTAGTAAAAGCACCATTTTCCTCATAACTAAAAGTCAAAAAATAACTTCCATTGATGTTTTCTACAGAAACCAGTTCGCCAGTTTTATCCACGTGCCCTTGCACTATGTGTCCGTCTAGCCTGCCATTCATTATCATACATCGCTCAAGATTTACCAAACTCCCAACTTCTAATTGACCAAGGTTTGTTTTTTCTAAAGTTTCGTTAATTGCAGTCACGGTATATTCTTCACCAGAAATCTTTACCACTGTAAGACAACAACCATTATGTGCCAAACTTTGATCTATTTTTAACTCTTGTGTAAACGGACAACTTAGCGTAAAATGCACATTTGTGCCTTCCTTTTCTATTCTTTTTACTTCGCCAGTTGCTTCTATAATTCCTGTAAACATATTTTTATAATTTTTTTAGCAGAAAGAGTTATTTTCTGTATAACGCTCAGTCCCGCTGTCCGCACTCGCTTTTTTTTAAAATTTCCCATTCTAATGCCTCGAAAAATTAAAAAAAAAGAGCTCAAACAATTGCTACCATCGGGGCTATAAACACGCTCTTAATTCTTTAGAAAATAACAAATTTATTCTGCAAATATTTTCCTAAATTTGTACAAACTATTTCAAACTTCAAAGATAATTAAAAATGAGTTCTAAACACCACAAAATTAAGGTAGGAATTTCAGTTGGAGATTTTAACGGCATTGGCGTGGAAATAATCCTCAAAGCTTTAAATGATAGAAATATCACAGATTTTTTTACTCCAGTCATTTTCGGCTCCGGAAAACTATTTTCTTACCAAAAAAACGTGTTCAAAATTCAGGCGAATTTTAATTATATCCAGCATCCTAAAGAAGCTGCAACAGACAAGCTTAACATCGTAAACCTTTGGAAAGACAATGTAAATGTAGATTTTGGCACTCCTACAGAAGAATCTACCAAAATGGCGATAGATTCTCTAGAAGCAGCTACCAATGCTCTTATGAATGGAGACATAGATGTACTGGTTACAGCACCTATCAATAAAGACGAAATGATGAAGCAAGGCTTCAAACACGCTGGTCACACAGGATATTTCGAAGAAAAATTTAACAAAAAGGGATTAATGTTTTTGGTAACAGAAAACTTAAAAGTTGCTGTTTCCACACACCACATTCCTGTTTCAGAAATAGCAAAAAACATTTCTAAATCCAAAATAAAAGAACAAGTACGAATTCTAAATGAATGCTTGATTCAAGATTTTTGCATTCAAAAACCTAAAATTGCCATATTAGGACTCAATCCTCACGCTGGCGATGGTGGCGCAATAGGAAACGAAGAAATAGAAATTATAGAACCTGCCATCAAAGAATTGTTTGACGAAGGCATTCTAGCTTTCGGCCCATATCCGGCAGACAGTTTTTTCCAACCAGAAAAATACAGCAGTTTCGATGGAGTTTTGGCAATGTACCACGATCAAGGATTAGCTCCTTTCAAAACCATAGGTTACGAAGAAGGGGTAAATTACACCGCAGGTCTTCCTTTTATAAGAACCTCACCAGATCACGGCACAGCCTATGATATTGCAGGAAAAAATCTGGCAGATGCTCAGTCTTTTTCGGAAGCTATTTTCACGGCAATTAAAATTTTTAAGAATAGAACTGAATATCAAGAGCTAACGAAAAACCCTTTGAAACCTAAGGTTTTCGCGAATGACAACGGCATAGATGAAGATTTACCAGAAGAAAATGAATAATTCTTTTGTAATTTAAAAAATTTACCTTATTTTTGCAAACCGTTTTTATGGACAAATTAAGAAACTATGAAGTAGCATTTTCCGGACTTAAAAACGGAAAACACGAGTTCAAATTTGAAGTAGAACAATCGTTCTTTGATTTATTCGAGACTGAGCAGGAGTTTACCAACGCTCATATTACTGTAGATGTGCAATTAGAAAAACACACTACATTTTTAGAATTTGATATTACNNAACATCAAAGTTTTGGTAAAATTCGGTGAAGAATATGATGATAGCAATGAAGAAGTGATTACCATCCCAACTGGTGATAGCTCTTTCAATATATCCCAAATCATTTACGAAGCTGTAGTACTTTCTATACCAATGAAAAAAATATCGCCCAACGTAAACGAAGAAGATGAATATCACAAAATTCTAGAAAAATTCAGTCCGAAAAGCAAAGAAATAGAGGAAGAAACCGAAACAGTAGATCCTCGTTGGGAAGTTTTAAAAAAATTAAAAGACAAAAATTAGAATTTTACAATAAAATTTAAAGAACAAGAAAATGGCACATCCTAAAAGAAGACAGTCATCTACAAGAAGAGATAAAAGAAGAACACACTACAAAGCTGTGGCTCCTCAATTAGCGAAAGATGCAACTACTGGTGAATTACACCTTTACCACAGAGCGCACTGGCACGAAGGTAAACTTTACTACAGAGGTAAAGTAGTA
>DDFD01000101.1:0-157 GCA_002337005.1 Flavobacteriales bacterium UBA1937 | reverse complement strand
AAAAATTGAATGGTTTTTTGTTGTAATATTACTATATTTGAGCCGTATAAAAATTATAATTATATATGGATTCTAAAGAATTACTAAATCTAATAAGATTTGTAGCCAAAGCAGGTGTTTCTGAAGTGAAATACAAAACAAAAGACTTTGAAATAAA
>DDFD01000048.1 GCA_002337005.1 Flavobacteriales bacterium UBA1937 | reverse complement strand
CAGGAACTTATAAAAACATTTTAGTTGTAGGTGCAGAAATTCACTCTTTTGGTTTAGATTTTTCAGATGAAGGTAGAGGCGTTTCTGTAATATTTGGAGACGGAGCAGGTGCAGTTATCTTATCTGCTACAGAAGACGAAAACGAAGAAGGAATTTTAGCAATCAACCTACATTCTGAAGGGAAATATGCTGAAGAATTAGCCGTGAAATTTGGCGGAACTAAATACGGTTGGTCAGATAGATTGCTTACCGAGCCAGAAGTAATTACAAAAGATATGCTTTATCCACTTATGAACGGAAATTTTGTTTTCAAACACGCGGTAACCAGATTTCCAGAAAGTTTGATGGAAGCATTAAATAAAGCGGGTAAAAAACCAGAAGATTTAGATATGTTTATTCCACATCAGGCTAATCTAAGGATTTCTCAGTTTGTACAACAAAAAATGGGATTGCCAGATGATAAAGTTTACAATAACATCCAAAAATATGGTAATACTACCGCAGCTTCTATTCCTATTGCACTTTGTGAAGCGCTAGACGAAGGAAAAGTAAAAAAAGGAGACCTCGTTTGTCTTACTGCTTTTGGAAGTGGTTTTACTTGGGGAAGTGTACTTTTTAGGTATTAAGACAAAAAGCTCTGCAGATTTGCAGAGCTTTTATTTTTACTGTTTGGTTAAAACTATTTTATCTTTTGGCAATAATGGAACGTAAGTATCATAATTTGGACATTTTGCAGGATTATAAAGACCACCATCCTTATCAAAATGTAAATACATTTTTTTAGAATCATATTTACTTACCTCTATAAATACATCTCCTCCTCCGTTACAATATGAATCTTTTATAAAGCTCATTACATATGTTTTTGCTTGCATTTGATTCCCCCAAAACATAGTGTTATCATCAACCTCATTCATTGTATTGTAGATAATATTTCCATTACCATCTTTAATTAAAATTCTTCCTATTAATTGATCCCATTTAATACTATAACTTCCATAATAGATTTTTTTCACAAAATTAAATTCATAATTTTTTCCATTATAAGACCCCTTCCAAGTTCCTACGAACTGATCTAGCCTATTGTTAATATCTTTTACATAAGTTACTGTTTCTGGTATTCCATCATCAGATTTACTATACTGATATGCTTGTTCTAAAGATATAGTCGTCTGTGCTTTGCAAGAAACACCTGTAATAAATAAGATTATTATTAGTATAATATTTTTCATTTTTCTATATTTTTAATAATTAAGGGCAATCTGTTGTTTGTACATTGTTATTCGAAGTTAGTGATTTTTTTTGTGTTTTTCCATCACTGTTATTTTTGAAAAGGGATATCCCTTTTACTCCCATTTTTTCAGATAAAAATCGTAAAAATTTCTTTTCTAAACTCCCAGATTCTTTTTGCACAAATTTTTTATAATCTTCTCTCCAATCATCAGTATCAAACCCTGTTTTAATATCAGCAGCTGTTCCTGTAAATTTTATGGTGTAATTCCCAGAGCTTGATAACATTACTCCGTATAATCCTCCGTAATTGCCATTAGATTGAAGCTTTGCTAATTCCATCAATGCGTTTACATCTGCAGGAGAGAACATTCTTATAGGTTGTCTTATAACCGGAGTTCCATTTTCATCCGTAGTTCCGTCTTCATAATCATTCAAATGGGTATGTGTATATCCTTTAATATCGCTAGATATAGGGATTTTTAAACCATCTGAAGATGAAGTAGATTGAGATTGCTCTAAACTATAAAACCAACCATCTTTTGTTTCATAAAAACCTTTTTCTTTCTTTTCACTAAAATTCGAGGCTTTATTGTACTCGTTAAGTTTGATTTTATAATTTGTACTTTCATTTTGTGCTTTAATAGTAGCACACGGGTCAGTATTTTGGTTAGGATATGGCAATCCTTGTCCAGAACCACCACCGCTGCCATTTTCGCCAGGTGGATCTGTGTTTATATAATCATCATCTAAAGTATCTGATAACTGACAAGAACTAACGGTTCTACTTATAGGAGTACAGTTTATTTCGGTTTCGAAGCAGCCTACTGTAATCGTTCTATAGGTGCATACATAAGAATCTGTAGCTATTTTTTCTATCTTACCTTTTTCTGCACTACTTGTGGGTAATATTTGTTCTTCATAAAATTTTTCTAATTTACGATTTATAAGATCATCAAAAAAAGAAATAAGATTAGAATCTTTTTGCTCTAATAGAAAAATTCTGTCGTTATTTCTAATGACTTTCATTACCGTAGCTACTTTATTTTTTTTAACAATGGGTACTACCAAAAAACTCTCGTCAAATTTACCAAAAGACATGGCATAATCCCAATATACTTGTCCGTATTTGTTTTCAAAATAGCCTTGATTGGCATATTTTTCGAAAACAGATTTTACATTTTTAATATACACTTGGTCTTCTTTCCAAGGAGATTTAGAGGCATATTCTTTATTTTGCAGTACAGAGTTATACACATCTTCGTTTCGACAAGATAACACTGAAATTACAATAATAAAAATAACACCAAAAATAATTGTTATTTTTTTCATTTATTTATGTTTTTATTGAAAATTGGTTTTTGTGTGGAATGATTTGTAATGAGAATATTGTTTACCTGAATAATTCCAAATCATTAAATAATTATTCAGGAATAAGCTCAAAGAGGATGATATTGAAGGTGTTTTTATTGGTCATCAGTTTATTTTTTGTAAAAATATATAATTTTTTTATTCAACATCATCGATATTTTGTTATTTTTGAACAAAATATTGATATTATGAGTATTGGAACCCGTGTAAAGAGATTTAGAGAAGCTAAAGGTATTTCTCAGGATGATTTAGCAATACGTCTTGATGTTGCCCAAAGTACTATTTCTAGTATTGAATCTGATAAAAGTATTCCAAATTCTATGTTACTAAGAAATATTGCTAAAGAATTAGAAATTGATATAAATCAATTATTTGATGATAAATTTACTAACTATAACCAGATTGAAAAAAATGATGGAGTAGTTAATTTCGGAAATGGTACAATAAATATGCAATCACCAGAGTTATTAGAGAACATACTAAAAAACCAAGACAATATATCAAAACTCATAGAAGCACAGAATAAATTATTGGGAGAAATATTAAAAAAATAACTTATTACATTAAAAACTATTTAACCATGACAAACCTTAAATTAAATATATTATGGCAATTACAAATCTAAACAACACGCATCTTACCGCTGCACAGGTATCAGATGCACAAAATGCACTTAATCAGTTAGAAACGGCATTACAAATTATTAATGTAAACCTAAGTGCAGAAGACCGCCAAAAGTACGGGAGCATTAATGAACAAAACAAACTTTTTGTAAACAAAATCTATGATTTTCACAAAAGTCAACCATCACTGTCATCATCAGATGTAGATTGGGAAGAGTTTGAAAATGATTTTAATAGCAGAACCAATTTAGAGGCTATTATTACAAGATTAGATAGCTTAACTACCAAGCTTAAAAATGCAAAAATTCTTCATGATTATGACAATTATCAAGCTGCTCTTACAGATTATGCTTATACTAATTACAAAGCAGGTACTGCATCGCCAGGTTTTGAAACTAAAGTAAATGAAACGAAACAGTTTTTTAGTAAAACCAGTAATAAGACGAATAATACACCTCCTACAACGTAAAATACAAGTAAATTATCCTGCAAAACCATTGCAGGATATTTTTTTACTTACCTTATAAAGTCCAATACTCATTTTATCCATTAAAAAATATATCGAGACACGTTCAGAAATATTCAAGATGAGTTTCAGAATATTCTGAAGGACTTCTTTAACCCAAAATTTGGATTTCAGAACTATAAATTATTAGTTAGTAACTATAAATTATGATTTAGCAACCTCAAATTATTATTTCATCAACTCCAAAATATAGGTTCAGAACCCCAAATTATCATTTCAGAACTAGAAAATATAATTTCGAGACCAGAACGGTGGGGGTTAGAATGTATCATGATGATTATTTCATACTTAATTATCTTTATTAAATAAATATTCAAAACAAAATCAAAAATTTTTACCCTTATTTTTTATCAATTTTTTATGATATTTATCAAAATTGATAAATGTCAGTAATGTAAAGCCTGATATATTGTATAGACCTTTGTAATTTTGCTCATCGAAAGTTGATAAAAAACAAAAAAAATATATTATGGCTACAACAGCAAAAAATGTTAAGTATGTTTATTCATTCGGAGGCGGAAAAGCAGATGGAAATGAATCTATGAAAAATCTTTTAGGTGGTAAAGGTGCCAACCTAGCAGAAATGGCTGGTCACAAAGACCTTAGACTTCCTGTTCCTCCAGGATTTACGATTACTACAGAAGTTTGTACTTATTTCTATGCAAACAAAAGACAATATCCTACTACTTTAGAAAAACAAATTAAAGATGCTCTTGCTCAGGTAGAAAAATTAATGGGCAAAAAATTCGGAGATGTTAAAAATCCTCTATTAATGTCTGTACGTTCTGGTGCTAGAAAATCTATGCCAGGGATGATGGATACCGTTCTTAATATTGGTCTTAACGACGAAAC
>DDFD01000079.1 GCA_002337005.1 Flavobacteriales bacterium UBA1937 | reverse complement strand
CTGTATTGCTGTGCAGTGCAGTTCCTCTGATGGCGCAACAAAGCCTTTCGGGACATGTGATAACGGAAGAAGATTCCATCCCCTTAAAAGGAGCTATAGTCACCATTCAACCTTCAAAAACAGTTGTTTTGACCGATGAAAAGGGCTTCTTTAACTTTCAAACGAAAGAAAAAAAACTAACCCTAAGCGTTTCTCATAAAGGTTATGAGGCTAAGACCATTGAAGTAACATTACCACTGAAAAGTCCTTTAAAAATAATATTGCCTTACAAGGTAAAAGAAATTGAAGCCGTAAACATTTCAACGGGATACCAGAAAATTCCCAAAGAAAGAGCAACCGGTTCTTTTAGCTTTAGCAATGAAAAATTACTGAATCAACAAGTCAGCACCAATATTCTAGACAGACTCTCTAATATTGCAGGAGGAGTGATATTAGAGAGAGGTAGTTCTGATACCCCAAAGTTGATGATAAGAGGTCTTAGTACCATCAAAGGGCCTACTTCTCCTTTAATTGTGGTAGATGATTTTCCTTATGAAGGAAACATCAGCAATATCAACCCTAATATGGTAGAAAGCATTACCGTGCTGAAAGATGCTTCCGCATCCAGCATTTGGGGAGCAAGAGCCGCCAATGGCGTTATTGTCATCACCACTAAAACAGGAAAATTCAACCAACCTGTACATGTTGAATTCACGATGAATACCAGCTATAGCCCCAAGCCAGACTTTGGCTATCTTAAAACCATTTCATCATCAGATTTTATAGAAGTAGAAAGAAGTCTTTTCAACCAAGGTTTTTATGACAGCGACATCAATTCTTCCTCACATCCTGCTTTATCTCCTGTGGTCGATTTGTTGAACAAAGCAAAAAACGGATTGATTTCTTCTGACGAAGCCAACCGCCAGATTGAGCAGCTTAAGAATATTGACGCAAAAGAACAGTTCCGAAGGTATATGTATTTGCCCTCAGAAAAAAAACAGTATTATTTAGGTGTCACAGGTGGGGCTCAAGACTTTTCCTGGAGTTCTTCACTAGGATTTGATGACAATACCGGTAACCTTGGCGAAAAATACAACAGAATCAATCTTAGATTTCAAAATATCTGGAAACCTCTAAAAAAGCTCCAAATAACAAGTGGAATTTACTATACCGAAACCAATACCAAGAGCGGTCGCACCGCTTATGGAGGAGTTATCATGGGCAGAAATTCCTTTGTTCCTTATATGCAACTGGCAGACGAACAAGGCAATCCTTTGGTGGTAAACTCTTTGTACGACCAGAATTACAAAGACAACTTCGGGAGTGGAAAGCTTTTAGATTGGAATTATTATCCTCTAACGGATTGGCAATACAATCAGGTAAAAACAAAAATATCTGAAGTGATGATTAATGCCGGTGTTAATTATAAAATTGTAAAGGGATTAGAAGCAGATATTAAATACCAATACCAACGTCAAAATGACAACTCCAACAATCTTCATACTGCTGAAAGTTATTATGCCCGCAATTATGTCAACCGATTTTCGCAGATAGATGGCAACGGAAATGTTATTTTCATTGTTCCTAAAGGAGGCATCATTGATGTTTCAAATGGTTTAACCATTACCAACAATATCAGAGGACAGCTGAGCTACTCCGGTAAATGGGATAAGCATCAAATCTCTGCTATTGCAGGAGCTGAAAGCCGTGATGCCCAAAGAACATATAACAGCAATCGTTCTTATGGATATAATGAAAATAAAATGTCTTCTGTAAACATCGATTACACCCACCAATATCCAATGCTTCCTAGTGGCAGTTCGGATTTTATACAAAGACAGGAGTCTCAGGGAAAACGTATTACAAGATTTGTTTCTTTATTCGCCAATGCAGCTTATACCTACAATGGAAAATATACCTTTTCGGGAAGCTTTAGAAGAGATGCGAGTAATCTTTTCGGGCTTAACACCAATGACCAGTGGAACCCTTTTTGGTCTGTGGGTGGTTTATGGGATATTTCTAAAGAATCTTTCTATAAAATTGATTGGCTTCCTTCTTTAAAGCTGAGAGGTTCTTATGGTTTTAATGGAAATATAGACCCTGCAATGGTTGCTGTGAGTACTATTACTTATGACGTCGTTAACTCTAGTTATACAGGAACTCCAATGGCAAGATTCGAAAATTATTACAATCCTCAGCTCCGTTGGGAAACTTCAAGAATGATTAATGTAGCATTGGATTTTTCTACCCGAAATAACAGAATCAGTGGTTCTGTAGAGTATTTTACCAAAAAAGGAAACAATCTCTTTGGTCCTGCTCAGTTAGATTATACCACAGGTGTAGGTTATATGCTTTTTAATGTAGCAGAAATAAAAGGACAAGGATTTGATATTACATTGAATACCCTTAATATTGATAAAGCGGTGAAATGGAATACCATTTTCAATTTCAGTACTTATCATGACCAGGTGACGAAATATTACTTAGCAGATCCTGTAGCCAGTCAGTTTATCGGAAATGGTGATTCCGTACCCATCGCAGGAATAGAGGGAAAACCTGTGTACTCCATATTTGCCTATCAATGGGCAGGATTAGACCCTAAAACAGGCGACCCTATGGGCTATCTCAATGGAGCAGTGAGTAAAGATTATTCCGCTTTGGTAGGAGCAGGAACTAAAATAAGTGATTTAGAATATTTTGGTTCTGCCATCCCAACGGTGTATGGTTCTTTTATCAACTCCGTGAGCTACAAAAATTTCAGTCTGGATATTGGTATTGTCTATAAAATGGGCTACTACTTCAGAAGAAGCTCTATTAACTATACCAATCTATATAACAGTTGGACTGGACACAGCGATTTTGCTTACCGATGGCAGAAAGAAGGAGACGAGGCTTTTACAAACGTTCCTTCCAATACATTAATGAGTGATTATAACAGAGATTCTTTTTATCGTGGTTCTAGTGTTCTGGTGGAGAAAGCAGACCATATCCGCTTGCAATATATCAATTTCAACTATCATTTTGACCAAAGTACTTGGAAATCAAAAATTTTTGAAAACCTAAATGTATTCATCAATCTGAGCAATCTAGGAATTCTGTGGAAAGCCAACAAAAGCGGGATAGACCCCGATTTTAATTACGAAACTACAGGATTAAAACCACCTGCAGTATATACCATTGGACTTCGTGCCAACTTCTAATCGTATAAATTCAATATTACAACATGAAAATTATGAAAACATCATTAAATATAATATTAGGGCTCTTATTAGCCATATTTCTACTAACAGGCTGTAACCGTTTTTTAGATGAAAAATCAGACACTACGCTTGCTGTTCCTATGACTCTTGAAGATAACCAGGCATTATTAGACCGATTTACAGATGTACTTACCAACTTTGCATCGAGTGGTATGGCTTCCAGTGACGATTTTTATTTATCAGATGCAGACTATAACGCTATGATGTATCAGGAAGATAGGCGACTATATACATGGCAAAATGATTATCTATCCACCAATCAGGGAGTAGGGAATGATTGGTCTTATGCTTACAGAGCTATTTATATTTCTAATGCGGTATTGAATAATCTGGATACTTATGCTATTTCGGGAGCTGAAAATGTAAGAGGACAAGCTTTGGTAATAAGGGCTATTCGTTATCTGGATGCTGCGCAAGTTTGGTGTCCTGTGTACAATAAAGCTACTGCTGAGAAAGACTTAGGGATGCCCATTCGCTTAGATCCTGATATGAATATTCCTTCTGTAAGGTCTTCGGTACAACAAACTTTTGAGCAAATTTTGAAAGACCTGCACGAAGCGGTAAATCTTCTTCCTGTTAAGCAAATTGCTACCTCAAGACCTTCAAAAGTTGTTGCTTTAGGATATTTGGCAAGAACCTACCAATATATGGGAGATAATGAAAAGGCTTTAACCTACGCCTTAGAGGCTTTGAGTTTGCAAAATAGTCTCATCAATTTTAATACCCTCAATGTATCAGCTTCTTATCCTATAAGTAATATGAATGTGGAAGTATTGCTCAGAGCTATCATGCGAAATTCTGGTCCCATCCGTTTTGCGGTTGCAAAAGTACCTTTGAGTTTGTATCAGTCTTACCAAGCCAATGATTTGAGAAAAGCAGCCTTTTTTAGAGTCAGCACTAATGGAGATATTACATTCAAAGGAAATTACACTGGAAGCTCCTCGGGAAAGATGACAGGGATAACTATGGATGAACTGTACTTAATTGCAGCAGAATCGTATGCCAGAACAAATGATATTGCTCATGCAATGGATATGCTCAACAGTTTACTCATCACAAGATGGAAAACGGGAACTTTCGTTCCTTTTTCAGCAAGTACAAAAGAAGAAGCTTTGCAAATCATCAAAGAGGAAAGACGAAAGGAACTTTTGTTCAGAGGAATTCGATGGGCAGATTTGAAACGTTATAACCGTGATGGTGATGCAATAACCCTCACAAGAACAATAGGCGGACAAACGTACACGTTGCTACCCAATGATCTTAAATATGCGATTGCCATTCCAGAAGATATTATTGCTTTAACGGGAATGCCTCAGAATCCGAGATAATAGTAAATCATAAAACTAACGGAGGAAAAACAGGATAAAAAACTAAGTGTAAAAAGAGTAAAAAAAGAAAAGGCTGACCTGTAATGGTCAGCCCTCCTTTTATCTTACGATTACTTATCGCTCAATAATTGTTAAGGTTTACGATTCGGACTCATTGAGAGAACCTGAACGTTATTTTTTCCTGCCAATACACCACTTAAGGTCTGTCCGTCAGGAACAACAATACTACAAGGTCTTTCTCCGTCATCTTCACAACTTACCCCATCATTTGTAGTTTGCCAATGAGATACATTGGCAAAAGCTCCTGTAGATACATCTTCGCTATTATAGAAATAGGTTGTAGAATCGGCATTGTCCTCAGCGATTTTAAATGACATGATGCTTCCTGCAAATAGCAATGCCATAATGGCCAATGCATTGGTTTTTAAAAATGTTTGCATTTTCATGATACTGGTCTTTTTATACATCAAAAAAGATTCCCTTAAAAACTTTAGAAACCTGTCTGAGAAATTGTATTCTCAAACAAAGTCTTGTTAATAGATACATTAAAATTCTCGGATGGTTAAACCGCTTTCGACGGTCTAATTTTAAGGTTAAACTAAAAAACAAAATTCCAATCGTGTTCTTCCATAGTCATCAACTATGGTAACTATCTTCATCAGCAGACCTGCTGTATTTTCTGTTGAGTGCTAAGGCAATGATCGCAAGAACAGCACATCCGATGTTAAAATACAGATGTTGCGTCCAATTCATTTTTTCTAAAATTCCGCCACAGGAACAAGGTAGATTTTCAGAGGTAAGGAGCATTATCGCAATATATCCCGTGAAAATGAACATTAGTAGAAAACTTCCTATGAGTCCTATCTGTTGGGTTTTTCGATAACATAATAATCCTGCAATCAGCAATTCTGAAATAACAAGAGCATAGGGTAGAATTTCTGAAAACCCATTCAATAATGGAGATTCAGATATCTGAATCTGAAATTTTTCAAAATCTATTATTTTGCTTATGGATGCATAGCAGAATAACAGTATAAAGAAATAGCTAATGAATGCTGTGATTGTTACTTTCATGGTCTTCATCGGTTTTATTTATCCTTTTCTGATTAAAATCCATTTTACACTCTTCCCACAATATGCAGGCATTGTTTCTCCTTTTGAGATGTAAACAACAGTACTGATTCTTCCTTCAATTTCCCATTCTCCACTTATAGTACATTTTCGTCCAGTGATGAGAACTACTTTTTGATTTTCCATTCCCGTTGCTTTTAAAGATTTAATAAGTTTACCTTAAGCTATAAGATGGTGTCTTTTATGCTTCTCCAGTGCTGTTTGTCCCTTTTAGGTTCATCCTTAGTATCTGTTTCGTTTTTTGCTGTGGAATTATTATTCGCCGTTTTAACAGATTTTTGATGACTCAGGATTTTTATATTTTGATTCTTTGGTTCTGTGATATGTGTATTAGCATTAGCATCAGAATTAACATCAGAATCAGATCTTTCACATGACTGCATAAGGAATGCAGTAGCTATGCTTAAAAGTGAGATATACTTTTTCATAATTTTTAGTTAATGGTTTTAAAAGTTATCCCGGCCGGATTTTGTTTAGAATTCTGATGGCTAAATTAGAGGGCTTTGGAGACTGAAAAAAGTGTTAATAGGACTGATGTATCAATACAGTGGGAATGATTGATACATTCGTCCTGTCAAAAAAAACAGCTATTGTATTGAAAATCAATCGAAAAAAACATCGTATAGCAGATGAATATTAAAACAAGTGTTTAATTAATGATTTTTATTAAATTTGAATATATTTTTCCATTATGTTCTGTAATAATAAAATATTGTTGATTATTTTTAATTTGATGTTGTTTTCGGTACAAGGTCAGGAACAGCAGGGAAAATATGATAAAGAATCTTACGAAAATATTTATGGCTTGTTTGAATCCTATCCTGAAAATGACAATAGGGCAATGGTTTTTGTCAATAGGTATATTGAAAAAGCCAAGAGAGAACATAATTTAAAAAAGCAGATTGAAGGGTATGAGGAAGCAATCTACTATACAAAAAGCATTGACCAGAAATTATCTTATGCAGACAGTTGTATTGTCACGGCTATAAAGTTCAATGATAAGGATCAAATTTCGAGAGCTTATCTTGGAAAAGGGATCATTTACTATTACAATCGAAGACAGTATAAATCTGCTTTGAATCAATACCTGAAGGCATTTGAATTTTCAGAAGATTCAAAAGATGAGTATCTCAAAAATAAAATAATCTACCATTTAGGGATGGTTAAATGCTATTTGGGATATTATAAGGAAGCTGCCAAGCATTTTGAGAATACAGCTCGTTATTTTGAGAATAATATATCGGAAAACCTTCACCCGAACCTGAAACTCAATAATGAATCTGGATATTTCAACAGTATTTATCGCTTAAGTACCTGTTATAAAAATCTTCGTTTATTTCGCAAAGAAGATTCTCTGATTACGATCGGTTTGAAAAGACTAAAAAATACCAGTGAGTTTTCGATAGAGTATGGTTATTTTCAAAAGGGGAAAGGTATTCAGCTTTTAAGACAAGGAAGATTAGACGAAGCACTAAAGCATTTTAAACTTGCACAGGATATTTTGAGCCGTGATCAGGACTATGCATCATTGAATACGGTGTATTTTTATTTGGGAAAGCTTTACAAGCAGAGAGGTAATAGAACAGAATCATTACATTATCTAAATAAAGTAGATTCACTGGTGAATAAGTTTCGGTTTATTAATCCTGAGATTAGGGAAGGTTATGAATATCTGATTAGAGATGCAAAGCAGCAACAAAATCCAGAAAAACAACTATACTATACCAATCAGTTGTTAAAAGCAGACTCCATCATTAATGCGGATTTTGCTATGCTGTCGTCAAAAATTCACCGTGAATATGACACCAGTACTTTATTGAAAGAAAAGAAGCGATTGGAATATGAACATAGAAATGGTCTTTTGCTTTTGTATTTTTCAATCGGTATTGGCTTCTTATTATTAGGCTTTTCAATTTGGAAATCATGGAATTCAAGAAAGAGAGAAAATGAAATTAGTCTGAAATATCAGGAATTACTAAATAAAATGAGTAGTCCTCAGAAAAATGATACTTTTAAGGACACATCCAATATTTCTATACAAGAGAAAAACATATACAGTCCAGAAATTATTAATGAAGTCAGAGCCAAGCTTGAACTTTTTGAAAAGAAAAAACTGTTTCTAAAGAAAAACCTAACGCTTTCAACCGTTGCTAAAATGATCGGAAGTAATCGGACTCATGTATCCTATGTTCTTAATGAACATTATCAGATGACATTTACAATGTACCTAAAAATTTTGCGTATTAAATACATCACCAATTTACTCTTAGAAAACAGTAAATATCTTAATTATTCTATTGACAGTCTGGCTGAGGAATGTGGAATGTCGCACAGACAAATTTTTTCAACACATTTTATGGAAATCACTGGTATGAGACCTGTTGACTTTATCAGGAAGAGAAAAGAGGAATTGAATGAATTCTAATTTTCTATCATTAGCCCGGTTTTACGTTAAAAATAACATTAACAAAAAAATAAACGTATGAATCGAGAAAATTTTAAGAAAAAAATTGACCAACTTTGGAAAAACCTTATAACCACCATAGATCAAATTAACAGAAGTGAAAATGATATCATTCTTAAGTCTGAAGAAATTCTGATGGAAACAGATATGGCTATCAGGCATCTGAAGGATATTTTGAAACAATACCAATTTTCTGACTGGAGCGATGAGATTTATTTTTTCAAACATACCAAACCGCAATTTATTGCGGTTTATGTTTACTATTCCAAAGTTTTGGCAATAGAATCCTCAAGACCTTATGCTGATCCTCAGGCATTAAAATCTTATTATCAAAACGAAAGATCCAATCTGCTGTATTTTTATAACGAACAAAAAGAATTTATCAGCTACTATCGTAGAAAATCAACCTATCTGGACAAAAAATATTTTGTAAGGTTTAAGTTTGATTTTAAATTAAAGCTTAGTCCGGAACTATACAGCTATGATGAAGGATTTTCAACATCCCACGATCATATCGTTTCTCAAATTCTGGCAAACGACCTTTTAGATCAATACTTAACCAATAAAATCGATTCAAAAGATAGTCAGCAAAGCTCAATAGCTCATATTCAGCATCTGGAATGGACAGCTCCAAAAGTTGCCTTGATTGAGTTATTATACTCGCTTCATCAGACGAAATGTTTTAATGGGGGACATTCAGATTTGGCAGAAATTTTCAGATGGGCGGAAAACGCTTTACATATTAATTTAGGTAACTATCATAAGACTTTAGGCGAAATACGACTTAGAAAAACGGACAGAACAAAGTTTTTATCATTACTCATCCAAAATATGGATCAATTTCTGAATGATTTGGATGTATAATGATGAGTGATGATGTTTTTAGACGGAGTTTTAAGATGAAAAGCAACCATTTATTTTATTATATCCGCTTTTCCTGTTTTTCTTCAGCCTTTTATGAATAATTCAAATAATCTTTCATTGTAAATCTGCTTATTAATAGGTGATAGAAATAAATCTTTCGGTAGTACCGAAAAACTACCGAAAGATTTCTTGTGCGATTTTGAAAATTTGTCCTACAAATAATTTTTAAAATCATGGAAATATCAATTCTTACCAAAGATGACCTTCAGCAGTTTAAGAATGAACTGTTGGAAGGGATTGAACAATTAATTAAAAACAAGGCAAGTGAACAAAAATTGTGGCTTCGGACTTCCGAGGTTAAGACGTTGCTCAAGATATCTTCTGGGACATTACAAAATTTAAGGATTAACGGGACATTATCTTACAGCAAGATAGGAGGGACTTTGTATTACAATTATAAAGACATCCAAAAACTATTGACCGAGCAAAAGCAGTAATACTTATCAATAATTATGAAGAATTCCAAAAGTATCAATAGCTTTTTTGACCGCATTATTCAGGAAGAGTGGCTGCTCCCATCCCACATAAGCATGTATATTTCGCTTTTTCAATTATGGAGCATAAACGAATTTAGAAATCCTTTCCGTATTTGTCGAGAAGAAGTAATGGAATTAAGTAAGATTAGATCCTTTGCTACTTATCATAAATGTATTCGAGAGCTTCACCAAGCAGGTTTTATTATTTACTTACCCAGCTATGATTCATATAAGGGAAGCTTAATTGAAATTAAAGAGGTAGAACATGTAAAAATATCCAAAACACAGTCATTTCAAGAGCAAAAATGTTTACCAGAAAGAGAAAATAAATTTTCTGCACCAAAATTTCATGAAGTAGAATTATATTTTAATGAACGGGATTTGTCCTCTATTGAAGCAAATGAGTTTTATTCTTTCTATGAATCACAACATTGGAAACGGAATGACAAGACTTTAATGAAAAGCTGGCAGGCAGCAGCAAGAAATTGGATTTTCAAGCTGCAAAGAATGGAGGTCTGAAAAAGAAGATCAGTAATTTGATAATCGAATAAAGTAATAACAAATGAAACAAATAGACCCCAAAACACCTATTTGGAAACTGACGGTTGAAGAATTTTTGGATATTTCAAAGAAATTAAATTCAGAAAACAAATATGAATATGGGCTGAAAGGTTTGGCAAAAATTCTAGGATGTTCAGTTTCTAAAGCATCTGAAATAAAATCTTCTGGAATATTGGACAAAGCCATTATCCAAAATGGTAATATCATTATCATCAACAAAGAAAAGGCATTACAACTTTTTGCCAAAAAATAAGATGTATTACCTCGAATTAATACAACGGTTTTGGGAGTTTAATCAAAAAACACAGCTCAATCCCACGATCATTGCAACATATCTATATCTTCTGAACTTAGCAAACGAGAACAAAGGATATGACATTACAGTTTCCGATGTTACAATAAGCAAGATACTGAGAATAACACGAAAAACGGTAAAGGCTTCCAAAGAAAGGTTGCGAGAGTTAGGATTAATAAAGTATGAAAATGCAAACGGTTTTCCCTGCACCTACAGATTAATATTGAACTATCCTTTACAAGTCCAAGAAAATAAAAATGAAAGAAAAGCAAAAACTAAAGACGCATTACAAATTCTGGTAACAGAAAATATGAATCATTTAGAACTACATCATTTACCAGTTAAAAGTACTATCCAAAATCCAAACCTGAAAGATGAAATACTCCATATTCATTCACCAAGGCATTCTATTCATATTGTAGATATTCCCTCTTTGGAAGAATTTATGAAGTATGCAAAATCATTGAAAGACTATGACCCCGAATTGGATTTGAGTCTCACTAGAAAATATGAAAATTGGGTAAATAACGGTTGGAAAAATACCTCTAATCGTCCCATTCGCAATTGGAAATCTACCTTAAAAAGTACCTTACCTTATTTGAAAAATAGTAATGAGGAACATTTTATTTCATTGCAAGACATTCCAAACATAAAACGTCCAGAATCTTAAAGTAAGAATTAATAAAAAAATTCAAAAAATATGAATGGCAAAAAGATAAAACACAATACAATGAGAATATCTGATTTAAAACCTGGTCAAAAAGTAAGCATCAATGGAATGATGGCAGAATATAAAGGGATTCAAAAAATAAGAATTATCAATTTCGGAAAAGTCGAAAAAAGAGTTTTCCAATATGAAGGCATAAATAATTATAAATATTACAGTCTCAATGAAGGATCAAAAATGTTGAAAAACGAGAAAATCAGATTGCTGAAATGATCTTCAATGTTTAAAAAAGTTCTGATCAATATCATTTCCCTAAAAAGCTTAACAAATTATGGCTATTTCTGAAAAGGATTTACGACTTATCCGCAAAGGATTTGAAGACAAAACCGATAAAACCATTGATAAAATTCGCATTGGAAATCATTTTGTAGATGATTTTATTTTTGATGATTCTGAAGCTGTAGATATTCCGATTAATGCGCTTAGAGTGATTTTTAACATCATTTCCATTATTAGCAATGAACAATTTCGACCGCAGGATCGCCCGAAGCAACTTTCTCTTTTCGATGAAGAATTTGAAACCGAAAACAATATTTTTGCTTCCATCAAAATTAGAAATAGTAAAATTTCTCCGAGCGGATCTACCAAACAAGTGATAGATGCGTATGAGTTTCTTGCCAAATTTAAAATGGGTTGGTATAAATCGGTGAATTCCAAAGGAAAAGAAATAAAAACTTTCGGAGGATTGATTTCTACGCCTAGTTACGATAAAAGAGGTTACACAATTTTTTTAGTCAGTAGTTATTGGCTCAAAAAGTTATTAGTAATCCCAGAATATAACTATGTTTTGTATCATTTGGTGTATAATATACGAAACAACAAGCATATTATTTTTGCGATATGGCTTTCAAAATTGCCTGAAAATGGTACGGTTCTGAAGCTTTCTACACTCAATAAAAAATTTGGTTTGAATTATAAAACAGCTAATGATTTTTGCTTCAAATTTCTAAAGCCTGCAAGATTAAGCTTAAGCAAATATAACAATCAGTCTTTCACTTACAAATATAAAAGAGATTTGATTTTCATTCTTCCATATGAAATAAAAATGATCACAGATAATGCTACGTCCGAAAACCCACAAAAAGTATCGAAATCAAACGAAGCGTATCTTAAGCAAGAAAGGAAAATTACCGAAAGATTGAGCTATTTCCGAAAAAGATATGGTTTGCAGGAAAATGAAATGACTCAGTTTTTTCACCAATACCGAAATATTCCACAAACAAGAGCTTTGATAGAAAAAGCGTTCAAGGAATTTATCAGAAACAATAGGCTGCAAGGAATTAAATCAACCATATTTCAGGGAAAGGATTTTTTAAATGAAATTCAGAGGTTAATCATACAGATATACCAATGTACAAAAATGGGAGAATTATTTCCGAATGGTTACCCAATGATTGTCTGATTTCGGAATTGCGCTCACTTGAAATTCGGAATTGCGGTGGCTGAAGTTAAAGGAATGTTAAAATATCAGATTTTTTGACAGAGAATTCGGAATTCCGCTCATTTCAAATAATTAATAGCCTCAAAAATAGGGATAATCATAAGAAATTGTGAAATGCTATGAATTTTGACTTAAAATTAAAATCTCAATTCGGATTTCCACTCATCTAAATACAGTTGGTTTTTCGGATTTCCACTCATTTTAATTTCGGATTTCCGCTCATCTCCAATTCGGAATTGCACTCACCGAAAAAGTAGGTCAAACCCTTTTCTGCAAGTCGATTCGGTGCTTAATTAAAAGTATTATAAAAGTAATTAAAAGTCTTTTTTTATTTAAAAGGAAAATGCGGATAAAAAATTTGCTTTAAAAAAGAAAAAAAATGAACTGCGAAGAAGTAAAAGAAAAAATAAGTATAAGAACGGTTTTGGAATCATTCAATCTTTTCCCAGTCAAAGAAAACAGGAAAACGGCTTTTTATTTTGCATTGGATAGAGAAGAAAAAATACCGAGTTTATCGGTCGATTTTGTCAAAAACAAAGCGTTTGATTTTGGAACAGGGAAAAGCTATGATGTGATTTCAATTGTTCAGCAAATGAATCATTGTTCTGTTTCAGAAGCACTGAAATATTTGGAGAGCTTTGATTTTTCTATGCAAAATGAATTTCAAAATGAAGAAACAAAGCAAAAAAAAGAGTATAAAATTCTCAACGTTCGTGAAATTCACCATCCTGCTTTAATTCAGTATTTAAAATCCCGAAAAGTGTATGGGCTAAAAAATTTGGTGAAAGAAATTGAGTATGAAATGAGCGGTAAAAAATATTTCGGAATTGGGTTTTTCAATAATTCTGGAGGAGTTGAAATCCGAAATAAATATTCCAAAATTTGTTTAGGTAAAAAGGATGTGACTTTAATAAAAAATGAGTTAAATATTTCTAATGAAATTCTTGTTTTTGAAGGTTTTTTTGATTATTTGACTTTTAGAAATTTGGAAAAGAAAGAAAATTCTAATTCAGATTATCTGATTCTTAATTCTACGGCAATGCTTTTTAAAGTTGAGGAAGTATTGAAAAAATATAATAAAATTTCACTTTTTTTGGATAATGATACCAATGGAAAATCAGTTAAAGAAAAGATTCAAAATCAATATAAAAATGTGGAAGATTGTTCTTTGTTGTATGTTGATTTTAAGGATTTTAATGAGTGGGGTTGTAAAAAATGTAGCCAATGAGTTCTATAAAATCACTTATCTAGATCTTCCTTGGGGATTAGGAAAATTTTTCCCCAATTCTGTGAATAATTTCCTTACCTTCATTCGCCAGCTTAGTCTTGACTCCATCCAAGTTTTGCTTCCCTCAACAACATCAATTCTGTCGTGAGTATGAGAAGGGCGGTGAGATTTGTTTTGTGATTCATCAAATTCTAATAGCAATTCAGGATAATCAAAAATATCTTTTTCAATGTCTAAATCAAATAAACTTTGATGTTCAGGAAGATTATAAATACTTCTCTTTTTGTGGAGTTGATTGTACAAATGTAATAATGGGATTTCATCGGTAATAAAATCCAAATCATAGATGTCTTTCTTCGCAAAACGATTGGTAGCACTCATCAATTTGAAAAGACCAATGTCATTTTTTTGAATCATTTTGATTTCATCGATAATTTCTGGTTCGAACAAACATTTCATATTTTGTAAAAACTCTACTT
Source organism: Flavobacteriales bacterium UBA1937 (assembly GCA_002337005.1). GTDB lineage: Bacteria > Bacteroidota > Bacteroidia > Flavobacteriales > Weeksellaceae > Cloacibacterium. The sequence continues at coordinate 45,955 of DDFD01000079.1, read as the reverse complement.
TTATCACTTCAGTGTTTACATTAACAAACATTCTTAAAAACATAAACTGTTCCCCTAAATCCTCATTGATGAGTATTGATGTCATCAGATTCTTACCGAATTTAGTTTTAGATTCTTCTATAATCGTTTCAAATTCTTTCTTTTCTATGATTTTTGAAGAAATAAAATCAATGTCAATAGAGATTCTATGACCGTAACGTAAAGCCAAATTTGTCCCTCCTCCCAAAGAAAATTTTGAGACTGAAGGCAGTTTTTGAAAATCTAAAATAGTATTTAGTAATAGAGAACTTACTGCACTCATACTTTTTTGAATCGCATAAATGAAGCAGACTTATATCTTTTGGAAACCATTAAACATACTTGATTACTTATAAGTTCTTTAGTGTTTTTAAGATAAAAAAGAATATCATCTTTAGAATACAACTTTTCCAATCTTTGAATGTCGCTTTCAAATGAATCAGCAGTTGTGGCATACATCGCTCTTGGGATTATAATGTCTTTATCTTTATTAAGATTAAGTTTTGTATAATCCATATCCCAAAAAAGATATTTAGGGAAAATAGTTGCTATGTTAACATGCTGTTTCACAATACAAATATAGGTATTTTTATGATATCAAACCATATACCATACTTTTCAACTTTATAGAAACTTTTATTCAATTGAATTAAAGCTAAACCTTTGAATATTCTTTTAATTTTTTCGAATCAAAAAAAATTGCCAAATCGTTTCCAACTATGGTTTGGCTTTTTACGTTTGCAAATGTAGGACAGCATCATTCACTCAAAAAAATCTTTTTGGGTTTCTACAAAAATTTTTTCCACAAGTTCCAACAATTTTTCCAGACACTCCTAAATCCTTCGGACAAAAAGATTTCAAGCCCGATTCAAGACTTGTAAGCAATTATAGGAATTGAATCGGGTTTTGTGTGCCTGATACCGTCCTATAATCATCGGCAAAGAAAAAGCCGGAACCTCAGTTATACGAATCAATTCAAACGCATACGTTCTTTGAAATCATCGGAAAAAATAGACAACAACAAAAGCACTGGTTTTCCAATCAGGTAAAATTAAAAATTAAAAATAAAAAAAGAAAAAAGCCGAGTGTCCTCGATACCCAATCAATTTACTCGAAAATTTCAACCAATAACAGACAAAAATCAATTAAAAAATTAACAATTAACACTTTAACATTATGAACACAATTATCGGTAGAATTACCAAAAACGCAGAAATCAACACTTTAAAAAACGATAAAAAAGTCGTGAATTTTTCAGTAGCCATTAATGACAGCTACAAAACCAAACAAGGAGAAAGAAAAGAACAAACCACTTATTACAACTGTTCTTATTGGATAAATGCCAAAATTGCTGAATATCTTACCAAAGGTACTTTGGTGGAATTATCGGGTAGAATAAGCAGTAGTGCTTGGATAGGAAAAGATGGAGAAATAAAGTCTGGACTGAACTTCCATACCTCAAATATTAAATTACACGGTGGCGCTCAAAAATCTGAGCCCAATAGCCCTCCAACAACCAATCAACAGAATGTCAATGATAATCCTTTTGATGATGCAGATGATGATTTACCATTTTAACCCAATCTCAAAAATTTATGGAAGCACAATTTAATTTTCAGTTAAGACAACAAAACGATAAAAGAGAATGGGAAGAAATCGAGGTTTATTACCAAACCTATTGTGACAGAACCACAGCAATACGCTATGCAAGGGAATTTTCCAAAATATTTAATTCAGAAATCAGAATGACACAGGGCGTAAATCCATTCAAAACAAGCGGTATTTACATTTATGAAAACGCAGAACCTAACCTTTAAAAATCAAAAATTATGGCAAATTGGTGTACTAATACAGTCGTTTTCGAAGGGAATTCCGAAACGATTGAACAGATAAAATGGCTATTTCAAGCAATGGCTGAAAAAGAACAAGAAGAACAAAAAGGACAACTTCCCGAATTTGTTAATCAATACAATGGAGGGTTTTTCTTCGATTTGTATTTTGATAATGAAGGAACAGGAGTATTTCAGTATCAGACCAGATGGTCACCCAATATTGAAATTATCCAAGAAATAGCAAAGTACTACAAAGTAGATTTTGTACAGAATTATGAAGAAATGGGAAATCTTATTTACGGACAGGCAATATATCAAAACGGAATACTTCAAGACATCTATCTCGAAGATGAAGATTTTGAACAGTACGAGTATGATGAAGAAAAAGATAGTTATCATTTCGAAGACAAAGAATATGACAACGATAGCGAAATCTTGGAAATCCTTTTGGAACGAAAAGTCAAAAATCAGTTTAATGTTATTAAAAACCAACAGTAATGACACGTTCAAATCTCCATATCAAATTGAGCAATGGAAAATCATTGATATGTGTAGCGGATAGTAGTTCTGCACCCGAACAGGGCTATATAGTAGAGCAACTACTATTGCCTCTTTTGTCACTTGATAACAGCGAACAAGAATTGGCTTTGCTTTCTGAACATTGTACAATGGACGAAAGACGAGCAAATGCAACATACCGCTATACCATAGACCTCACAACTAAAGAAGTAAGATTTTTTGAAGAACATTACGATTATACAAAAGATACTTTTCGATTAGGTAAGGATATAACGGAACGATACTGTAATTATATAAAAACAATTAGCCAACAACCATAAAATAAAATTAAAACAATTATGCAAACCAATTTTTTTAGACAACTCGCAAAACTTAACCTTACAGGTGATTTGCAAATGACACTTAGACCAACAGAAGAAAATAGTTTTGTCCTTTCTGTATTGCTCAATAACGAGCAATGCGGAGACGAAGCAAGAAAACTAATTCCTCCTTTAAATTTCAGAGGAACTGCCGAAGAACTAGACAACGGTTTTTTTGAGACTCTTGGAACACCATTACAAACTGCTTCGGAATTAATGGTGGATATGGAAAGTTTTATGAAACAGCTAGAAGAAGCCAAAAAACAATCAGCTATGGAAAAGGAAAAATCAGATAAGGAAAAAAAGGAAAAAGAAGCCAAAGAAAAGAAGTACAAAGAAGCCTTTCAAAAAGCAGAAGAGCTCGAAAAAGCGGGTAAATATAAAGAAGCGTGGTCTGCGCTTCCTAAAATTTCCGAGTTTCCTGAATTTGCCGAAACTATTCGTAAAAAACAGGATGAATATGAAAGACATTTTGCACCAAGTCTTTTTACGGAAAATCCAACGGACAATGTCACAAATGACCAAGATACTAAATACTAAACACCAAATACTAAACACCAAATTATGTTATTAGCAACCCAATTAGAAAGAGTTTTTATTCTCAAAGATAATGGACAGGAAATCAAACTTTCTGACCCCGAACCAAAATGGAGTGTAGAAGCCGTAATGAATTTTTACGCCAATACTTATCCCATATTAACCACCGCCAAAGTTTCCGCACCGCAAATCAAAGATGATACCGTTCAGTACAAGTTTGAAAGTGTAATGGGAACGAAAGGATAAAATTAGTTGACAGTTGTTGGTTGATAGTTGATAGAAATTTTACCAATTCAAGCCAACAACCGACAACCATTAACCATTAATAATTATAGATGAATGCACCGAAAAAACATATCGGGAAGAATAAAAATTCCCAAAGGAAAAAAACAAAGGCAACTGCACCAACAATTGGGCGAGTTCGCAGAGTGGATGAAACGACCAAAAGATGTTTCCGAAATACAAAAAGACAAGAGGAATTCCGTTCCGATAAACCAATTGCCGATGGTTTTTTGAGAACTACTTTTTTACCTAAACTCAAAGAGAATGATATACAAAATTCAATATCATCAGAGCAAGATTCAATTCAAAATCAAAGAAAAAACAACAAAAGAGAAAGAAATTTTTATCAATCTCTTTCACAATTAGCGGAACATTATGGATTAAATCCAATATCAACAATGCATTTTGGCTATCCTTACAATATTGCATTGGCTTTAGATGATATTCAGAAACAACTGAAAAACAAAGTAAGAGATTGGGAAGAAGTTCGATTGATAGAGGAAAAAGGGAAAACTTACTTCGTAAGTGAGGAAAGATATAATACAAGAGCAACATTGTATTATATTCCCATACTTCCATTATATCAATTATACAAAAATCCAAAGCGGAAACAATCCGTACAGCTTTTGCAATCCGTTTGTTCATATCTCTATCACATCGTAGAAATTCCGTACTACAGAAAGCAAAGCAGCTATTTGTTTTGGATGTACGAAATGGTTGCGGAATGGCTTATTTCTGATGATGAAAGCGAAGAAACTCCCATTTACTTATCAGAAATTAAGCAAGCGAAACAAATCGGTGATTTTATGGAACAAAAGATATACAGCCATCATAATTTAACCCGATTTAAAGAGCGTCTGAGAAATTTCAAAGTCAAAGACCATTTTGACAATGATTGCTTTTCGTTGGCAAGAAAAATATTTTCTCTTTATCAGCAATATCCCAATGCTAGCATTTACCGAAATGCACAAACCAACGGAGAAGTGGATGAGTATGAAAGAGATACCATCGTATCGATGGACAAATATATTTCCTTTTGTGCTGATGATAAAGGCTTACTATTTCAAACGCTTTTTGAAACGGTAAATGCAGAATTTCAAGAATATACTACAATGGAAGAACCAATTGTTATTAAAAAATTTGACGGAAGCAATATCACAAACAACAACCTCGATTTTGAAAATCGCATCTTTCCCTTGATTGAAGAACTGATTTATGTTTTGAATAGCTTTTAGCAATTGGCAAATTGATTTACGCTAAAAAAAATATGTAACCATAACAAATTCAAATATTTAAAGAAAATCAAAGCATTTAAACAATATTAAAACCTAAATATGAATTAAAAATGAAAAATATTACTCAAGCCTTCGGAACACTTTACCACCCAACAAACGCATTGGTATTTTACCAAACCGATGAAAGAAACAGAGAAACCTATGTAGAGCATTTTGATATGGATAAAAATGGAAATCCAATCAATGCACATCCTTTGACAGAATACGAAGCGAATACTCTAATAAAAGCATTTAGCACCCAAACCAAAAAGGAGAAAAGCCAAGAATTTTTAAAACCAAAAGGAATTTTACCCACGACTATTCTGCATATCAATCCAAATGCAGAGAATGGATATGTGATGTGGTACACCAAATCAATGAAACGACAAATGTTTTTTACCGAAAATCTGGAAATTCCGAACGGAATGGCAGAAATTCCAGCAATGCTATGGTTGGCAACTCAACGAAGTCTTAAGATTTTCGCCCTTGCAAACAACCGAAGACCAACAGAAAAAACAACTTTGTATTACGCTCCTTTTTTCAATGTCTATGAAAATGGAAATGTATGTATGGGAACGGTGGATGTTAATATTCAAAAATCTGCTTCGGTAGAAGAATTTACTGAAAAATGGGAAGACTATTTTTTTAATTCATATTTCAGTCATTTGATGAATGAACATAACCCTATCAACGGAAATTGTGTAAACCTTTGGAAAGGTCTTATTAATGCGGATAAAAATTTCCCGAAGGAAACCCTAAAAAAAGCAAATAAAATTTTAAAAGCCTTATTAAAATGAAGACAAAAAATATAGCCAAAATCGAAAACGAATTAATTAAAACCAAAGTCCATTTCACAGATAACAATTTAATCAACCCAACCAATCCTATCTTGGTAAACTTAATCGGAGCAGGTGGAACAGGTTCGCAGGTCTTAACTGCATTGGCAAGAATGAACCACGCTTTGTCTGAACTCAATCACGCAGGATTATCCGTTCGATTGTGGGACGATGATATGGTTACAGAAGCTAATCTTGGCAGACAGCTATTTGCAGAATGCGAATTGGGATTGTCTAAGTCTGTAGCATTAATCAATCGTATCAATCGATTTTTCGGAACAGATTGGAAAGCTGAAACTCGAAAATTTGAGAAAGATGATTTGGGAAAAATTCAAAGCAATATGAAATCTGAAATTTATATTTCTTGTGTGGATAGTGTAAAGTCACGTTTTGAAATAGCTGAAATTTTGAATGAATTAAAAATTGATAAGGGTTATTACAGAAATCAATGCAAATATTGGATAGATTTTGGGAATAGTCAATGTACAGGACAGGTTTTACTTTCTACTATCGGAAATATTAAACAACCCAATTCCGAGAAATATGAAACCGTTGAAAATCTTTCTTTTATTACCGAAGAATTTGGAGAACTTTTAAAGCAATCCGAAATCGAAGATGACACACCGAGTTGCAGTCTGGCGGAAGCATTGGAGAAACAAGATTTGTTTATTAATTCTAGTTTGGCACAAATGGGATGTTCTTTGCTTTGGAACTTATTCCGCAATGGATTGACTGAGAATAGAGGCTTTTTCCTTAATTTGAAAAATTTTCAGTCCCAACCGATAAAATTGTAAAAACCGCCCAATAAAATCCCGAAAATCGGGGTGGGTGGCAAAAATGCAATTCCTTCCTTTGGTTGGAAACGCATTTTTGCGAAAAATAGGAGCAACCACATTTCTAAAACATTCCTTTCTGTAGCCTCTGATGTTTTTGAAAAGAGGTTGCTGAGTTTTTGATAATAAATTTTAAATAAAAAAAATTAATTCCAAATAATTTTTAAATCTTTAAATTCTAAATTTGATTTTGAGTCTTCAAACAAGTTTCTTTTATGCTGTGAAGTAATTCCAAATCTAAACAGTTTTATAAAAAGAGGTTTGTTTTCTATATTCTTAAAAAAAAGTTAATTTAATAGGGGTATTCAATGCCAATTCAGGATATGGTTTGCTGGATTTGTAAAAATCAATTTCATATTCTACTCCTTCAATGTCAACAATGGAAATATCCCCAATTGTCATCTTTTTGTTCTCATCTTTTGCTTCCATAAGAAAGGTAATAACAATAGTTTTTTCCGTTTTGTTTCCAATTACTTTTGTTATTTCGAATAAAGAATTGTCTTGTTTCGTTTCTAAAACTGGTTTATTAATTTCAAGTATTTTCTTTAAATATTCATTTTCCGAAGTCAAAACTTTATTCGTTGAGTGAAGTGCTTCATTTTCTTTTTTAGATTTTCACAGTTTGATTGGCTGTATCCTAGTATTGTAATTGATATTGCAGATAGAATCAGTAATTTTTTCATTTGGTTTTTGTTAGGCCCTTATTTAATATGTAAATTTTTATATTAATTTATTTTTTTTTCAATGATTGCAATATTTTATGCTAATTTTTTTTCAAAATCTTTACTTAAGTAAGATGTATTTGAAAAAGAAATATATTATATAATTTACAATTAATATCAATTTTTCACGACGGACTTAAATCATTTGTTATCTTTTCGAAGGAGCTATTTGATAATAATTAATGGGATGAAAAATGAAAATTTACTTCCTTTTCCTAATTCACTTTCTACAGTTATTTTTCCGCCTTGTGCTTCTATGAATTCCTTGCTGATGCTCAGCCCCAGACCAGTTCCTTCTTTTTTAGAACCAGGAATACGGAAATACTTATCGAAAATTTTAGATTGATATTCTTGAGGAATTCCTTGTCCAGAATCGGTAACTGAAAATTCTATTTTGCCGTTTGACTTTTTAACCGATATTAAAATTCTTGAATTTTCATAGGAATATCGAATGGCATTGGAAATAAGGTTTGACAAAACCCAAATTGTTTTTTCTTTATCAGAATGTACAAAATCAATAGCATCATCAAGTTGGGTTTCTAAAACGATATTTTTTTGATGTGCTGAGTTTTTATTGTTTTCTAAAGCGTTGTTTACTATTTCTTCAATAGAATTTTCTTTTATATTCAGTTTTATTTTTTCGCTTTCCAATTGGGTAATGTCTAAAAGGTCTTTTGTGGTTTTCAGCAATCTTGTGCTGTCTTCTTTTATGCTTTCGAGCAAATGTTTCTGCTCTATGTTTAATGTACCTATTTGTTCATTTTCTAATAATTGAACACTCATTTTTATGGATGAGATTGGTGTTTTAAATTCATGAGAAACGGTGGCAATAAAATTGGTTTTTGCTAAATCTAATTCTTTGTATTGAGTAATGTTTTGAAGCATTATAACATCGCCGATATGCGTTTCTTCTCTTTCACCAGTTGGAACTATTTTGATAGGAATTAACTCCTTTTCAAAATAACTTTCTTTGCCATTATTGAAAATTTTTATTGGAGATTTTTTTTCGTTTGTAACACTGAACAAATCTTGTATCAAATGCCTAAAAAGATCGTTGGTAAGAGCAATATCTTGTGCTCTTTTACCTTTTATATCATCTAATTTTAGTCCCATAATTTGTAGTGCTTTATCATTCATTGAAAGAATGTGTTGTTCTGCATCTAACTCTATTACAGGTTCTTGCATATTGTTTATGAGCGTTTCTGTACGTTTTTTCTCAATCAATAATTTATTGATATTAGACTCTTGGTATTCCTGCAATTTAGCTGCCATTGTATTGAAAGACTTTGCCAAATCTCCAAACTCGTTATGTTCTTCAAAATGAACTCTTTCCAAGTAATTTTTATTGGCAATTTGTCTAATACCGTTGGTAAGTTGTTGTATAGGATTGGCGATATTATTTGGTAAATTGATGAGCAAAATAAAAGCGATAAGAAAACAGATAGTGCCAATAATGGTAATCCAAAAAATAGAAGTGTCCGAAGTTTCATCTGCCACTTTGCTTTTTCGCTGAATTGCCTGCATATTAAGCAACATAATATTAAAAATGTCTTTATTTATTGCTTTTAAAATGGTAGTATCTTTTGGTAATTTTTGCAGTTGCTTAAAGTCTTCTGTTAATTTATCAGTAAGTTCTTGTTCGCCAATTTCAGTTACGTTATGTTTTTGTGCAATTAAATTTTTCTCAAAAAAATTGATGTTTTTTGATGAGGAAATATCGTCATTAATGGCAATAAGCATATTTCGAGAATAATCTATCGTGTTGTAGTTGGCAACCAATATATTTTTGGTGTCATTAGAAAGTTTATTGATGTAGAAAACACTCAAAACAGTAAGTGCTACAATCATTGAGAACAATAATCCTACACTTGAAAGAAGTTTAGTTTTAATTTTCATAATGTCAAAGATAGTATTTAACTTAAAATAATTAAATCTATATTGCTGGTAGAAAGTTTTTTCAATAAATCGTTAAAGGTGCTTGTTGCTAGTATAATTTTAAAAATATTGAAATGTGGAGTTCCCATACAAACAGTGGTAATTTTTCTTTCTTCCGCCTGCTGAACAATACCTTTCACTACATCAATGCTTTCAATTTTTATAATTTCTGCACCTAATTCTGTAGCCAATTTAAAATTGTTGATGAGGTGGCGTTGTTTGTCTAACGCAATCTTGTCAGGGTTTTCTTTTGGGGTTTGCACATATAAAACAAACCATTTGCTATTGTAGTAATTGGCAAGTCGTGCTGTTTTTCGGATAATGTTTTTGGCTGTCTTTTCGTTGGAACTAATACAGGCTAAAAATTTTTCAGCAGTAAGCCCGTTTTCTTTTTTCACTTCAGACTCTACTTTTCTTTCAACTTGCGAGGCAACTTCTTTCAGAGCCAATTCACGCAATTGAAGAATGTGCTCATTTTGGAAGAAATTTTTTAAAGCCGTTTCTACTTTATCAGGTGTATATATTTTGCCTTCTTTTAAACGTGTTACCAGTTCATCTGCGGTTAAATCTATATTCACCACTTCATCCGCCTGCGCCAAAACACTATCGGGAACGCGTTCTTTCACCTCAACTCCTGTAATTTTTTTTACATCATCATTAAGGCTTTCAATATGCTGAATATTTACGGCAGAAATCACATTAATTCCTGCCTCTAAAATTTCCATCACATCTTGCCAGCGTTTTTCGTTTTTGCTTCCTTCAATATTGGTATGTGCCAATTCATCTACAATTACCACTTCAGGATGCTGTGCAATAATAGCATCCAAATCCATTTCTTCTAATTCTTTGCCTTTGTAGAAAATTTTTTTTCTGGGAATAATGGGAAGACCTTCCGAAATTCTTTCTGTATCAGCTCTTTTGTGGGTTTCAATATAGCCAATTTTTACATCAATGCCGTTTTTTACCATAGTATGAGCTTCTTTCAACATTCGATAAGATTTCCCTACACCTGCGCTCATACCGATATAAACTTTAAATTTTCCTCGTTTCGATTTTTTGATAAGGTCTAAAAACTCTTGAGCAGATTTTCGGTTTTCTTCCATTTCTAAAGAGATTAGCTAATTTATTTAATTTTAAAACGATACAGCAACTGAAGTCGTTATAAAAAAATTATTATTCAAGACGGTATTATCTTTATTCAAGAAAATATCGTCTTTACTTTGAAGATTTCGTGCTTCGATTCTCCAAACCGCATTTTCCGAAACTTTATAATCGTAATTTACTGAATATCCTAATGTTTTAAAACCATTTTCTGTTTCTGTTGGAATAATAGCACCATTTTTATCGCTGTAATATTCTATTCTTCCAGCAATTGCAGATTTTGAATTGGGCGTTATTCTACATATTAAAACAGGAGAATACCATGTATTATATTGGTTGCTTTTATGGAATTTTTGTTCTGTTCCGATATCAAATCCCGCTGTAAATCCTATTTTTTCAGTCGCTTGATAAATGGTATAAAAATTATGAAAATATCGCATTTTGCTTTCTTTATCTACTTTATCGTTTCCAATGAATGAACTGCTATTAAGCGTGAGTTTTTCATTTGGTTTATATGTGATTTGATGCCCAAAAGAAGGCGTACTATTACCATCAACCATTTGAATTCTTTGCCAACCATTTAGCAAAAGTCCAGCAATATACCATTTTTCATTTTTGGAAGTATAAGAAATTCTTGCTCCAGTTTCAAAATAGGGCGAATTTTCTGCCAATATACTTCTCGTAAGACTCCAACAATCTTTAGAAACAGCACTTTCAAAACCGATATGAGAAGGCATAACTCCTGCATCTAGCCAAAGATTGCTCTCTTTTGAAAGCTTTATTCCTACATTGGCTTCCAAAATATTTTTTAAAACGCCAGGTTCTGCAGAATAGTTTGCATTCATATAAGTACCAACAGCCAATGCCAGATTTGCTCTCACATTTTCGGTTTGATAACTGCTTTTTACAAAACTCAAATTGATGGCAAATTCATTAGCAAGATTGTGAGAATAGATAAAAGAAGGACGAATGTGATTCAAGGGTTTGTTGAAATCTGCTACATAATACGCCTCAATATAGCCACTAAAATTAAGCGTCTTCTTTTCACCACCAGTTTGTGCTTTTGCAAAGTTTAAAGATAATGCCGCAACTATATATGTAATTAATTTTATTTTTTTCATGTCTAAATAATTATTTCAATTGGTCTAAAGCCAAGTTGAGTTTCAATACATTTATTTTTTCAGGTCCGAAAAGTCCCAGCAAAGGTTTTTCGGTGTTTGATAGAATGAGTTGCTTTAAATTCGCTTCGGGAATGGTTCTAATTTTTGAAATTCTTTTTATTTGAATATTTGCTGATGCTACAGAAATATCAGGATCTAAACCGCTTCCGCTTGCAGTAACCATTTCACTTGGAATTTCACTTTTTTTAATTTCTGGATTGTGTACCAAAAAATAATCGATTCTTTTTTGAACTTCTTTCAAATAATCGGGATTGCTTGGTGCTTTATTGCTTCCTGCGCTTCCCGAAGCATTGTAATCTACCGCCGAAGGACGAGACCAAAAATATTTGTCATCTGTAAATTTTTGACCAATATTTGTATAATATGTTCTATCATTTTGGGTGATAATTTCACCTTTTCCTTTGTTGGGTGACAACTGCGCAATTCCTAAAATCACTAGTGAATAACCACCAATAAATATAATTGCAAGTATAAAAGTAAGTCGAATTGAGGAAAATATATAAGATTTCATTTTTTTAAATTTAAATTACATAAAGATAGAGACTAACAAATCAATTAATTTGATGCCAATGAAAGGTACAATAACGCCTCCTAAGCCATAAATTAAAAGGTTTCTTCTCAATAAAGCACTTGCGCCAATTGGCTTGTAAGCAACACCTTTCAAAGCCAAAGGAATCAGCATCGGGATAATAATTGCATTGAAAATAACCGCAGAAAGAATTGCACTTTCTGGACTGTGCAAATGCATGATGTTGAGTGCATTCAAAGATGGAATCGCAAGAATAAACAATGCAGGAATTATCGCAAAATATTTGGCTACATCATTCGCAATACTAAACGTAGTAAGCGTTCCTCGTGTCATCAATAATTGTTTACCAATTTCTACTACTTCAATTAATTTGGTAGGGTCGTTATCTAAATCTACCATATTTCCTGCTTCTTTGGCAGCCTGTGTTCCACTATTCATGGCTACGCCCACATCTGCTTGAGCCAGTGCTGGTGCATCGTTTGTTCCATCTCCCATCATTGCTACCAAACGTCCTTCTTGTTGTTCTTTTTTAATGTAGTTCATTTTATCTTCAGGTTTTGCTTCTGCAATAAAATCATCTACACCTGCTTTATTGGCGATAAATTTTGCTGTTAAAGGATTGTCTCCTGTTACCATTACGGTTTTAATGCCCATTTTTCGCAAACGTTCAAAACGCTCCTGAATTCCTGTTTTTATAATGTCTTGTAATTCTATTACGCCCATTACTTTTTCATTTTCGGTAACTACCAAAGGGGTTCCTCCATTTTTAGAAATTTCAGTAACTCTTTCGTTAACTTCTATAGGAAAGTTGTAACCAGCACTTTCTGTGAGTTTTTTCATTGCATCAGATGCTCCTTTTCTAATTCTTGTATTTTCAAAATCAATTCCAGAACTTCTAGTTTCCGCAGTGAATTTTATATAAACAGGATTTTGAATATTATAATTTAATGGGTTGATGTTTGCTAATTCAATTATCGATTTTCCTTCTGGCGTTTCATCTGCCATTGAACTTAGCACCACATCTTTTATAAAATTATTTTCATCTACACCATTTGCTGGATAAAAATGTGTGGCTTTTCTATTTCCTATGGTAATGGTACCTGTTTTGTCTAATAAAAGTACATCAATATCTCCCGCAGTTTCTACCGCTTTGCCACTTTTTGTAATGACATTAGCGCGCAAAGCTCTGTCCATTCCCGCAATACCAATTGCGGAAAGCAAACCGCCTATTGTAGTAGGAATAAGGCAAACAAATAATGAAATAAACGATGCAATGGTTATTGGTGCGTTTGCAAAATCTGCAAATGGTTTTAAGGTAATGGTAACGATGATGAAAACCAATGTAAAGCCTGCTAAAAGTATGGTTAGCGCAATTTCGTTCGGTGTTTTTTGTCGGCTTGCCCCTTCTACCAAAGCAATCATTTTATCCAAAAAACTTTCACCAGGATTGGTGGTAACTTGTACTTTTATTTTGTCTGAAAGTACTTTTGTTCCGCCAGTTACCGAACTTTTATCGCCACCTGCTTCCCGAATTACGGGAGCAGATTCGCCTGTGATAGCACTTTCATCAATAGTTGCCAAACCTTCGATAATTTCACCATCAGACGGAATTACATCACCAGATTCACAAACAAATACATCTCCTTTTTTTAGTTTTGAAGAAGAAATGGTTTCTCCGTTTTCTAATTTTGCAGGCGTTTCTTCCCTTGTTCTCCGCAAACTGTCGGCTTGTGCTTTTCCTCTGGCTTCGGCGATGGCTTCAGCAAAATTCGCAAATAAAAGCGTTAAAAATAGTACTGAAAATATAGTGAAGTTATAGGCGAAACTACCTTGCGATTTTTCGCCTAATAAAATCCATATACAAACTACGAACATTACAAAAGTTCCTATTTCTACCGTAAACATTACAGGATTTCGGAACATTAATTTTGGATTTAATTTTATAAAAGATTCTCTGAAAGCCTCTTTCATTAAATCTTTTTGAAATAAAGAAGTATTATTAGTTGACATTTCTTTAAAATTTATTTAAGGGTAAAATATTCTGCGATAGGTCCCAATGCTAATGCTGGGAAGAAGGAAAGTGCAGCGACAATCGCTATTACGGCAAAAACCATCAAACCAAAAGTTGCAGTATCGGTTTTTAAAGTACCGTTGCTTTCTGGAATATATTTTTTATTTGCCAAAATTCCTGCAATTGCAATTGGACCAATTATTGGCAAAAATCTTCCAATAAGCATTACGATTCCGCAAGCGATATTCCAAAGCGGAACATTATCGCCCAAACCTTCAAAACCACTTCCATTATTAGCACTAGACGAAGTAAATTCGTACAACATTTCGCTAAATCCGTGGAAATTTGGATTAGCCAACCAACCTGCATTTACTTGTGGATTAATATTGTAGAGATAACTTGAAATTGCTGTTCCCACCAAAATTAAGAAAGGATGTAAGAGTGCCACAATCATGGCGATTTTCATTTCTTTGGCTTCAATTTTTTTTCCTAAAAACTCGGGGGTTCTACCCACCATCAAACCACTGATGAATACAGCCAGAATAATGAAAATATAGAAATTGAGCATTCCTACACCACAACCGCCATAGAACGCATTTACCATCATTCCGAGCATTTGGTTCATTCCACTTAAAGGCGTGAAACTATCGTGCATACTGTTTACACTTCCTGTAGAAATTACGGTGGTTGCGATGCTCCAATAGGCAGAAGCAGGTGTGCCAAAACGAATTTCTTTTCCTTCCATACTTCCGAGATGTTGATTGATACCCATTTTTGAAATAGCAGGATTTCCTCCGTTTTCTGCCATAATGGTAGGAATGGTCAATAATAAAAAACCGATAGTCATCACTCCAAAAATAGTCCAAGACAATTTTCTCCTTTTAAGCATAAAACCTAATGTAAAAATTAAGGCTAAAGGAATAAGCATCTGCACTACCATTTCTACTATGTTGGTAAGATAATTAGGATTTTCAAACGGATGAGCCGAGTTGGCTCCGAAAAATCCGCCGCCATTGGTCCCCAAATGTTTTATTGCTACAAAACTTGCAACAGGACCTTGGCTTACTTGTATGTTATCGCCTTGAAGTGTAGTCATTTTTGCTTTTCCATCAAATGTCATTGGCATCCCATTGAAAACAAAAATACTTGCCACCACAATAGAAATTGGCAATAAAATTCGGGTGCAACTTCTTACGAAATAAAAATAAAAATTGCCTAACTCTGTAGTCGTTTTTTCACGCATGGCGCTGAATAAAACTGCTGCCATTGCAATCCCGATTCCAGCACTAAAAAACTGCCAAAGCATTAGCAACATTTGTCCTAAATAGGAGATTCCTGTTTCGCCAGAATAGTGTTGTAAATTAGTATTGGCAATGAAACTTATGGCGGTATTAAATGCCAAATCTCCACTCATTGAAGGGTTTTTATCTGGATTTAGCGGAAGCCAACTCATATTGGTAAGAACAAGCATTGTAAGTATAAACCAAACCAAATTGATGGAAAGCATTGCTAACAAATGTTGCTTCCAATTCATTTGTTTATTTGGATTAATGCCTCCAGATTTATAAATAATATTATCCAAAGGATTCATCATAAAATCTAGCCAAGTTTTTTCTCCTTGAAAAACTTTACTGATGTATTTTCCGAGTGGAATGGCAATTGCAACTACCAAACCAAACATTAGGATTATTCCTAGTATTTCTGTATTCATTTTAATTAAATAATAGTTTTAGTCTTAATAAAAGTAGCCCAATAAAAGCCAGTAAAAACAAGCAAATTATTACTAAGAGTAAATAGGTTTTTGTTTTCTGGACATTCATTTTAGAATTTTTCTGGTTTTAAAAGTACATAGCACATATATGCAAAAACTGCAATGGCAACGATAAATAATAGTGTCATAATTTAGATTTTTTCAAAAAATTGAATGGAACGAAAAAATAAGATGAATCCCAAGATTCCGAGCAGGGTTAAAAGAATTGTTGTAATCATAGCGTAAATATTTTGGTTTGCTATACTCAATTCTTTAACCAAAAAATAAAAATTAATCTAAGTGACTGATTTGTATATAAATAAAATTTTTTGCTATTATTTTAAAATAAAAAACCCTCTCATTTTGAGAGGGTGTAATTATCATTTTGATAGGATTTTTTTAAGAAATTCCATATTCCGAAAGTTTTCTGTAAAGCGTTGCGGTACCAATTCCCAAAAGTTCGGCAGTTTTGGTTTTGTTATTTTGGGTATGCTCTAAAATTTTTAGGATATGTTTTTTTTCTATTTCTGAAAGATTGAAAATAGGGTTGTTACTTTCTAAAAAATTAGATTTTGTTAGGATTTCTAAAGGTAGTGTTTCTTTTGAAAGTTCGGTTCCTTCCATCAAAATCAGGCTTCTTTCCACTATATTTTTCAATTCTCTGATATTTCCGTTCCAAGAGTGGTTTTGGAGTATTTTTATAAAATTCTCTGAAATATTCTCTACCTTTTTTCCTTGATTATAAGCAAATTGTGCAACAAAAGTTTTGATGAGTTCGGGTATGTCTTCTCTTCTTTCACGAAGTGGAGGAATATGGATTTGGAAAGCAGAAATTCTGTAAAACAAATCTTCTCTAAAATTACCATTCTGTATCTCTTGTATGAGGTTTCTGTTGGTAGCCGTAATAATGCGGACATCAATTTTGGTGGATTTGGTATCGCCAATTTTCAGAAATTCTCCAGTTTCTAATGCTCTCAAAATTTTGGCTTGTAATTCCAAAGGCATCTCGCCAATTTCATCCAGAAATAAAGTGCCTTTATGTGCTTCTTCGAAAAGTCCTTTTTGGTCTTTATTGGCACCAGTAAACGAGCCTGCTTTATGACCGAAAAGTTCATTTTCTAATAAATCTTTACTAAAAGCTGAACAATTGATGGCAACAAAATTTTGTTTGCTTCTCAAACTTTCGTGATGTATGGCTTGTGCAAAAAGTTCTTTGCCCGTTCCTGTTTCGCCAGTAAGCAAAACCGTGGTATCGGTTTTGGCAACTTTTTTTGCTAAATTTTTAATTTCAAAAATTGTTTTTGAATTTCCTGCTATGGTATCAAAAGAAAAATTTTTATGAAGTTTTTTTTCCAAATTAGCCACTTTTTTTGCAAGGGCAACCTTTTCTAATGCTTTGTAGATAAGCGGAATTATCTTATTGTTGTCATCACCTTTTGTAAGATAATCGAATGCACCGTTTTTAATGGCGGTTACACTATCTGGAATATTTCCGTAAGCGGTGAGCAAAATAATTTCGGGGATAGGATTTTTTTCTTTGATGCTCTTTACCAAATCTACTCCTGAACCGTCTGGTAATTTCACATCGCTAATCACCACATCGATATCATTTTTATCTAAAATTTTTAAACCCGAAGTACAATCTTTGGCTTGGAAAACTTCAAAACCTTCCATTTCAATGATTCTTGAAAGTAGGTTTCTTAATTTTTCTTCGTCATCGATGATAAGAATTTTATTGCTCAAGACTATTTTTTTAAGCAAATTTATATATTTAATTTTAAAACAAAATTATTTTATTTTCAGTTTAATAATCACTTGCTCGTCTGAAATCACAACCAAATCATGTTATTTTATGTGAAAAGATTTTAAGATAATACATATTAAGTATTTAAAAAAATTAAAAGTATTTATTAATAAAAAATCCTTGTTTTTGAAACAAGGATTACAATAGGCAAAGAAAATTTATTTTTTAGCTTCTTCTACAGAAACTTTTCTAAATTCCTTAAATAACTTGCTCAATTCCAAGGCTGATTTTCTTGCTCTTGTTCCTGCCGCTTTGTTCCCTTTTTCAGATTGTTGTTCCGCTTCTTTAGAAAAAGCTTCAAATTCAGCATTAATTTTTTCGATAAGTTCTTTCATAATAGTAATATTAAAAATTATTTTGCAAATATAAGATTTGAAATAAAATTTGTATTTATTTTAATTGGTTAGTAACCATTTTTCAAAAATGTTTGTAAAAAAGATACAGGTTAATTGTCAACCTGCGCAAAAAAGATACAACCCAGCCTCAAACTTGCGTAAAATAGATACAGCTTATGCTCCAACTTGAGTAAAATGAATACAGGTAAGCCTATTTTTTTACTTCTCTACAATCTGTTCTTTTTTCTTTCAACAGCAAAGATTGTTTAAATAAAATTTAAAATATTGATTATTAGTGATTTAATTATTGGTGCTTTAAAATTTTAGAGCTCTAAAATATTTCTATTTAATTATTACAAAGTAACGGCAAGATGTGTCTTTGTGCCCACAATTTTTCAAATTGGGTTTCAAAGAATTCTTGCCTTCCTGTCGGAAAGGATTTGAAAAAACTCGGAACTCGTTTTTCTATTTTGAAAGGTGATTTTGAAAAATTGTTTTTTTGAAAAAGTGGTTTTAAAAAACGGAACTACCCACCATAGAAAATTGGAACATAAAATGAGATAAAGACATTAATTTTAAGTGTATTTAATTCAAAATATATTCATAAATTTACAATCTAAGATTTAAGCAAAAATTGTTGTATTTCACATGGTGGAATAATCGGTTACCTTGAAAATCTCCCTTTCCAAAAAATTGCCTATCAATCGGTGTTTGGAAAGATATACATATTCCTGGAGAAACCACAGAAATTACAACAATTTCAAACAAAAGCCCTTAAATCGTAGGATTTAGGGGCTTTTTCTTTTGGATGAATATCAAAACAATCCAATTTTTCTCAAATCAAAAGGTGACCTTCGAGATTGCCGACAATTGCGAAATCTCAAAGAAACTTACTTTTCACTGTGCACGTCATACTTTTGCTACTACAGTTACTTTGTCAAATAATGTTTCCATTAAAGGCGTAAGTAAAATGCTTGGCCATAAAAGAATTAAAACGACACAGCATTATGCAAAAATATTGGATAAGAAAGTGAGCGAGGATATGTCAAATTTAAAAATATTATTAAATATAAAGCATAAATTAAAAAATGATGCAATATAAATTTACAATCAAAGATCATGTTTATGAAGGGAATGCAAACAAAAATAAGCAAACAATTTTGGGTAAAATACCTGGTTTTAAATTAAAAAAAGAATTCTATTAAAACTCAATTTTATAACTCAAGTTAGGAATTACGATAGCGTCTCTATGTTCATCAACGCTTTGTGTTTTATAATTAAACCTGAAATCGTAAAACTCTTTATATCTATTTGCATTTAATATTTTCAATGCAATTTCTTGTGTTGATTTTTTCTTATTTACTCGATATAAAAATGTAAAATGTGTTACAAACGATGGTGAAAGTTGTTGTGAAAATGCTCTGTTTTCATCAAAGACAACATCTTGTTTAATTATTGAATTTCCTAGATCGATTGGTGAATATCTATCACCACCTTGAAAATTAGTCTAAAGTTGGCACCAAATGCTCTATTTTTTTCTTCACCGAATGTCCATTCCTTGCCTCCTAAAATATTAATGGCGTAGTTCCTGTCAAACCTTGTTTTTTTCCAAATATTGTGACCTCCTGTATATTCTGTGCTGAAAAGGGACACATTGATATTATAGTAAAATCCATTGGTAATGTATTTATCCAAACTAATATCTATGCCATAGTTTCTACCTTTTCCTGTGTTTTCTAACTTGCTATTAACAAACCAATCATTTACATTATTTAGTATTGAAAAAGAGCTATCTTTTATAACGGGTACATTATAAATATTCTGGAAAAAAATTTCCGTTTTGAGATGTACGTTTTGTGAAATATTGAAATCATAATCTATGGCAAAATGATGAGATTTCGTGAAATCAAGGTTTTTATTGATAAGTTCATTATTGTAACTCGGGTTTTTGGAGAAATAGTAGTTTAAACTTTCTAAACGACTATGAAGGCCATATCCGAAACTTACAATATGTTCAGGTGAAAAATAGTATTTCAATCCAAATCTAGGTTCAATAGTGAATTTGTTATTCAGTGCAAAATACTGGGAACTTACGCCAATGTTAAAATTCAGGTTGTTGCTAATATTATATGTCGTATTGGAATAAGCATTCATTAGAAACGAGTTGCCATCATTATCGACGATATTCAAGGAGTTTTTATCAATCAGCATGTTGTATCTCATATTTGTAATGGTGAATCCAGTTTTATTGATGTTTTTAGGACTGAATTTTGTGTTGATATAAGATGATAATATAATGTTTGTCATGCTGTTTTTAACATTGGAATCAGGATTTAAATTTCCATTTTGATCAATTAGGTCAACATCAATATTTATGTTGTTGGATGTTGTAGCTAGAATCGATTTTATATATGATTTCTCGTTGACCAGTATTTTATGACTTAAACCAAGAGTGCTTAATTTATAATCGATGTTCATGGTTTGCTTGTCGGCAATAGTTTCCCAATCATTGGGATTTGTTTTGGCGTCAATTCCTGTGAAATCTTTCATTTCCAATCCCCAGAGAGAAAATGTGCCGGCTTTTTTTGTCGGAAAATTCAATTTAAAAGAGAGATCTTGATATTTAATGCCTTTTCCTGCGTCCTGTGGAAATAAATTTTTAAGCAATGACAATGAAGAATACCTATAGTTGAAAATATAACTTGAATTTCCTCCCTTTTTAAAAGGACCTTCTTCCGAGTAATCAAAGCCTGTAAATCCGGCCTGAAATGTTCTTTCTTTTTTTCCTGTATTTCCCTTCCTAATGTTCATGTCAAAAATACCTGAAAGGGCATTGCTGTATTCTGCTGGAAAAGCACCTGAAAAAAAATCCGAATTTCCTAGGTTGTGGCTACTCAAACCAGAAAGTATTCCTGCTCCAAAAGTGCTGGTGTCGGCAAAATGATTTGGGTTTGGGATTTCAATCCCTTCCAATTTCCATTGCAAATATTTCGGATTATTTCCGTGAACACTTATGCCATTGTTGCCAACATTACTGCTTACTCCTGCAAAAGTAGAAACCAACCTCGCTGGATCATCAAATCCTCCAGCATATCTACTTGCTTCTTCCATGCTCAACATTTTTGCACCAACGGAAGCTGTTGTATTTAAGGGAGTTTGTTTGTTGATTTTCCGTTTTATTACAACCTCGTCAATTGTTTTAATTTTTTCAGATAGAAAAATATTAAGGTTGGTCTCTTTAGCAGAGTTGATTATTGCCTCACTGATGAAGTAAGTTTCATAATTTTCAGCAGAAATTTTAAAGGAATAAGTTCCTATAGGAATATTTTTTAAATTGAAATTTCCTGAAACATCAGTTTTAGTGAAAATCTCAGTATTGTTAATAGAAAATATTGCATTTTCTATAGGTTTGTTAGAAGATGCGTCTAAAACTAAACCTTTAATTGTTTGTGTGGGAGTTTGGGCAAAAATTTGTAGCGTAATGGCTAAAAGAAATAAGAAGATTGCTTTTGTTTTCATGAAAATTTACTTTTCTGCAAATCTCCTTGAAAACAAAAAGTTAAGAAATACTGATTAATCAGTAAAAACAACTATAAAAGGCCATATTTGGAAGCAAAAATGACTGCTTCCATAGAATTATTTGCTCCCAATTTTTCTAGAAATCTTTGTCGGTGTGTATTTACTGTATGCACACTTATTGATAGTTTATCAGAAATTTCTTTGCTTAGAAAACCATCTCTCACAAGACTAAGAATTTCTGTTTCTCGTTTAGTTAATTCAAATTGTATCTTTGGGTTATCTTCTAGAGGAATAATTTGTCCTGTTTTATAGTTATACAATTTACTCTTACTGCCTTCAAACTCATCTTGGTTAGGCGAAATATCTACAATATTCATCAATAGCCAAATTTGTCCTTTCTCATCAAGTTCTAAAACCTGATATTGCTCAATAAGCTTAATGTATTTGTTTTGTTTATTCAACATACGGTATTCAGAAATCATTTTGTGCGTAAGTTTTTCAGAACTATTAAAATTGCTTAAAATTTTTAAAATAGTAACCCCGCTTACGCTACATTTATAAGCATCATCCGGATGAATTTTTTTTGCAAAAAAATCTTGTCCTAATATTTCATAATCTGTGGGAGAATAGCCCAGTAATTTTCCAAAATTAGAGGAATAGAAAATGGCTTCTTTCTTTGAGATATCAAATATTCCTGTTCCGGAATTTCCGATTTCAGAAATAGATTGCAATGTTTTGATATAATTATCTACAATAGAATAATCTAAAATTTCTTCATTGAAATCATATTGAGACAGATATTTGAAAAAAATTTCATGGATACTATTTGTTTCGGCCATTTTTTGAATAAAGTTTTTGTAAAGTTATGAAATATTATTTAGCACAGAATTAAGGTGATATGATGCAAATTTTCTCTGATGGCATCAAAATAATTATTTATCAGTATTTTCTATAGCAAATATAGTTCGGTAATTTATGTTATAATTTTTTTTTAAACTCTTGTGAAGAGTTGGCATGCTTGCATTTCTACACACACTTTAATAAATTAAAAAATATGAAAACACTAAAGAAAAAATCATTTAGAGTATTGCTTTCAAAAATTAATATGAAAAAAATAATTCTCTTACTTTTTTTGACAAGCGTCAAAATATCCGCCCAAGCATTGGTTACTCCAACTAATGTGAAATTGAGCCAAAAGACTATTCATAATGAAACTTATACGATGAAATGGTTTGCAAAACAAGGAGAACAAAAGATTGAGATTGCAGATGTAAGCACGAAGGTTACTAAAAGTAAGAATGAAATACTGATTATAACTTCGGTAAAAATGAAAATGGCTTCTGATCCATGGACAGATTCTACAAAAGTAGGAAGAAAGAATCTTACACCTATTTACCATTCTTCTTTTAATAAGCAAAGAGATATGGTTTTGAAATTTAGCAAAAAAGTTGAAGGATATTATTTCGATAAAAACAGTAAGATTAAAAGTCTAATTTACAAAGATAACAAAGGAAATTTTTTCGATAGTAATGTCTATCCATATCTAATACGTTTTTTACCGTTGAAGGAAAATTATACGGCCACAATTCCGATTTTCGATTATAATCCTACAAATAAAAAGCAACTTTTGAATGCTTACATCAAAAACACAAAAGGAGGAAAATTATTAAATAAAGAGGTTTTTATTGTTACTGTTTCAGATGAAATTTCTGGAGAATCCACCACTTCAACCTATTATATAGATTGCTATACAAGACAGCTTTTGAAACAGGAAATCAATGCAAATGGGAGACAAATGACAATGGAGCTTGTTTTGTAAAATTATAAACTATTTGTGTGAGACCAAAAAAATAATTTTGATATGATTTTTTAATAAAAGGGAGTTTCAATTGACGAGAGATTTTATATTAATAGTTTAACAACTACACTGCAAAAAATTTTAGTAGCCAGTAAAGAGTTATTCGTATTTTTTTTGCTAAACTTAAATTATGCAAAGTATAATTTCGGAAAAAAAATTATGGTCAATTCATTTTTTCTCAGATTTTCGTTGGCTGTCATTATGGCGACGCATGCAGTTCCGTCTTTTATTTCAATGGATGTTTTAGATTTTGGTAGGAATTATTTGTCGGGACAAGGTTTTGGTAGTTTTGGCATTCCGGCTGCAATTTTGGTTAAACTCATCCATTTATTAAGCGTTCCTTTACTTATATGGAATAAAAATTTAAAGTATATATCCGTTCTAAATATTTTAGTCTTGGTTATGGGAATCATAATGATTCATGCTGATGAAGGATGGTACGTCGTTGGTGGTGGAAGAAACGGCATCGAATATAATTTCCTTTTAATATTTTGTTTTCTTTCTTTTGTTTTTCCAAAAGGATTGTATAAATTTTAATTTTGTACCTCTAAAAAAATAGGGAGCAATAGAAAAGATATCCTTTTTCCTTAGAAAGTATATTCCCGTTTATAGACTTTAGATTGTAATTCGTAGATTTGTTTAAAATTACAGGTAAAATGGTTAGAGCTTTGTCTGCTTTTTATTTAAGTTAAATTAATAGTTTTGAAACTTCAGCGAAATATAAAATATCAGCTCTACTTTTGGATTGCCTATTATCTTTTTGAAGTTAATGCGCAATTCCTTTTTCTCCAGGAAATTTTTAAAGATTTTACGCTGAAGAAGCTCTTTTTTTTGTCAGTAGTTTCAGAATTTACTTTTCTTATTGCGGAGATTCCTGCTTTTTATCTTGTTTTGGCAGTTATTGACGGTAAAATAAAGTTTATCAGTAACAAATTTTTCAAAGTTATATCCATATTGGCTATCCTTGTATTTTTTGTGATTTTATATCGGATTCTTTGTCATGATTTGGTTTATCCCTATTATTTCTTACACGCTGAAGAAACTACCCGCTTTTCTTTATCTGGTATTTTCAATGCTATTATGAACATTGTCTTTGCAGTAGGAATTGCCTTGGGCTTTATGAAATTTATCCAGCAGAATGAAACGCAGAAAAAATTAGCAGAAATACATAAAGAGAAAACAGATGCAGAACTGAAATTTCTGAAAACACAGATAAATCCACATTTTCTTTTCAATACGCTCAATAATATTTATGGGCTTTCACTTAAAAAGTCAGATGAAACTCCGGAAATTATTCTGAAGCTTTCCAAAATTATGCGCTATAATATTTTTGACTCTGCAAAAGATAAAGTCTCTATTCTTAAGGAGATTGAAAATATTCAGGATTTTATTGACATCCAAAAGATTAGACATAAAGCAGTAAATGTAGTTTTTAATCATTTCATTGATAATAGCTCACAGGAAATTTCTCCGTTAATTCTGCTTCATTTTGTTGAAAATGCCTTTAAACATGGAGCCTCGGAAAGCAGATTTGATTCTTTTATAAAAATTGATTTAAGACTTGAAAACCAGATACTTATATATGAAGTAGAAAACTCAAAAGAACAGAATGTTCCAAAGGACAGCACGAAAATAGGACTAAATAATATCAGAAGACAATTAGAGTTATTGTATACCAAACATAACTTATCAATTGTAGATAGTGAAAATCTCTATTTTGTCACCCTAAAAATCCTCTTTGAATAATGAAAATTAATAGAAAATATAACTGCATTATTGTAGAAGATGAGCCCATTGCTGCGGACATTATAGAAAATTTCGTAAAACAAGATAAAGAATTGAATCTCGTTGGGAAAAGTTCTGATGTGGTGCATGCAAGTAGTCTTCTAAATATTCACAAAGTAGATTTGATTTTTTTGGATCTGCATTTACCGGTAATAAAAGGGTTTGACTTTTTAAGAAAAATGAAAAATCCTCCATTTGTAATCGTAACGACTGCGTATCATGAATATGCAGTTGAAGGTTACGAGCTTGATATTGTAGATTATTTAATGAAGCCAATTTCTTACAGCAGATTCCTTACTGCTATAGGGAAATTTAAGCATTCTGCAAAGGCAGAAGATGCTTTGCTGGAAGTTGCCGACCGTAATTTTATCTATATAAACATCGGCAAAAAGAAAATTAAGATTTTTCTGGATGATATTTTCTATATCGAAAGTTTTCGTGAATACATCAATATCCATACTAAAGCTGAAATCTTCATTGTAAAGCTGCCCATAAGTAGAATGGAGGAAGCTTTGGATAAAAAACAATTTATCCGCATCCACAAATCCTACATTGTTTCTATTTCTAAGATTGAAACGAAATCCGCCTCCGAAATTCAGGTTGATGGTAAGAAACTTCCAATTGGTAGAACATATAAACCGCTTATCATATAAAAAATATCAACGTATTACATTCACCTTGTAATATTAATAGACCATTAACAGCAGTTTGTAGATATTTTTTCTTTACTCTTTAACAAATTTTGACTTTTGGTTAACAATTATTTAACAAAATTCAAAATCATGAAACATCAACTAAAGATTATTGGGATAGGTGTAAGCTTTTTTTTGGGACAACATTTGGTTTCTGCACAGGAAAAAGATACCTTGAAAACCCAAAATATTGAAGGGGTCGTTGTTACTGCTTTAGGGATAAAACGCGAAAAAAAATCGCTGGGATATTCCACACAGGAAGTGAAGAGCGATGAAATCAACAAAAATCCAACCACAAATTTTCTTAACAATCTATCAGGTAAAGTTGCCGGTTTGGAAATTAAGCAATCTACCAATTTTGGAGGCTCCATTAATGCCGTTTCAAGGGGCTACAAGAGTATTTTGGGAAATAATCAGGCACTCTTTGTTGTAGATGGTGTTCCAATTATCAATAGTAACATTAATTCAAATTTTCAGCAAAACGGTGGTGGCGGTTATGATTACGGTAGTCCCGTTTCAGATATTAACCCAAGCGACATAGAATCTGTAAATGTTCTAAAAGGTGCAGCTGCAACTGCACTGTATGGTTCTCGGGCACAAAATGGGGCAATTATTATTACAACAAAAAAAGGGAAAAAGAATAAAGAAGGTATAGGCTTGGAATTTTCCAGTTCTATTACGGTTTCTGCTGTAGACAAAGCAACTTTTCCCGAATATCAAACACAATATGGACAAGGTTATTTAGGAAATGTTTTTGCAACTTACCAAGGAAGTCCAAGAGCATTATTTGGTCACGATGCATCTTATGGTGCGCCTTATGATCCTAATTTATTGGTTTGGCAATACGATGCATTTATTCCGGATTCACAGAATTATGGTAAAAAGACACCATGGGTAATGACCAAAAATGGACCGATTACTTTTTTCCAGAAAGGAACTAACCAAGTAAATAATATTGCTTTTAGCGGAGGTAATGATAAAGCATCTTTTAGATTAAGCTATGCTAATACAAATGCAACCGACATTTTACCAAATTCTTCTTTAATGAAAAATAATTTTGGTGGTAATGCATCTTATAAATTGACAGAAAAGCTTACTGCAACCATCTTTGCAAATTATATCACTCAAAATACAAAAGGAAGAAATTCTACCGGTTACGGTGATAATATTATGACCAATTTCCGGCAGTGGTGGGCTACAAATGTGGATCTGAAAACACAGCAATATCTATATGAAAATTTCAGAAAAAATTACACATGGAACATTAAAAGCGTTTCCAATCTTGCCCCTCAATACTGGGATAATCCATACTTTCAAAGATACGAGAATTATCAGACTGATAATCGCGACCGTTTTGCTGGAAACTTTAGTTTGAGTTATGATATTTCAAAAGACTTTAGCATTCTCGGAAGAATGGGTATCGATGGATATAATATGATGATTGAAGAAAGAAGAGCTGTTGGTTCAGTGCCTGCATTTTTTAGCTTTAATCCTCTGGAACAACCATCCGGTTATGCAGTTACAAATTTAAGGTTTAGAGAAACCAATTATGATGTAATCGCAACCTACAAAAAAACATTGTTAGATGATTTTAATTTGCAGGCAATTTTAGGGGGAAATATTAATGTGCAGACCAATTACTCTAATGCGCAGACAACTTCTGGCGGATTATATATTCCTAATCTTTATACTATTTCCAATTCTGCAGCGACACCGGAGAAACCAATCATTTCTGACACATCAAAATATATTTATGGCGCTTTTGCACAGGCATCTTTGGGATATAAGAATACTTACTATGTTGAAGGAACTTTTAGACGGGATCAATCAACGGCTTTGCCTTCTGAAAAATCTGTTTATTACTATCCATCTGTTTCTGCAAGTATCGTCTTTTCTAACTTAATCAAAGAAAAGTGGCTAAGTTTCGGTAAAATAAGGGCTGCATATGCAGAAGTTGGATCAGACACAGGAGCAGATCAGTTACGAAACAGATATATTGTGCAATCGGCCTTTGGAGAATCTCCGGTATATTCATTTAATACTACCTTAAGAAATGCAGATTTGTTGCCGCAAAAATTAAAAAATTTAGAGGTCGGAGCCAATGTTCAGCTATTCAATAATAGATTTGGTTTTGATGTTTCTTGGTTCCGTAATATTGCTTTCGACCAAATCTTGCCTTTGCCAATTTCGCTTGCAAATGGCTCAATCAGCAAAATTCAAAACACTGGAGAGCTTACTACAAAAGGTTTTGAAGTATCATTAAACATCACACCTCTTAAATCCGATAACTTTAACTGGAATATGAATCTTAACTGGTCAAACCCAAGAACTAAGGTTACTCAATTAAGAACTGGTATAGAAAATATCACAATAGGTAGTTTGCAGGGAGGAATTACAATAAATGCACCTCTAAATGGAGATTATGGAAGCATTTGGGGAGCAGACTTTGTATATGATCCTAATGGCAACAAAGTAGTGGGCGAAAACGGAGCCTATCTTTCCACATCGGATACCAACCATAATTTGGGAAGTTTTCAGGCTGATTTTATTGCCGGTTTGAATAATAGTTTTAAATATAAAAACTTCAATTTCAGTTTCCTTATCGATTGGAAAAAAGGCGGTAAAATATTTTCTTTAGACCAATACTATGGCTACGGAACCGGTATTTACGCAGATTCTGTGGGATTAAATGATTTGGGAAATCCTATAAGAAATGAACTTAGTAATGGTGGTGGTGTTATTCTGCCTGGTGTAATGGTAGATCCAAACAATCCGAATAATTATATTCCGAA
The DNA here is from genome assembly GCA_002337005.1 of Flavobacteriales bacterium UBA1937. Classification (GTDB taxonomy): domain Bacteria; phylum Bacteroidota; class Bacteroidia; order Flavobacteriales; family Weeksellaceae; genus Cloacibacterium. Next base: position 17,451 of record DDFD01000079.1, on the reverse strand, counting down.
TACAATACGTTTAGACAGGTCAATGTCAAGTCAGGTTTTAGGTACAGATCTTCCTACAGCAGCATTCGTTTACGATGCTAGTTATATAAAACTAAGAGAAGCGTCACTTTCTTATACTTTCGACAAAAAAGTTTTGGGTAATACTTTTATTCAAGGATTAACATTGGGAGTCTCAGGAAGCAATCTTTGGATTATCCACAAAAATCTTCCGTATGCCGATCCTGAAGCTGGGTTGTCTTCAGGAAATATCCAAGGCTATCAATCTGGTGTAATGCCAACAACCAGAAACTATTCATTTAATCTAAAAGTAAATTTTTAAAAGTTAAAAAAATGAAAAACAAGATAATTTTGTCAATCTTTTTGGGAGTTTTACTGTCGAGTTGCACAAGGGATAATGTAAACGAAGATCAGCATGCAACATACGATGTAACTTCTGAATCTCTTGTAACATACGCCGAAAAAGAACTAAGCGACTTCCTAAATACACCGAATGTAAATGAGAACAATTTCAGGCTTACCATGCAGTATTGGCAGGAAACTACATACGTTAACGAAAGCAATTACGATTTCACAAACAGAAATGTAGCCAATAATATTTGGACAGATAATTATGTAAATGTGCTTAATAATCTGAACAAAGCAAAAGAATTAATTTCCAGTTATCAGCCTACACCTTCGGAACTTTCCTCCTGGCCTGTCAAGAAGCAAAACCAATTGGCAATCGCCGATATGATGATGGTTTTTACTTATCAAATTTTGGTAGATATTCATGGTGATATACCTTATACACAGTCCCTAAATAATGCAGAATTTCCACTTCCGGTTTATGATAACGACTCTGAGATTTATCCGAAATTAATAACGAGATTAAAAGAGGATCTTTCTAAATTGCAAAACGGTGGAGCGTTCGGATCTGCAGATATTGTATACAATGGCAATATCGGTCAATGGAAAAAATTTGGAAACTCGTTACTCCTCAAACTGGGGATTGCTTTAGCAGATGTAAATCCTACTTTAGCAAAGGCTACCATTTCGGATGCTATTTCTGGTGGTGTTATTATTAATGTATCAGATAATGCTCAGTTTTCCTACTTATCATCCTCTCCAAACTACAGCCCTATTTATGAAAATGTGTATGCAAAAAACAGAGACGATTATTTTGCAGGAAAACCATTTGTAGATTACCTTAATACAACTTCTGATGCAAGGATTTCAAAATATTTTCAGGATGTTAATGGTTCTTATATTGGGCAGGTTATTGGCCAGCCTGGAGAATTTGCCGATTTTTCTGCACCTGGAGAATTCGCTTATACGCCAACAACACCAGGCAACATAATTACTTCTACAGAAGTTGCCTTCTATCTATTGGAAGCATCGGCAAGATTTGGAATTGCAGGAAATCCATCAGATTTATATGCTTCTGCGGTTAACTCTTCATTTTTAGAATGGGGCTTTACATCAGCAGATGCTCAAAATCATATCAGTACTCATCCTTATGATGCTACAAATTGGAAAAAATCGATCGGTGAACAGGCTTGGGTTGCTATGTACAATCAACCTTTAATTTCTTGGAATTTTTATCGAAGATTAGATTATCCGCAATTGCAGGCACCATCTACTGCAAATCCGAACGCTGAGGGGAAAGTGCCGGTTAGATTGCAGTATCCAACTTTGGAAGCAACTACAAACGGAACCAATTACAGTAATGCTTCCACTGCAATTGGTGGTGACAAACTAACGACCAAAGTTTTTTGGGATAAATTTTAAATGCCATAGTTTCTTAATATCAAATTAAATTTTTCAACCACTATGGTTAATCCGCTCCGTAAAGCGGATTTTTAAAAAAAAACTTGATTGAATAATGAATACAATTGATTTGCAATTATTTGAAAATAACAATTCAAATGTCGTTTTGATTATTGCTTCTGCAATGGGTGTCAAACAGTCATTTTATCAAAATTTTGCAGAGTTTGCCAATTCAAACAACGTTTCTGTGATCACATTTGATTATAGCGGAATAGGAAAGTCATTAACTGGAAATATTAAAAAGCATAAGGAGTTTCTCCATGATTGGGGGAACCAGGATTTAGAAATGGTAATTAGATACGCCATAGATAAATTTCCAAATCATAGAAAAGTAGTTTTAGGACATAGTGTGGGTGGTCAATTAATTGGTTTAGCATCATCATCAGTTCATTTAAATAAAATTATTCTCGTATCTGCACAATCAGGTTTTTGGGGATTTTGGAAAGGGTTTAATGAAGTTAAGATGTTTTTAAACTGGCATCTGCTCTTTCCTCTTCTTACTTCTTTTTTTGGGTATATGCCTTCCAAAAAATTTAGCAAAATGGAAAATTTACCTAAAAATGTAGTAAATGAATGGTCAAAATGGTGCAGAAATCCTGACTATTTATTTGGATACTTTTCTGATGATGATGAGGTTTTCAGCAAAATAAGATGTAATCTTTTATCAATAAGTGTTGCCGATGACTTTTTTGCTCCTGAAAAATCTGTTGATTGGCTTACCAACCAATATCAGAACGCGAAGCTAACCAGAAAACATTTATTTCCTGCAGATTTTGGTGTCTCTAAAATTGGACATTTTGATTTGTTTAAAAGTAAGTTCAAAAACAGTTTTTGGAAATTTTTATTAGAAGAAATTAAGAATTAAAGATAAAAAAATATGAATAAAAATACACAGTTTGGACAAATAGTGAATGGTTATGAAATTGCGGTTCTCAATAACCGAGAAATACGAGCAACTGCAGGAATAATGTTTCTCATGGCATTTATTTCATTAGTCTTAATACTAAGCAATGGAAACTTTGTGCCTGTAAAATATGTTTTGTCAATTTTTGTGGTAGAGTTTTCCACACGGTTATTCATTAATCCGAAATATGCGCCTTTGTTGATTATAGGCAGAATGATTGTAAGCAACCAAAATCCGGAATATGTAGGGTCAGAACAGAAAAAATTTGCATGGTTTATTGGCTTCACCATTTCCCTGGTGATGTTTTTTCTTTTAGTCGTTATGAATACTTTTAGTCCGATTACAGGAGTTGCTTGCCTCATTTGTTTAATTTTGATGTTTTCAGAATCGGCTTTCGGAATTTGTTTTGGTTGTAAAATATATAGATTCATCAAAAAGGACAAAGCACAATATTGCCCGGGAGAAGTGTGCGATATCAAGCGCAAATATGAAATTCAGAAAATCTCAGTAAAACAATTGTTGGTTGTATTTGGGCTTATTCTCTTTGTTGCGCTCCTTTTTATTTTATTCCAAAAAACTTTTTCACTCAATCCCCACAACCTATTTCACTCAAACCCATAACTATTCAAATAATTTATAGCCCCCTTAATTATGCTTACAAATGTTCATCCAAAACTACCCATGCGAGACAAATTCGTTACTAAAAAATTCTACGGTACTCTAGGTTTTCAAGATATTGGAACTTTTGATTATAATGATTATTTATTGGTAAAAAAAGATGATGTTGAGCTTCATTTCTTTAAATTTATTGATCTTGACCCCAAAGAAAATTATGGTCAGGCTTATATAAGAACTGATGATATTGATCATTTATATCGATCATTCTTAAATGATGAAGTACCTATTCATTCTTCTGGAAAATTAGAACAAAAACCTTGGGGCACAAAAGAATTTTCAATTCTTGATCCAGATAATAATCTACTGACTTTTGGCCAAAGTAATTAGCCGAATGAACTAGTATCATTATAGCTTAAGTTTTTATGATTTATTGCTAAAAAAATAGAAATATGAAAAATAAAAAAACAGAGTTTGAAGATTTTAATATTAATATTAAAATTTTACTTGCAGGATTGTGGACTTCGGTAATGTTTCTCTATATCTATGGAGATTATTTTGAATTGTATGTTCCGGGAAAAGTTGAAGGATTAATTAGTGGTAAAAATTTATTGAATACGCCATACAAATTACTGTATGCAACCATACTTCTCACAGTTCCTTCATTGATGATATTTCTTTCATTGATTTTAAAACCTAAAATCAACAGAATTTTAAATATCTCAATTGCGGGATTCCTTGCTTTATTTACATTCTTTATTGGAATGACATCAATTTCAGAATGGCGAATTTTTTATGTAATGCTTGCTTTTTTGGAGAGCATTCTAACATCAGTCATTGTTTGGAAAGCATGGACTTGGAAAAGAATAAATTGATTTTTTATAATCGAAATTCCGTTTGTATATGTTAAAGTGCCTTTAGTAGACCTACTACCTTTTGCAAAATGATATAATGATAATTTTAACCTAAAATAAAAAAATATCAATTTTTAATCACTAAAATAAAAAAAATATGAAAACAATTAAATCTCTAGCAGTAATTTTTTTAATGGTTATTCTCGTTATTTTTTCTAATTCCTGCAGAAGCGACAGTAATGATGATAATCCAAGTGGGAGTACATATCCTAAACAGGTTTCTATAACTTACAAAGTAACGAGCACAACAACATCTTCCGCATCGTTGATAAAATACACAAATGAGACAGGCGGCAATACAGATGTACCAACTCCGTCGCTACCATTTACAAAAACATTTAACAGAACCGTGAACAAGGGAGATGTCATAACATTGGCTTATGGTACAAACGCAAACCAATCTGTAAAATTGGAAATATTGATAAACAATGCTTCGGTAAAATCTCAGGAGTTTACCTCGACTTCCGGTGCCTTGGTTTACCAAATTCAATGATTTAATTTACTTCTGAAGACTTCAAACGCAATGAATTTTTCTTAATTTTCTTTGCTTTTGAGGTGATTTTAGCTATTAAATATTTTAGATAGTATAGTAATTTAATCAAGTTTTAAAAATGAAGGTTGCCCAAATAAAAATCACCCGAATTGCAGGCTTACTTTACTTACTACAAATACCACTTGGTGTTTTTGGCATTATGTACGGACCGAAGTTTTTGATAGACAAATCATCCTGGTCGCAAACAATTACTAATATTACCTCTAACGAATTTATTTTTAGATTAAGTATAGTTAGTGCAATTCTCTGTGCACTAGTTACAATTGCTACTGCGGTTTTTATTTCGGAAGTTTTAAAACCCGTTAATTACAGAATTGCTAAATGGATAGTAATTTTTACATTGGTACTTGCTCCCATAACTTTGTTAAATGAGTTGAATAATATTGCTGTTTTATTCATCACTCAAAAATCAGAATATTTTGTTATATTTTCTGACCAAGACAGAAAATCACTTTCATATTTATTCCTAAATATGCACGAATATGGGATTAAAATTACAAATATTTTCTTTGGTCTTTGGCTACTACCAATGGGTTATTTAATCATTAAGTCAAAGTATATTCCAAAAATTATAGGATTTTTACTCCTCATTACCTGCATAGGCTATCTCGCGGATTTCATTACCTTTTTCCGGAATTTAAAATTACCATAAGCCAATATACTTGGATCGGTGAAGTTTATATGGTATTATGGCTCATTTTGAAAGGGGTAAAAAAGCAAATCAAATATGAATAAATTAAATCAAATGAAAAATACGACTATCATTATTCTTGGTATAATAATATTATTGCCACAAATCATTAAAGCGCAATCACTTGCAAATAGTAGTACTAAACTAGAAGGAAGACTGAACAAGGAAAAAGTCTTTGCAGATAGTCAGCGAAAGATATTCAACATAACAAGTTGGGCAGGAGCAAGTATTACAGAATTAATAAATAAATGGGGAAATTTTACAAAGAAAAATGAAACTCCAAATGGCTACACCGTTTATTCTTATGAAACAAGATATTATGGAAATAGCGGCAAATATGAACCTGGATATGTTGTTTCTGACCAATTTGGAAATATTTTGCATCAAGAAACAAGCAAAGACAATAGGTATTCTTATGACTTTACCGATTTCTATGATTTTTATACGGACAAAAATAATGTAATTGTAAAAGTAAATATAGGGACAAGATGAAACAAAATTTGTTAATAATGCTTTTTCTTTTTTCGGCTATCTTATTAAAATCGCAGGAATCTTATTTCAAAATTGAACATTTTGGGGTTTATATCCCAAATAAAAGTATAATGCTTAGTTTCCCTAATCTCAACAAAGAGCAGATTAAGGACAAGATTTTCAGATTCATTAAAGAGAAAAACTTTGTTTACCAGCCTTTTTTGTCAGGAGAAAGCAGAATAGTTTTCAGGGATTTTTCTTTCATCTGTAAAAAAGACAAATGTAAGGCTGATATTGTCGCCAAGAATTTTTTCTATTTGGATTACGGTGATGGCTTTGTGAAGATAAGTTTTGAAAACGAAATTTACTCTTCAATTGTTGGAGCGAAATTATTGATTAATAATAATGATGATGTGTCATCAGAAAATAATTTACCATTTGGTTATTACGAATTTTCTGCTCCTTACAGATATGAGGAAGTTTATCCTGAGTCCATTTTTACCTATAACAAATCAAGTAAAGCCACTTTACGAAACCAAGAGATATTAAAGATTTTTTATGATTTCTACAATCGGTATATCCTTGATTTGAATCTGTTTTTGAAAAATTAACAAAATGTGATATTTACTATTCTCGATGAAAATGTAACCTTCCTAAGATATTTGTCTAAAATAATCTTGATCACAAAAATACTGATTTATCAGTATATATAAATGTTACACTTCCAATTATTTTTACTTCAGACAAAATATAATTTAATTCATAAAATAGAGAGACCTATTTAAATTATTAAATCAAATAAAATTTTAATCAATCTATGAAAAAAATAATTCTTTTTTTTATTGGAAACATCATTGTTCATGCCCAGGATTTAAAAGTTTTTGACTTGAAATTAGGAGAGCCCATGAATATCAGAGAATGTGCGTTTCAGATTGCAGAAAGTTCCTCAAAAGATGGAATTTCTGTCCAAAAAAATAAAAACCGAGGCTTAATAGGTGCAAAGCCAAACATTTCAAAAATGTATGTTTACACCGAAAATCAGCCCCAAAAAGACAAATGTTTTCAACGTATCGGTCTATACTATACAGAAAGTCCAACTCCCGGAACAGTGGGTGCAGAAAACCTACCCGACATAATACCTCCCAACAACCAAAAAGTTAAATTAATATATTCCAAAGATACTAGGCCGGGAATTGCAGATAGAGAAGATATCTGGATCGGAATTCAGGATCATAAAATTACAGGGATTAGATTTTATTTTAATATTCATAATGCTTCAAACGTTTTTCAAACTTTGGTTAAAAAATATGGTAATCCATCTTCAAAACAAAACTATTCAATTCTGACACCCATTGGAAAGAATTTAGATTATTATGAAACAAAATGGAATTTTCGTAACCTGAAAGTGACCTTTTTAAGTATTGACACTAATCAAATTGGCTATGATCCTAATAATGCACCTATTGGTTATTTAAGTGAAGTAGGATGTGTGACCATTCAATATATATCTGAAGAAAAAACAATTCAAGATAATAACAAACTTTAAAGCTATTTTTTAATATTTATTTTACAATTAAAATTCAATGAAAACAAAACTTTTGACACAAATCTTAATCTTCTTAAGTTTCAATGTATTTGCTCAACAGCGTTACTTTGTAAATGCAGATATTGGTAGTGACAACAATGTGGGTTCCAAAGAAAAACCCCTAAAAACAATTACCGAAGTAACTAAAAGAGTTAATAGCGATAATCAAAGTGGTGGCGCAGAAATTATTATTTCTGCAGGTAGATATTTGATTTCAGAGACTGCTTTGTTGAAGAATAACAGAAATCTATCTGTAAATAATCGGATTACAATTCGCGCAGAAATTTTGCCTGATGATGTCAATTGGAACCCGCAATTAATGCCTACAATTGTAACGGCAGTTCCCTTGCAGAAAGACGATTTTGGGGAAACTGCATTTGGATTTGATATTGAGGTAAGCCATGTTACAATCCAAGGTTTACGTTTCTTGGGAGGTTTAGATTTCGAATATATGAAAGAAAATCAATTGAGAAGGTCATATCCGATTTGGAGAGGTGGAAAAAATCTGGATGACCTCGTAGTAACTCAATGTGTTTTCATGGGAGACAAAAATGTAATGCCTTTACACGTGGGTGTTATAGCAAATGGTAATGGTGTCGTAGTGGAACATTGTGTGTTCTACAACTGTAAGAATCCAGTTGTATTTTGGCTTGCTGATGATGGTGTAAGTAAGAGAGATGCAATGAGAAATTGTTTAGTATATGGTGCCAGTTTTAGTGGGATTTGGACTGTGCAAACCAGTGAAAACGATTTTGTTTTCCGTAACAACATCATCACAAAAAGCAATACAGCGTGGATTCGGGAAAGTAGCCTTAACACTAAGTATAAAATTTACGATTCAATTATCGCAGATAATTTTGCTGTAATGGGTTACAGTTCGGGTCCGGCTGGAAAGTCTCAAAATGCTTCAGATTTTCTAATTTTTAACAATATAAAACAAAAAGGCTTGATTGAATTGGAAATGAACCCTGCTAACAAAGATTATCTACATGTGAAACGAGGCACATTTGGCGCGGAACTAAATGCGGGGATCTTCAAAAAATAAAATTAAAAAACTCTTTAAAAATATGAAATTACAATCGTTATCAGTAGTTTTAGGCTTAATTGCCATACTTTCTGTATCAAGTTTTAATTTATGGAAACCACGTTCAATTGATGGTTCATGGAAGATTGTCAAAGTTGAAAATATTAATAATGATGGCACTAAATCAAGCGTTTTCCCCAAACAGAGTCACGTAATTTTTGCTGGTAAACTGTATAGTTTCTGTTGGTCAAGCGATGATTCAAATGGTGTTTCATGGGTTATGACAGATGAAGAAAAACTTAACAGAATGAACCGCACTGTTATAAATACAGGAAAATTTTACTTTAAGGATGGTCATCTTTTTACAGAAGCAGAATATGGGCTAAATCCGAAATTCGTAAACGGTGTTGCGAAATTTGACGTAACCTATTCAGGAGATACTTTGGTTCTAAAATGCACCAGCGTTTTATCCAAGGATAATGTGCTACATCCTTTTTACACAAAAGCATACAGCATCAGTAAACTTGTAAGGAATAAATAATCGTGGATTTTCTATATGAAAATTTGTAAATACTTTTTGAATATATTTTGAATGCAAGATTTTCAATACTTTAAAAACTATTTTGAAAAGTATTGAAAAAATAAGAAATCTCGCATTCCTTTAGTGATTTTTTCTCTTCAATTGTTTACAATTAATTGTAAACGCATTTTAAGCTTGTTTATAATGATTTGCCGTTTATCATTCTATTTTGCCGTGATATCTATTGCTATATTGGGTTGTAAGCAGTAAGTCTAAAAAAAGGAGAAATTAAAATCGTTTTTTTGTTACAATTTCGAATTCTTTTCCTCTAGTCTTTAATCAATTCTTTAATCAATCATGAATCAATTAATCAAAAAAATCTTGTATTTCCCAATTACAAAAATTATTTTGGGAATTACTATTTGCTTTTCAATTTTTGTAGGAACTCAAAATTTTATTTTAAAGCCAATATTCTACAGCTTAATTCAAAACAAAGATTATGCTGCCCCATTTATTCATATTATTTCGTTTTTTACTCTATTGCTTAGCTATTACTTCCTTTTCCGTTTTTATGATAAAAGAGAAGTAAAAGAACTTTCTGTAAAATATTTAGCAAAAGAAATGTTTGGGGGTTTTGCAGTAGGATTTTTAACCATTTCATTGTCTATTTTTATTCTCTATTTATTAGGATACTATAAATTCATTGAAATATCAACCGCCAAATATCCTATAAGATTATTTACAACTTTAGTAGTTGCTGCATTAATTGAGGATCTTTTTCATAGAGGATTAATTTTACGTGAATTAGAAAAATGGCTTGGGACTCACATTGCATTGGTAATTTCTATGTTAATTGAAACATCGCACGTTTTTAATCCAAATGCCAATCTATTTAGCCTTTTTTTTGATTTGTGTTGGGGGTTTACGATGTCGATGCTTTTTATTTATACGAAAAGAATTTGGCTGCCTTTTTTCTTTCATCTTGGCTGGAATTTTGCGCAACCATTTTATGGCTCAAATCTAACGGGATTAAATAATTTGGGAACAATTATTAAATCAAGGTTTGAAGGTCCGATAATATTTACTGGTGGGGCAGTTGGTATTGAGGGTTCTTGTGTAACGGTTCTTTTTTTATTATTAATCGGTATATTCTTATATTATCGAGCCAATAAAGAGGGTAAAATAATTAAAAAAAACTATAAAAAATGAATTTAAAAATTAGTGTAAATCGTCAGCAAAAAGTGTATTGATTTAAACTAAAATTAAGATAGTGCTTTTTGTAATCATTTAATAATTGAATTTGAATATTATGAGAACAGAAAAGAAGTCCACGCCGGAGACTTATCTGAAAGACATCAGAAGAAAAATCAGAAGAATTTTCACGGCTGAGCAAAAAATCCTTGTTATGATGCACTCAGAATAGAAACATCCATTGCCTAACTCTGCCGAAAATATGCTTTTCAGGAGTTCACCTTCTACAAATGGAACAAAGAGTTTATCGAGGTAGGCAAAAAGCGTCTTTCTGGAGAGACTATGTGAAAAAACAAGTTTCGCATACTCTTGAAAATTACACGCATAGAGAATTAAATATAAAAGAGTTTAAGGATGAGGAAATTGGAAAAATAATTATTGCTGCCTTACCTAATTTGAAGCATTATCCAGACATTAAAAGAAAAATCGTTGAATTAGCAAAAGGAAATGCCAGAGTAGCTTTGATGGCAACTAATTCAGTTTTCCCAGAAGCAGAAACTAATTATTTGGATAGCCCTGTGTTGCTTTATGAAAAATATTTTAAAAAGATATCTGAAGAAATAGGAATATTTAATAAACCCATCATTCTCAAATCATTGGCAATTGTAACTTTTTTTGGAGTTTTGGATAGAAATAATGAAGAACTGAAGGATGTTTTATTAACCAAATTTGGAATTGATTGGAATGAATTATGGTCAGCAATAATGGAGCTTCATAATAGTGAAATTCTTGATGTTTATTCTGAAGAAATTGTAAAAGTATCAGACCAAGTTTTGGCTACCTATGCTTTTTACAAATGTTTTACTGATAAGAAGTCCGCTGTTATTAATTATGCAAATTGGATAATGGCTTTCATTGAAAAATATTCACATAGAATTAGTGCTACACTCATTGATATAAATAATACGTTTGCTTATTTTCACGTAAAAGACCTAGTCTTGCCTCATTTGCAGGAGGTAATTTCACAGTTAAAATCTGACAAAGAATTTTATGAATTTTACAGTCTTTTTTGGTTTTATAAAGGACGGGATTGTTTAATCTATTTAAAAAAATGGATTAACGGACTTTCTCAAGAAGAATATCCTGAAAAGTTTGAATTTAGTTACGTTCATAACGACCATACAAAAGCGACTAAACATTTTGAATTACTACGCAATTTTTGGAATCATCCAAATGAATTATTAGTTCCATCACTAGAATTAACATTAAAGATGGTAGCGAAGAATCCAAGTCGTATACCTGAAGTTTTAAAATTCGTAAATGACTATTTTAGTTATAGAGTTGAAGATTTAGAAAAAGGTTATTTGCGCCAGAATATCTTATTTGATGTGCTGTTAAATGAAAAATTGACTGATGTAGAAAAATTAATTGCCAACGGCATTTTTCTAAATGTATCGGAAAAATTGCTGGGTTGGGAATTTACAGAATTCGGTTCAGCAAAAGGTTCAGCATTTACAATTTTGAACTTTAGATTATTTAAATCTGACTCTTTAATTGCGTTAAGAAATCGTATCCTTAACAAAGCTTATGAGTTGTATGATGTTGAAAACGAACAGTTTCAAAAACTGTTGAATAAAATTGTACGTCCTGGTGGAGATATTGACAAGACTATTTTTGTAGAAGAACTTCCAATATATGAAGATTGGATTTCAAAAAAATTAGATAATAATCAGTATGCTCATTGTAAGTTTGTGAATGTTCTTGCCAAACATTTGAAAGATGCGGGCGTAGATTTCCCAGATAGTTGGAATGGGTTTATTGAATCCGACATTATAAAACTTTCAAAATTTATAACAGCGAGTTGGGAATATAGACGAGATAAGTCAATTGAGGAAAGTGAAAAGGAAAAAAGGCAAGAATTTGAAAAATTTGTCAATGAGAATGATTGGCAGAATCTGGAGAAGTTTTTTTTAAATGTTGATGAGCTCTACAATCAGCAAAAAGATAGTAATGCGTGGCATATAGAAGGCGCAATTACTGATATCTATTCTATAATTGCAAGGAAAAGTAAATCAGAATTTGAAAGTGCATTAAGATTGTTTTTTAGTGGTAAAGTATCCTATCCTTTACGTGCATTTGTTATGAATGTAACTATGAGTGAAAAGATTATGACAGCAAATGAACTTTTAAATCTAATGAATGAATATGATTTTAAAGGGAAACCATATTGGGAATCTGTATTGGTAACAATGATACCAGATGAACAAGTCAATGAGTCATTCTTAAATATATTAATACAGGTTTTCCAAAGTAAAAATGAATATTTATACATTCATCGTATGCTAGATTATTTAAAATATGATAATGTGTTTAGCAGGTATAAAAGTGATAAACCTAAGTTAGAAAATCATAATATCATAACTTACCTCACAAGTATAATTCTTGAAAATCCACGTAAGACAACGCGTGATTTCGGACTACATTTTTGTGAAGAATGTGCTTCTTATTTTACTCATCATACACAGCTTCTAAAAGATTCATTTTGGTCTCAGTATGAAATAGACCCTCATTTTGATTACAGGGGGAAAGAGTTAAAAGCAATTTTAGATATTGATCATAACTTCCTTAATGATAGCTTAAAGAATGGTAAAATTGGATTAAGTTATTCATCAAGAATTAGATTGGAAAATATCAATACCGATGCATTATGGGAGTATGAAGAATATGGAGAACTCATAGAAGATTTGTTATTAACAGCAATAGAAAAAGAACAATTTTCTTTTTTAATTGAAGAAGATATCTATTCATTATTCAGACATACAAGCGCTGAGGAGAATGCTACAGAAAAAATGAAGAATCTAATTTTACACCTTATACGGAAACATAATGATAATGAAAAAGTTTTAATTATGCTTTCCGAAGTAGTCTATCATAATTTCAACGCTTGGTTTATAGATTATTTTAAGGAATTTCTTTTTGTTAATAAAAATATTGAAGTAACTAAGAAAATTAATTTTGGAAGAACAGAAAGTTGGTCGGGTAGTAGGGTACCAATAATTCAAAAGAAAATTGAATTTTATCAGGACATTATTAAAATGATAAATACCTTGCCAGATATTTTAGACTACTCTGAGCATATTGATCATTTTGAACAAAAAATTATTTGGAAGAAACAAGACATTGAATACGAGCAAAGAAGAGATTTTATGGAAGAATTCTATTAATATATGTCAACTACACCAAGAATTAGCCAATCCCTATTATGTCTTTAGACATAACTAAACTATAAGGACGAGAAAATATAGGTGTTAGTATTTTATTTGTTTGGAATAAGAACTGTACTTAAGAATTACAATTAGTTGTATTCTTTTTATGTAAAGGTTCAGATATGAACTTAATTAAAAACTCCATATTTGAACCTTTACCATTAAATAAAAAAAACTTAGGATAATTATAGATAATCAGTTTCTTATATTTTAATTTGATACATTCAAATATATAGTTTATCAGTTCTATTTCAGATTTTCCGTAGATCGAACCTGAATATTTTCATTTGCTATCCAAACTTCTAAAATTTGAATATTATGCAATCCTGGTTTTGCTTTTCTATGTGCTGTTGCACTTCGTATGGCATCAATTCTTTTTACAAAGAGGTTGCTTTGAAAGTTGTGCTGAGGACATACTACTTGGAAATAAATCATAGTTAGTTATTAGTTTTAGTTTGGTAAAAATTAATAGGAAAAGTTGCTGATAAGCCAATGGTATTTCTGGCTATCAAACTATTTTTACTGTCAGAAGTATTAAAAATATCATTAAGACAATAGAAAATTTCGAGATTTACAAATTATGAGATATCGTCTGCTTTTTTGAATGGTAAGACAATGCCTGTCCATACAGAAGAATTTGGCTTGTTATTTTCTCTAACTAGTAATGCCGGTCTTAAGTGAATGGCAATATTATTACTTCCAGACACTTTAAAAAAATTATAATAATCGAAAAATAGTTTTAGCTCTTTAAGATTATCTTCAAATACACCTTTATATACGCTCTGTTCTGAGTAAGCTAGTTGGATTGGTAGTTATATCTTCAAAATCTTTCACTTTAATGTTGTCAAGATTTGTAAAATTATTCCCCGCTTTAACGCTCGCTCCTGCAGACCAAAATGTATTATTTTTGACAATGTTCCAATTGTAATGTGAAATAGCAATGTTAAAAGTATGGGTTAAAGCTTCTTTTTTTTGTATTTGATTTGAAAAATCTAAAGTTGAATTAAATAATTTAAAGCCATCGTTTCTGATACCGTAACCAATGGAGATCCAATATATATTTATTCCTGCTATTGCTTGATTGACTACTTTAGAATTGTTGTCTTCTTTTGCTTTGTCAAATGCTTCATCAATCTTTTCTCTTGCTGCCAGAAAATACTCTTCAGATTCAAATTCTTTTTTCTGTCTTTCTGCGATGTTGAGATCTAATTCATTTTTTTCGACTTCATACAAAAGGCTGTCTCTTTTCAATTGTAATTTTTCAGATTCATTTAATTTAAGCTGAGATAAAACAGTATTCAGCGAAGTGTTAATGTTATTTTTTTTTAATATTAAATTTTTCTATTTTCACTTTTAAATCTAACAATTCTTTCTTATGATTATTAGCAATAGTATCAGCTCTATAGGTATCTTCGGTTTTTTGATATTCTGTTTTTAATCTATCACGTTCGAAAGAATTTCGTTTAATACTTTTGTTACTAAAAGGATTGATAAGGATATGATATGTTAATCTCCCGAAATATTGGTATTCAGTTTGCTATTATCGAAAAAACCTGAAATTCCCTCACTAGCACCGCCAGAAGCTTTAAGAGTTAATATATTGCCATTTTTTCTTAAAATACTAGCTGAAAAACCTAAAGTTTCTTCTGTGGTTTTAATCGAAGCATAGTTACCAAAAGTAGAAAAATTACTTCCAGTAATTATTTTTGAAAATTGTAAATTAAGAATCTGTCTGAATTCTTTAATCGTTGTAGAATCATTACATGCATTCTCTCCTTTTTTTTCTACGTGAGCAAACGTCATATTATACAAACAGAAAAAAATCAATGATAATAGTCTTTTATTCATTGTGTTGAGTTTTATGGTTAGAATCTGTAATTTAACTATTTAATCTTAAAAAAATGAAAGAAATATGAAGTTACCCGAAAAAGAATTATATACCGTAAGATAATGTTTTATGAGATAATGAATGATGAGAGTGTAGCAAGTTTATCCAAATCTTCTATAAATGTGTTCGAAAAATGAACCTCCGGGGTCACTTGGCGGGAAAAATTACTTTTAGGAGTGGTTTTTCCTTTTTTTTTACTTCGTAATTGATTGCTAATCAATAGTATTTGAGCTAATGCTGAATTCAATTTAGGTGTTCGAAATGCTGTTTCTTGAAATCCCAATTTTTCAGCCAATATCGAACACAATATCGAACTTTTTGTATAATTATCGCCTTTTATATACAGTTGAGAAAAGTTTGGCAAAATATCCAGTACTTGTTCAAGTTTAACTTTTATATCAGTATTTTTACTTGAAAGTTTTTGATTTTGCAAGGCCATTTCTAAATTATCAATTTTCTGCTTACTTTCATTTTTGATAATCTGATAATCATCAAAATCTAATCGATCTTGTAAATATTTTTCTCTTGCGCTATCTAAACGATTATTCAAATTAACAATCTGCTCAGAAATTTCTTTTTTCTGAAGATCAATATTTTTCTGTATGTATTTAAAATTTGTTAAGATGACTTCTTTTAGTAATTTATTAATTCCATCATGATATTCTTATTTAAGGAGTTCATTTTCAAATGCCAAGTTTACTTTACTGGAACTATGCCTGTAACCACATATGGAATTACAATGGTAGTAATAATAAACATTTTTCTTTCCTCTTTGTCATTCTGAGCATCTCTGGAATCCAGAAAATGGAAAAATACTAAATCCCGAGACGTTTGAAAAATTACTTTTAAAATATAGTGAAACAATTACATGTGTAATTTTTATGGGTGGAGAATGGAGTTGCTAATTTTAATAAATATTATAAAAAAATTAGTTTAAAAGTCGCTTTGTACACGGGTTTGAATGAAAAACAAATCCAAAGAAAATACCCTGAATTACTAAATATTCTTGATTTCATTAAAACGGGAAAATGGATTTCAAGTTTAGGTGGACTCGATAAGTTAAAAACGAATCAAATATTAAAAGATTTAAGATCTGGAGAAATATTAAACAAATATTTTCTTCACTAATCTTTTAAGCCAAGACGCATTTTAATGTGTTTATTTGTTATTCAAAGTGTATTCATCTACATTTGCAGTACATCCTTCAGTTTTCAACTATGAATAAAAAATTAAGTGAATGTAGTCATACGTGTTTTATGTGTCAAAACATAACGCAGGATTGGTGGCAGATGATTGACCTAAAAAGGTTTTTGATCAAGGTTAAAAAGGGGCAAAAATTCATAGAGGAAGGGAATGAGATGTCAGGAGTTTACTTTATACAGGATGGTTTTGTAAAAGTTCATAAGCATTGGGGAGAGCGTGAAATGATTGTGAGATTTGGTAAAAAAGGCGATATAGTCGGACACCGCGGAATTTCAAGGGCTAATTCACTTTCTCCAATTTCTGCCATGGCAATGATAGATTCTGTTCTCTGCTTTGTAGAACTGGATTTTTTTAAAACCTTGTTGAAAACCAATAATACTTTTGCTTATGAATTGATGATGTTTTACGCAGAGGAACTGCACTGGTCTGAACAAAAGATGGGAAGTTTATTTCAGTTGTCTGTAAAGGAACGTTTTATCGTTAACCTTTTATATTTTATCGATCATTTAGGGCTTGATAAAGACAATGTTTTAAAAGCTGAACTAACCAAGACAGATTTGGCGGCATATATAGGAACAACCTATGAAACTATGCATCGGGTAATTTCAGAAATGGAAAACGAAAATATCCTCATATTTTCAGGAAAACGAATAAAGATTGCAGATTTAGAGAAATTGAAGTTAGATTTTGTTTAACTTTTATATTATCATCATTTAACACCTTTTTTGAGGTGTTTTTTTTATAGGTACTAGATTAAAAGGGAAATTTCAACTTATTTTTATAATATGATGTAAATCATATTAAATACAAGTTATTGTTA